>DASUSR010000213.1:0-8240 GCA_036375015.1 Gemmatimonadales bacterium
GCTCCCGAGGCCTTGGCGAGCAGGATGTCGCTCTCGGTGATGGCACCGACGCCGCGGTGGACCACGTCCACCCGCACCTCGCCGGTGCCCAGCTGGGCGAGCGCGTCGGTCAGCGCCTCGGCGGGCCCCCCCTGGTCGGCCTTGATGATGATCCGGAGGGTGGAGACCTCGCCTTCCTTGAGGGCGCGGCTGAAGTCCTCGAGCGTACCGCCCCGCGCGCTGCGGCGGTTCTGCGCCTCGCGCTCGAGCCGCTGCCGCTTCTGGGCGATCTCGCGGGCCTCGACCGCATCGGTGACGACCGCGAAGGTGTCGCCGGCGGCGGGGACGCCCTCGAAACCGAGGATCTGCACCGGAATGGACGGGCCGACCTCCTTCACCGTCTTGCCGCGCTCGTCGTAGAGCGCGCGCACCCGGCCGCTGAACTTGCCGCAGATGAAGTTGTCGCCCACCCGGAGCGTGCCCTTCTGCACCAGGATGGTCGCGAGCGGCCCCTTGCCGGGGTCGAGGGTGGCCTCGAGCACGGTCCCGTGTCCCTTGCCCTCGGGATTCGCCTTGAGGTCGAGGATCTCGGCCTGGAGCAGGATCTGGTCGAGCAGCGCCTCGATCCCGGTGCCCTTCTTGGCCGAAATCTCCGCCGAGAGCACATTCCCGCCGAACTCCTCCAGCACCACGTTGTGCTGCAGCAGGTCCTGCTTCACCTTCGGCACGTTGGCGCTGGGAAGGTCGACCTTGTTGATCGCGACAATCATCGGCACGCCCGCGTTGCGGGCGTGACTGATGGCCTCGATGGTCTGGGGCATCACCTGGTCGTCGGCCGCGACCACCAGCACGACGATGTCGGTGACCTGCGCGCCGCGGGCGCGCATGGCGGTGAACGCCTGGTGGCCCGGCGTGTCGAGGAAGGTGATCTTCCGGTCGCTGGGCAGGGTGACGTGGTAGGCGCCGATGTGCTGGGTGATGCCCCCGGCCTCCCCGGCGACCACGTTGGCCTTGCGGATGTGGTCCAGCAGCGAGGTCTTGCCGTGGTCCACGTGGCCCATGATGGTGACCACCGGGGGCCTGAATCGCAGGTCCGCCGCGCTCTCCTCCGCCTCGGTGCTCTCCAGCTCCGCCGCGTACTCGTCCTCCCGCACCGCCTCGAACCCGAAGGCGGACGCGATCAGCTCGATCTGGTCGAAGTCGAGCCGCTGGTTGACCGTCACCATCAGGCCCAGCTCCTTGAAGGCGAACTGGACGATCTGGGTGGCGGGCACCTTCATGGCGCCGGCGAGCTCGGACACGGAGATGAACTCGTTGACCCGAATCCGGGTCTTCTCCCGCTCCCGCTCCTCGGCCAGGCGGCCGGCCTGCAGCTCGCGGAACGACGGCTCGTCGGCGCGACGGCCCTTGCGGCCCGGGGCGCCCTTCATGCCCTGCAGGGTGCGCAGGATGTTGGCCTGCACCGCATCCTGATCCACCGTGGAGCGCTTGCCCTTCTTGCCCTTCTTCCGGCCGCCGCCCTTCTCCGCGTCGGGACCGAAGGTACGGGCCGGCGGCGCCGCCCCGCGCTCGGCACCGGGGCGCGCCGGCGCGCTGCTGCTGAAGACCGGCTTGGGCCCGCGCGGCACGGCGGGCGGCCGCTGGATGCGCGGCGGGATGAAGGGGGCGCGGCCGGGCTCGCCCGCGGGACGGGAGGGCACGGTGGCCGGCTCGGACGGACGCGCCGTGGGCGCCTCCTCCACCGCGACCGACTGGTCGTCCGGCTCGGGCGGGGCCGGAGGCAGATCGCGGAAAAGCGCGCGGGCGCGCTCCTCGAGCGACTGGGCCGGAGCCTGCTCCTCGAGCTCCACGACGGGCCGCTCCAGCTCGAGCGCCGCGAGCTCGGCGGCCTTCTCGGCCTGGGCCTGCGCCTCGACCTGCGCGACTTCGGCCGCCGTGCGGCGCCGCTTGGCCGGCTTCACCTCGACCGGCGCGGGCGCGGGCTCGGCCTTGACCGCCTTGCGGCGACCCTTCTTGGCCGCGGGCTCCTCGGCGTGCTTGCGCTTTTCCCGCTCCCACCGGACGCGGACCGCCGACACCTGATCGTTCTCCAGGGCCGACATGTGGCTGCGCACGAAGATGTTCATCTCCTTGAGCATGCCCAGGAGCTGTTCGGGCGCGATGCCGAATTCCGCGGCGAGATCGTGCACTCTCGTCTTGACCACTCAACCCTCCATCAGCTGCGTACGGGCGCCAGCTGCACCATGCCGCCGGCCAACGCGCGGTCCCGCACACCTACCGCCATGACCGGCGGCTTCCCGACCTGCGCGCCGATCGCGGCGGCGCGCGGGCCCGGCAGCAGCGGCACTCCCTTGGCCGCCGCCAGCCGGACCACCTTGTCCACGGCGCGGGGGCTGGCATCCTCCGCCACCACCACGCACCGACACTTCCCCGATTGCAGGTCCCTGCGGACCGCATCCACCCCGATCGTCACGGTTCGGGCGCGATAGCCCAGTCCGATCAGGCCGAGCAGGCGAGCCGGCTCACCCATTCCCCCGGGCCCCGCCCGCCTCCTCGCCGCCCTCCTCGGTCAGCTCCGCCAGAAAGGCCATGAGCTGGTCCGCGGTCTCCGGAGCCATGCCCGGGATCTTGGCGATGTCCTCGCGCTCGAGGTCGAGGATGTCGTTCAGCATCCGGTAGCCGGCACCCTCGAGAATGGCCGTGAGCTCGGGCGAGAGGCCCTGCAGCTCGCTCAGCGGCACCTGGGAGGCCATGTCCTCCTCGGGCGGGAGCGGCGCGAAGAGCGGGCCCTCGCCGCCGCGCTCCAGCCACTCGCGGCTGGAGTACAGGTCGATCTTCCAGCCGGTGAGCTCGGAGGCGAGCCGGACGTTCTGCCCGTTGCGGCCGATCGCGAGCGAGAGCTGGTCCTCGTCCACCACCGCCTGGATGGTCTTGGCCTCGGGATCGGAGAACACCTTGGCCACCCGCGCGGGCGCCAGCGCCAGCCGGGCGAACCGCTCCGGGTCCGGGGACCAGGGGACGATGTCGATCCGCTCGCCGCCCAGCTCGTTCACCACCGCCTGCACCCGCGAGCCCTTGAGCCCGACGCAGGCGCCCACCGGGTCGATGGCGTCGTCGCGGGAGATCACGGCGACCTTGGTCCGGCTGCCGACCTCGCGCGCGATGGCGCGGATCTCGACGATCTGCTGCTGGATCTCGGGGACCTCGAGCCGGAAGAGCGCCTTCACGAACAGCGGGTCGCCCCGGGAGAGGATGAGCCGGGGCCCCTTGGGGGTCTCCTCCAGCCGCTTCAGCACCGCGCGGATGGTGTCGCCCTGGTGGAAGTGCTCCCGGTGGTTCTGCTCCCGGTAGGGAATGATCGCCTCGGCCTCGCGAAACTTGTTCAGCATGATGACGAGCTTGCCGCGCTCGATCTGCTGCACCTCCCCGGAGAGGAGATCCCCCACCTTGGAGGCGAACTCCTCGCGGATGCGGGCCCGCTCGCCTTCGCGCACCCGCTGGATGATGCGCTGCTTGGCCGCCTGCACCGCGAGCCGGCCGAAGTCCACGAAGGGGACCTCCTCCTCCAGCATGTCGCCCACCTGGAAATCGGGGTCCTCGTACTGGGCTTCCTCGAGCGAGATCTGCCAGCTGGGGTCCTCCACGGTCTCCACCACCTGCCGCAGCCGGACCACCCGGATGCTTCCCTGCAGCTCGTCCACGCTCAGCTCGAACTTGACGTTCGGGCCGAACTTCCGGACCAGCGCGGCCTGAATGCCGTCGCGGAGCAGCTCCAGCAGATCGGAGCGCTCGAGTTGCTTGGCGCTGGTCAGCTCGCGGAACGCGGCCAACATCTCGGTCGAACCTGCCATTCGTCTCACTCCACGGAACGGGCGCCTTCGCGCCCTACGGTTTCCCCTGCCTGCCCAGCCGGCTCCAATCCACCACCAGTCTGGCCTCCGCCACCGTGTCCAGCGGGAGCGTGACCTCGGCGCCGTCTTCGCCCCGCACGGTCACGTGCTCGTCGTCGGGGACCGCCACGATGCGCACGGTGCGCCGGCCGCCGAGCAGGGGTGCGCGGACCCGCGCCTGCTCGCCCACGAACCGCCGCCAGTGCTCGGGCCATCGCAGCGGCCGCTCCAGGCCGGGCGAGGACACCTCCAGCACGTAGCGCGGTCCGACCATCGCCCTGGATTCCAGGAAATGCTCGAGGGACCGGCTGATCCCCGCACAGTCCTCGGCCGTCACACCCTGGCCGGGTCGGCTGTCCGGGCGGTCCACCCGCACCTGCAGGATGGGGCGCTGCAACGTCCCGGTCCGTCGCAGATCGACCAGTTCGAAGCCGAGGCCGGCGAGATGGTCGCGAATCGGAGCGAGGAGCGCGTCGGCAGACATCAACGGAGCGGAAAAAAAATGTGGGGGAACTCCCCCACATCGACAGTTGGCCCGTAGAGGCGCCCCCGGGACAGCACGGGAATACTAGTGCGGCACCCGGTGGGTGTCAATCGAAATTCGCACAGTCGCCGCGGGGATCAGTAGTGGGCTCGGGGTATCCCGAGGTAGGCGACCATGCGTCCGTCCGCGCCCCGCGAGGCCCGGTGGCTGTAGAAACGGGACCGGTCGTGGGCGGAGCACCAGCTCGAGCGCGTGACCCGGCCGACCCCGAGGGCCGCCGCCTGCTCGGCGAGCACCGCCCGGAGGTCGAGATGCCACGGGCCCGTGCCCGTACAGTGCACCCCGCACCCCGTCATGACCTCAGAGCCGACTTCATAGCACGCACCGCAAATGCCAATGCCGCAATGCATTACAACATCGGCTCCGGCCGCGCCGGTGGCCAGCAGCAAGTGCTCGAGTCCGTTCCGGAGAATCCCGGCGGCGATGCCCCGCCAGCCGGCGTGGAGCAGCGCGATCCCGCGGCCGGGCACCGCCAGGTATATCGGAATACAGTCGGCGACGGTGACGGCGAGGTAGGTACCGTGGGAGGTGGTGACCCACCCGTCGATGGCATCCATCTGCAGCCAGCCGCGGGTGGCGCCGACCAGCCCGATCTCCGTGCCGTGGATCTGGTTGCCCAGCACCACGCCGTCGGCGCCCGGCAGGTCGGCACGCAGGGCGCGCCAGCGGCCCATCACCTCGGCTGCGGGGGCGTCGGTCCACAGCCCCAGATCGAAGCCGCGTCCCTCGCCTGCTCCGCGGACAGTGATGCCGGCGACGATGCCGTAGCGCTCGGCCCACTCGGCGAGCTCGAACCTGGGACACGCTCCCGCCACCGGCTGTTCGGTCGCCACCGGCCAGACCGGGGGCGACGGTGCCGGCTCGCTAGCCATCCTCCCGCTCGATCTCCGCGCCGAGCGCCCGGAGCCGCTCGTCCACGCGCTCGTAGCCCCGCTCGATCTGGCCCACGTTATGGATGGTGCTCCGCCCCTCCGCGGCCAGCGCCGCGAGGAGCATGGCCATGCCGGCCCGGATGTCGGGCGACTCCACCGTGCCGCCCTTGAGCGGCGCGGGCCCGGAGATGACGGCGCGGTGGGGGTCGCACAGCACGATCCGGGCGCCCATGCCGATCAGCTTGTCCACGAAGAAGAGCCGGGACTCGAACATCTTTTCGAACACGAGCAGCATGCCGGAGCACTGGGTCGCCGTCACGATGGTGGTGGACATCACGTCGGCCGGGAAGGCCGGCCAGGGCCCGTCCTCGAGCTTGGGCACGTGTCCGCCGAGGTCCGGGCGGATTCGTCGCTCCTGGTCGGCGCTCACCGTCAGTCGGTGGCCGTCGAGCAGCGGGCGGATGCCCAGGCGCTCGAAGCCCAGCAGGGTGCTGCGCAGGTCCTCGCCCCGCACCGGGTCGATCACCACCTCACCGTTGGTGACGGCCGCGAGCCCGATGAAGCTACCGATCTCGATGTGATCGGGCCCGATGGTGTAGGCGGCGCCACCGAGCGGGCGTCCCCCCTCGATGGTGTAGACGTTGGAGCCGATCCCCTCGATCTGCGCCCCCATCGCGACCAGCGCCCGGGCGAGATCCTGGACGTGCGGCTCGCAGGCGGCGTTGCGGAGGACGGTGCGGCCCCGGGCCGCCACCGCGGCCATCAGGGCGTTCTCGGTGCCGGTGACGCTAGGCTCGTCGAGGAAGATGTCGCTGCCCCTGAGCCCCTTGGCCTCGAGCTCGTAGCGGTCGCCGACCGTGACCGACGCGCCCAGCTGCTCCAGAGCGAGAAAATGGGTATCGACCCGGCGGCGCCCGATGACGTCTCCGCCCGGGGGCGGCAGGGTCACCGTGCCGAACCGGGCCAGAAGCGGGCCGGCGAGCAGGATGGAGGCGCGGATCCGGGCGCAGAGGCCGGGATCGAGCGGCTTGGGACGCACCCCGCGCGCGTCCACCCGCACCGCGTTCGGCCCGGTCCACTCGGCGCTGGCCCCGAGATCGACCAGCAGCGCGAGCATGGTCTCGACATCCCGGATGCGGGGAATGTTGTCGAGCTCCATGGGACCGTCGGCGAGCACGGTCGACGCGAGGATGGGAAGCGCGGCGTTCTTGTTGCCGGCAGGGCGCACGGTTCCACGCAGTGGACGACCGCCGCGAACCAGGAAGCGAGGAGGCATGGCCAAAGCTGACCAGCCCGGGTGCACGCGTCAAGCGAGCGAGGGGGTTGCGGCCGACCGGGGACGCCATTGTTTTTGAACGGTGTCACCCTGAGGAGAGCACATGCCGACACTCACGCTGGTGCAGACGGCTGCCCTGCCGGACTGGGTCGGACCCACGATGGCGATCTCCCTCGCGATGATCGCGGTCTCCCTGCTCGCACTCACCCTCGCACTGGGCCTGGCGGTGCTCCGGCTCGCCGCCCAGGTCAAGCGGGTGAGCGCCATGGCCGAGGGCCTGCAGGACGACGTGCGGCAGACGGTCACCACCGTCCGGCGTCTGACCGAGCAGGGGCAGGACCTCGTGGTGACGCTGCGACACGAGGTGGGCGCGTTCACGCAGACCGGACGGCGGCTCCGGCGGAAGATGGTGCGGGGAGTGGATCACGTGGAAAGCAGGCTGGCGGACCTGGAGACCCTGTACGACCTGGTGCACGACGAGGTGGAGGACACCGCGCTCGACGTGGCCGCGGCCCTGCGCTCCGCGCGGGCCGGCAACGGCATGCTCGGCCGAGTGCGGCGCCTGCTGGTCCCGCGGCGCTGATGCGGTGGTCGACGGTCGCGCTCGCCTTCGTGGGGGTGGCGCTGGTCTGTCTGGCATTCCCGGACAGCGCCCACGCCTGGACCCCGGGCACCCACATCTATCTGGGCGAGACGGTCCTCGCCAACCTCCCGCTCCTCCCCGCGGCCGTCGCCGACCTGCTGCGCTCCTATCCGTTCGATTTCCTCTACGGCAACATCGCGGCCGACTCCTCCATCGCCAAGCACTATGCCCCGCTGGGGCGGCACTGTCACTACTGGCACGTAGGGCAGGAGATTCACGACCTGGCGGAGTCCGACGCGCTGCGCGCCTTCGGGCTGGGCTACCTCTGCCACCTCTCGGCCGACACGGTGGCGCACAACTATTTCGTTCCCCGCCAGCTCATGCTCACCAGCAGCACGGCCGCGGTGGGCCACAGCTACTGGGAGACGCGGGTGGAGACCCATCTGGGCGAGGCGTACTCCCGGACGGCCAAGGACGTCATCCTGCTGGATCATGGCGACGCCGACGCGCATCTCGACCGCATCATCGCGCCGACGATCTTCAGTGTCCGGACCAACCGGCGGCTGTTCCGCGGCATGGTCCACCTGACCGAGACGACCAGCTGGCATCGGGCCACCAAAGTGGCGCGGGAATACAGCCGGTGGCGGCTCGAGGACGCCGATGTGGAGCGGCATCTCGGGATTTCCTACGACTACATGATGGAGCTGCTCGGCGGGCAGAGCGTCACGGCCCACCAGCTCGACCCCTCGGGGGAGCGGCCCCTCAAGACCGCGAAGCTCTTCCGCCGGCGGGTGCTCCGCGAAGTAGGTCGGCGCAACGCGGAACGGCTCCGGGCCGAGGCGCTGGAGCACTTCGGGTTGCCGGCGCGGCCGCTCACCTTCTGGACCCGGGTGGCCGAACGGCTTCCCTGGCGCGCCACGGTCGCCCCGGCGCCGACGTCCGAGGCGCTGACCAACGGCAGCCGCCCCGCCTGACCGCCGCTTCCATGGACGCCGAGGCGACGATCCTGCGCCTGGGACTGCGCTCCCACCCCGAGGGGGGCTACTACCGGGAAACCTTCCGGAGCTCGGTCAGGGTGACGCTTCCGGACGGGCGG
>DASUSR010000214.1:0-5904 GCA_036375015.1 Gemmatimonadales bacterium
CGTGTAGAGGTGGAACTTGACCTTGAACCCGCGGATGTTGCCGAGATCGACCGGAAGAAAATCGAAGAAAAGGGTCCGTTCGGTCTCGGTGGCCAGGGAGATCATCTTGCCCCGGGAGGCGGGTGCCACCTTGTTGTAGACGAACTCGAGATTGGTGGTCTTGCCGCCCAATCCGGGCCCGTAGTAGACGAGCTTGCAGTTGATCTCGCGAGAGGCGTAGTTGATCATCGACATGCGCTGGAGTTCTCCTCAGGCCCCGAACAGTTTGTCGATCTCGTCTTCCGCCTCGCCCAGGAAATCCGACGCCACTCCCGGCGCACTGGTCCCGTCCCGGCTGAACATGTCGGTGAACACCTCGTTGAGCCGTCCCACCGCGGACTTCACCCGCAGCTTCACCAGCCCCAGCGTCGTGCGATTGTCGAACAGCACCACCAGGATGACCCGCCGGGCCACGTCGGCCAGGTACATGGACTCCCGCTCACCCTGGTGGAAGAGGGCCCCGAACTCGGGCTCGCCCAGCATCCGGGCGAGCTGATCGTTGGCGCTGAAGTCGGCCGCGGTGAGGGAGGCGAACGCGGTCGGGTCGAACGCCGGCGCCTCGCCCACCGTGGCTACCATCTGGCCGGTCCGGTCCACGATGAGGGCGGTGCGCGCGTTCGACTCGCCGAGGAAGCCGCTCAGGATCTCCTGGATCCGGCGTGAGTCGTCCTCCCGGAACGACCAACTGGACGCACCGCTCATCGGGCGGGCCTCATCGCAGGGTGTCCTCCATCCGGCGGACGATCGCGGTCGCCCGGCGGCGCAGCATCGGCTGGCGCTCCCAGGAGAGGTAGTCCCGGAGCAGGCGCACCGTCTCCACGTCGGCCTGCCCGGCGAGAAAGCCCAGCGCGGCGAGCCGCCGGAGCGGCCGCCGGCTGAAGAGGGCGCTCCGGTGGACGGCCAGCCGGCGCTGGGCCAGCACCCACCCCGCCGCGACCCCGACGGCGACCCCGCCGGCGAAGGGCCAGCCCCTGGAGCGCATCAGCCGACCTCCTGCCGCGCGAGCAAAGCGTGGGCCAGAGTGACGCCGTCCACGTATTCCAGGTCCCCGCCCATGGGCAGCCCCCGCGCGAGGCGGGTGACCCGCACCCCGCGGCCGGCCAGGAGCTGCTGGATGTAGGTGGCGGTGACCTCCCCCTCCATGGAGGGGTTGGTGGCCAGGATGACCTCGCGGACTCGCCCTTCCTCGACCCGGTGCACCAGTCGGTCGAGCCGGAGGGCCTCGGGGCCGATCCCGTCGAGGGGCGAGAGCCGGCCGCCCAGCACGTGGTAGCGGCCCCGGAAGTCGGTGGACCGGTCCACCACCCCGATGGCCGAGGCCTCCTCCACCACGCACAGCACCGCCGCATCCCGCCGGGGATCGCTGCAGATTCCGCACGGCTGCTCCTCCGTGAGGTTTCCACAGTCCCGGCAGGCCTGGACCCGCTCGGTGACCGCCACCAGGGCGGAGGCGAGGCGGGCGGCCTGTTCCGGAGGTTGCTGCAGTAGATGGAAGGTGAGACGCTGGGCCGTCTTGCGGCCGATACCGGGCAGCCGGGCGAGCTCGGTGATCAGCTCCTCGATGGCGCTCACCGGTCAGAACGGAGGCGCGAACGGCAGTGACGGCACCTTGCGCATCTCGGCCTGCAGGAGCTCGGCCGCGCGACGCTGCGCCTCGGCGACCGCCGTGAGCACGAGGTCGGCGAGAAACTCGGCGTCCCGCTCCTGATAGACGGCCGGATCGATCACGATGGACCGGACGGTGCCCCGGCCGTCGGCGGTGACCTTCACCATGCCGCCGCCGCTCGACGTCTCGATGGTCCGGTTGGCCAGCTCGCTCTGGAGCTGCTGCAGGCGGCCCTGCACCTGTTGGCCAAGTTGAAGAAGCTGATGGAGATCGGCCATGCTATCGGGAAGTCCAGCCATGGTTCGGCAAAGTAGGGGTGGGTGGGCTCGAAGTCGAGGTCAGTCGACGATCTCCAAATCTAACGCATCGGCCGCCGTGTCGAGGGCGGCGTCCTTGGCGCGGAACACCCCGAGGCGTTCGGCCTTGAGGCTCTCGTCGGTGAGCTGTCGCGGCCTCGCGGGCTCGGCTCCGGCCGCGCCCGTGGCCTCCGTCACCCGGAGACGGAGGGGCCGGCCGGTGGCGCGTCGCAGCGTGTCTTCCACCCGTCCCGCCTGAGCCTGGAGCCGCTCGGCGAAGAGCGGGTTGGGCTCCACCAACGTCACCGTCAGCCACTCGCCATCGAGGGCGCCGGGCGACGTGGCGGCCAGCGCCTCGCCGAGAAAACGGCTCGTGGCGCGGACCTCCGCCACGATGTCGGGCCAGGCTTCCCGCAAGGCATCCACCGCCGGAGCCACGTCGGTCACGCCCGGCCCCGCGGCCGGCGCCGTCGGGGGCGCGGCCGGTGCCGCCGACTTCGGAGCCGGAGCAGCCGGCGGCGGCGTCCGCCGCGCCGAAGGTGCCCCGGAGCCCGACGGGGCAGGCGGACCCGCCGGGGCGACCGGCGATCCACCCGCCAGGACCTCCTGCAGGTCCACGAGGCGGTCGAGCATGGCCCAGCGGAGCAGCAGCGTCTCCACCACCAGGCGCGGGTTGTTGCTGCGCCGGATGGCCGCCTCGCACTCGGTGAGCAGCTTGAGCATGCGCAGCACGTCGCCCGCTTGCAGCCGATCCCGGAACTCGTGCAGCGCCTGCCGGACCGATTCGGTCACTCCCTCGGGCTCGCTGCCGAGCTGGAGCATGAGCAAGGCGCGCAGCGCCTCGCCCGCTCCCCGCATGAACTCCACCAGATCGGTCCCGGCTTCGGCCAGCCGCTCGACCAGCGGGAACACTCCGGCCGGCCGGCGATCGGCAAGCAGGCCGAGCAGCTCGGTGAAGACCTCGTCGTCGGCGACGCCGAGGATCTCCCGCACCCGGTCCGCGGTGACGGCGCCTTCGCCCAGGCTCAGGCACTGGTCCAGCAGCGAGAGCGCGTCCCGCATGCCGCCGTCGGCATGGCGGGCGATGAGCTGCAGGGCGTCCTCCTCCGCGGCGATGCCTTCCGCCTGGAGCACCTGGCGGAGCCGGTCGCGGATCGCCGCCGGCCCGATCCGGCGGAAGTCGAAGCGCTGCAGCCGGGAGAGCACCGGGGCCGCGGTGGCGGCGATCTTCTGCGGCTCGGTGGTGGCGAAGACGAATACCACGCGGGGCGGCGGCTCCTCGAGGATCTTGAGGAGCGCGTTCCAGGCCTCGCGGGTGAGCATGTGGGCCTCGTCCACGATGTAGACCTTGTAGCGGCCCTCCTGCGAGGCCGCGTACATGGCCCGCTCGCGCAGCTCCCGCGCGTCGTCCACGCCGCGATTGCTGGCGGCGTCGATCTCCACCACGTCGAGGTTGGCCGACCCGCCCCAGACGCGGCGGCAGTCCTCGCACTCGCCGCAGGGATCGCCCGTGGCATCCCGGTTGGGGCAGTTGAGCGCCATGGCGAGGATGCGGGCCGCGGTGGTCTTCCCGACCCCGCGGGGGCCGGTGAGGAGGTACCCGTGCCCCACCCGCCCGCGCGCCACCGCGCCACGCAGGACGGTGGCGACGTGCTCCTGGACCAGGAGATCGGCGAAGCGCTTGGGGCGGTAGCGGCGGGCGAGAGCAATCATCGGAAGCGGGCCATACGGGCAGATGGTCAGACGGGCAGGTGGAAGGGGCGCCCGGGCTGCCGCCCGTCTGCCCGCCTGTCCGCCTGCCCGTCAAGGAATTGCCCCAGGCTACCCGAAGCGACACCGGACATCGCTTAGCGCTGCTACCGGCGAGGTCCTGACGCGGTTCACGCGCCGATGCCCTCCGGACCTGGGGCAAGGGGAATATAGCCGGCGGGGCGGGACTTGGGAACCGCCGCCGCGGGACCCGGGCTCACCCCAGGATCGCGCGCTGCCGCTGCTGCATCTTGCGCAGCTCCCAGGTCTCCGCCACGACGGCGCCGAGCAGAAACACGATGGCGGTGTAGTACACCCACAGCACGAACAGGACCACCGCCCCGATGTTGGCGTCGCCCGAAGGCCCCTCGAAGGAGGCGAAGTTGGCGAGGTACAGACCGTACAGACGCTTGGCGATCTCGAACAGAATCGCGGTGAAGGTGGAGGCCAGGAGCGCCGTACGCCAGGGCAGCCGGCGGAGCGACGCGTAGCGATAGGTCACGTAGAAGAGCGACACCGAGAAGGCGAAGGCCAGCACTTCACCGGCGAGGCGGCCGAGGGTGGAGACGAAGAAGTCGAGCTCCCGGGGCGCCTGCTCGGCCCCCCGGTCGCGCAGGATGGCGAGGCCGGTGGTCAGCACGGTATTGGCAAGGAACAGCACCAGCGTCGCCAGCACCATGCCCGCATCCCGCAGCTTGGCGGCGAGCAGGCTCAGGAGGAAGTTGCGGCGGGGGAGCGGACGCGCCGAGACGTCGTAGATGTCGTTGAGCGAGGTGCGCACCCCCGCGAACAGCCGGGTGCTGAACCAGAGGAAGGCCACCGCGGCGTAGAGCGACAGCTGCCCCCGGTTCTCCGCGATCCGGGCCAGTACCCCCTCGATCACGCTGAAGGGATCGTTCTCCGGGGTCGAGGTATGGGGAGGGAAGAACCGGTGGAACAGGACGGTGGTATCGACCACGGAGCCGTTGGTCAGCGCCTGCGCCACATGGGTGAGGCCCACCAGCAGCAGGAGCACGAACGGGATGGCCGCGAGCAGCGCGTCAAAGGTGAGCGCGCTGGCCAGAAAGGGAACGTTGGTCTCGTCGGCGGCCTGGAGGGTACGGCCGAGAAATCCGGCGGGCGAGCGATGCCACCCCCCGGTGCGATACCGCTTCAGGCGAGCGGCTCCTCGAGCTCCCCGCTGCCGCGGCGCCGGGCCCGGGCCTCCGCCAGCCGCCGCTCTAGCTCCTCCCGCGCGGAAGGACCGGACACCCGGGCCCGTACCGACGGCGTCTCGTCCTCCTCCTCGAGCAGGTCCTCGTCGTCGTCCAGACCCTCGAGCGCCTCTCCGGAGCCGCCGAACTGCTGAGCCAGCTCGTCGAGCTTTTCCTCGGTCACCGCGCGCAGCTTCCACAGGCTGCGCTGGAGCCCCCGCCGGGTCTGCTCACCGGAGCGCGGGGCGTAGAGCAGCGCGAGGCCGCCGCCGAGCACGGCGCCCCAGAACAGCCACTTGGCGGAGGAGTCGCCCCCCCGCTCGACGTACACCACTTCCCTGCCCCGCCTGCGACGCACCATGACGTCCTCCTATTCGCCGGCCTCCGCGTCGTCGACCGCCGTCACCAGCGCCGGCTTGAGCGCGGCGTGGTGCTGTATCGGGGCCTCGACGAACCGGTTCACGTGATCCTCGGTGCCGTTGACGTTCAACTGCTCGAACAGGAAGGCGAAGGTCCGCTCGAGATCGCCCGCGATGGCGGCGCGGATCTCCTCCGGGAGGGACCAGAGCTCGCGCTTGAAGGGGCCGATCGCCTTCTTGCGGGCCTTGTAGTAGAACTGCTCGTCGGTGTCGCCGTCCTTCCGCTCGCCGGCCGCGTTCTCGTTCACCCAACCGCGGAGACGCTCCCGCAGCTCGGCGGGGAGGCGCGGATGGTCGAACACGATGTTCTGGAAGTTGGTGGCCAGGTGGATCTCGGCGGTCTCGATCCGGGGGAAGTTGCCGAAGGCGTTGGAGGGCAGCGTGCTGGCCCCGTGCTGCACCGCCCCGGCGAGGCCGTACTCCTCGCGGGCCACCCGGGAGAGCGCGGCGAGCGCCTCCAGATCGAGCTTCACGTCGGCGATCGAGCCGTCGGGCAGCACCACGCCGCCGTGCGAGGTGCCGGTCTGCACCGAGATCTTGCTGATCCCGACGTGGCCGCCCAGCCCCGCGAGGCTGCGAACGTAGCCCTGCATGAAGGCGTG
>DASUSR010000215.1:0-2666 GCA_036375015.1 Gemmatimonadales bacterium
GCCGGGCTCTGGGGCGGCGGCGAGATCGATCATCTCCGTGCCCCCGATGTAGGTCTTGGTCCGGGCCTCGCGGAGGTCGCCGATCCGGCGGACGATCTCGGCGATCCGCCGCAGGGCCGCCTCGATCGAGCACAGCGTTTCGCGGCGCAGGTCCGGTGCGCAGGCGAAGTCGGCGAGGAGCAGCTGCACGTCGGCGAGCGCCGACATGAGCGGGTTGTTGATCTCGTGGTGCAGGGTGACCGTCATCTCGCCGATCGCGCCGAGCCGTTCCGCCCGCACCAGGTCCCGCTCGGCGGCCACCAGCGCCTTGCGGAGCTCCCGGGTCCTTCGGACCCGCTCGAGCACCTGGGGGAGCAGCTCCGCGAGCGAGGTGTCCTTGGCGAGGTAGTCGTCGGCGCCGCGGCGCAGGGCGGCGGCCGCCAGCGACTCGTTGCCGTGCGCCGTCACCATGATCACCGCGGGCGGATCGGGCCGGTCGCGGATCGCCTCGAGGATCTCGAGCCCGCTGGTGTCGGGCAGCTGATGATCCAGCAGGACCACGTCGGCCTCGCCCAGCGCCCCGAGCGCCTCCCTCGCGGTCCCCACCGCGCTCACGGCCGTGAATCCGCTCGCCTGGAGGATGCCGCGGGCCAGCCGGACCATCGCGGGATCGTCGTCCACGACCAGGATCCGCATGGTGCGCCCCGGGTCGATCACTCGGGGGATGCCCTCAGCGGTCGGTGTCATCGAGGAACACCAGGGCCTGACGCCGGGCGACCACCGACTGGAGCGCCTGGTGCACGGCGGGGTCCACCACCGTGCCCACCAGATCGGCCATGCGCTCGACCGCCACGTCGGGGTCCATCTTCTCCTGGTAGGGGCGGGCGGTCGTGAGCGCGTCGTAGATCTCGACCGCACCGATGACCCGGGCGCCCAGCGGGATCGCCTGGCCGGCGAGCCGGTCGGGATAGCCGTACCCGTCCCACCGCTCGTGGTGGCTGCGGACGAACGTGATGACCTCGCGCAGGTGCACCAGCGGGGCGAGGATCTGCGAGCCCACGAGCACGTGCTGCTTCACGTGCTCGTACTCCTCGTCGCTCAGCGGGCCCTGCTTGTTCAGGATCTCCTCCCGGATGCCGATCTTGCCGATGTCGTGCAGCCGTCCGCCGGTGCGCACCGCCTCGACCAGCTCGTCGCTGCAGCCCAGCTCGGCGGCCACCAGTGCCGAGAGGTCCGCCACCCGGGCGGAGTGCCCGCGCAGGTAGGGATCCTTGGCCTCCAGCGCGTTCACCAGCGCCTCGAGGGTGGCGACGGAGAGCCGTTCCTGGTTGGCCTGCTCCACCCGGCGTTCCGCCACCCGGAGCGCGACCTCCTCCTTGAGCCACCGGTTCAGCTGCTCGCCTTCCAGCACGGTGTGTCGGCGTTCCAGCGCCCGGGCAACGGCGCGGCCCAGGTGGACCAGATCGATCGGCTTGATGAGGTAGTCGAACGCCCCGCGCTGCATGCAGAGTGCGGCGGTGGTCGCGTCGTTGATGGCGGTGAGCATGAGGAGGGCGATGCTGGGCTCCAGCTCGAGCACCTGGGGGACCAGATCGATGCCGCTCACCCCCGGCAGGTTCACGTCGAGCAGCATGCCGGTGACCTTCTGCCGTTGCAGGATCCCGAGGGCCTCCTCGCCGGTGGCGGCGGTCACGGCCTCATAGCCCTGCTGGAGCAGGAACTTCCGGACCGCGCTGCGGATCGATTCCTCGTCGTCCACCACCAGCAGCGTGACGGGGCCTTCGCTCAGCGGCACGCACGCTCCTCCGCCGGAGGCGGGGAACCAGGTTGTCTCAGGGATGTCGGAAGCTAGAAAGCGGAAGATACCCGGTCAATCACCCGATGAACCGGACGGCGACGCGCTCCGGGATGATCCCCGCTTCGTAGCCGCGGTCCAGCAATTTCTGCACCGCCTCGCGCCCGCGTGCCCCGTAGTCCACCGTCCACTGGTTGACGTACATCCCGACGAAGATGTCGGTGCGCTCCTCGCCGATGCCCCGGTTGAACTGTTTGGCGTGCGCCAGCGCCGGCGCGCGGTGGGCCAGCGCGTATTCGATGCTGGCCCGGAGGTCCCGGGCGATCTGCGCGGTGACCTGCTCGCCCAGGTCCCGCCGCACCGCGTTGCCGCCCAGCGGCAGCGGCAGGCCGGTGTCCTCCAGCCACCACGCGCCGAGATCGGCCCACAGGTGGAGGCCGCTGTCGGCGTAGGTGAGCTGGCCCTCGTGGATCAGCAGCCCGATGTCCACCTCTCCCGCGTGCACCGCGTCCTCGATCCGGTCGAACGGCACCACCACCGCCTCGACTTCGGGCTGGTACAGCCTGAGGGCGAGGTAGGCCGTGGTGAGCAGTCCCGGCACCGCGACGCGCAGCCCGCGGAGCGCCGACCTCGGGTCGCCGGGCCGCGGACGGGTGGCCACCAGGCGCGGACCGTAGCCGTCCCCCATGGAGGACCCCGAGCTCAGCAGCGCGTAGTCACGCCAGAGATAGGCGTAGGCGTGGATGGACACCGCGGTCACCTCCAGCTCCCGCCGGAGGGCGCGCTGGTTCAGCGTCTCGATGTCGGACAGCTCGTGCACGTAGCGCAGGTCGCCGGTATCGAGCTTGCCCTCCGCGAGCGCGTAGAACATGAACGCGTCGTCGGAGTCGGG
>DASUSR010000216.1:0-2219 GCA_036375015.1 Gemmatimonadales bacterium
AACCTGCTGGCCCGTCACAACGCCTCCCGGGGCATCAAGAACACTCATCCCATGCTCATGATGGAGCGCGACGGCGCCACCCGGGCGCTCCGCCTGCTGCGTGCCGGCACCGCGCTCACGCTCACGGCGGTGCTGGACATCCAGAGCGGGCCGGCGTACGAGAGTTACAACGTGATCGGCGAGATCCGGGGTGAGCGCCGGCCGGAGGAAGTGGTGGTGATCGGCGCGCACCTCGATTCCTGGGATCTGGGCACGGGCGCGCTGGACAACGGCGGTAACGTCGTCATGGTCATCGACATCGCCCGGCAGATCCGGCGGCTGGGGATCCGCCCGGCCCGTACCATCCGCTTCGCGCTGTGGAATGGCGAGGAGCAGAACCTGCTCGGCTCGCGGGCCTACACGGAGCGCCATGCGGCGGAGCTGGACCGCCACGTCATGGCCTCCTCCTACGACATCGGCACCGGACGGATCACCGGATATTTCACGGGGGGCAGGGCCGAGCTGATTCCGGTGCTGGAGCAGGCCCTGGCCCCGGTCGCCGGACTGGGCCCGTTCACCCATGTGAACATCCCGATCGTGGGGACGGACAACTACGATTTCATGATGCAGGGTGTGGCCAACCTGGTCGCAAACCAGGAATCGGCCAACTACGGGCCCAACTATCACGCCCGCTCCGACGAGTTCGGCCGGGCGGACCTCCGGCAGCTCCGGCTCAACAGCGCGATCGCGGCCGCGGTGACCTGGGGGTTCGCGACCCTCGACCTCTCGCTGCCGCGGCAGACGGCGGCGCAGGTGGACTCGATGGTCCGGCACTCCGACCTGGGCGAGCAGATGCGGTCGTTCAACGTCTACGAGGCCTGGGAGGCCGGAGACCGGGGGCTGCGCCCCTGAGGGGCGCGGCAGCCTACGCGCCCAGGTCCTCGCGGACCAGCCGCGCGGCCTGGTCCATGCCCTGCGCTCCGAGCAGCAGGACCAGGTCGTCGGGGGCCCAGCCGTCGAGCGCGGCGCGCACGGCGGCCGCGAGGGTCGGCTCGAACCGGTAGGCGACTCCCGCCTCGCATAGCGCCTGCTCCACCGAAGCCCGCTCCTCGTCGGAGACCCGGTCGCGCGGCCCCGCCGTATCCTCGCTCGCCGTCACCACCACCCGCACCGCCCGCCCGTCCGCGTTCGCCGTCACCAGCGCCGCCAGCGTGCGCGCGAGCTGGGTGTTGATCAGGCGACCGCGGGAGCCGCGAATTCCGAACGCGATCCGGAGCCCCCGGTGGGGGATCGCACGGATGCTCTCGAACACCGCCCGCAAGGTCCGGGGATTGCCGGCGGTATCGTCGAGGACGGCGGGCGCCGCGTGGCGCACCACCTCCATCCTGCGGCGGATGGGAGGCAGCTCGGCGACGGCCTCCGTGACATGGAGGGGGAGCGCTCCCGCGACCAGTGCCGCGGCGGCCGCGAGCGCCGCGTTGGCCACCTGCTGCAGCCCGAAGACGGTGAGCACCATCGGAAGGAGCTGCGGCTCGACCGTGCCGCCGTCCAGCCGGGGCAAAACTCGGGTGATCTCGAGCGCGAAGGCCGAACCCGCGGCATCCGTCCGCAACCCCCGTAGGACCACCGCCGCATCCGCGTCACCTGCGAGGGATACCCCGATGGCGGGCCGGGGTCGCGCGATGCCGTCGCGCCGCACCGCCTCCGCCACCCTGGAGTCGTCGCCGTTGTAGACGAGGGGAGCGCCGGGCTCCAGCAGGTCGAGGAAGCTCAGCTTGGTTCGCAGGTACTCCTCGGGAGTGCCGTGGAACTCCAGGTGCTCGTCGGGCACCAGGTTGGTCAGCGCGCCCAGGGCGAACGCCAAGCCGCGCACCCGCCCCAGTGCAAGGGCGTGGGAGGTCACCTCCATCGCCGCCATCGGGACCCTGGCATCCACCATCGCCCGGAGCGCGCGATGGATCGTCGGGGCGTCGGGCGTGGTCATCCCGGTCTCGCGCACCCGCCCATGGATCCGCACGCCGAGCGACCCGATCACCCCGACGGGAATGCCGCTCGCCTCGAGCGCCGACTGGATCAGGAGCACGGTGGACGTCTTGCCGAGCGTACCGGTCACGCCCAGCAGGCGGAGCGCGCGCGCGGGCTGCCCGTAGATGGTCGCGGCGAGCAGCGGCACGGCGGTGCGGGGGTCGGCCACCACCAGGGTCGGCAGGTCGTCACGCGGCGAGTCCGCGCACAGGGCG
>DASUSR010000217.1:0-11391 GCA_036375015.1 Gemmatimonadales bacterium
TACCATCTGCTCTGCGGCCGCATCATGCGCCGGCTGGCCGCCGGAGCGGGCGGGTGGACCGGCCAGCAGCTGCGGGTGCTCAACGAGGTCCCCACCCTCTTCCTCATTGTGGTGGTGCTGCTCGCGGTCTTCAAGAACCAGCTGCCCCTGCTTGGCACCGCCCTCGTGGTGCTGGCCACCGGCGCCCTGTTCGCGATCGCGATCCGACTGTACGCCCGCGGGCGGCCGGAGCGCGAGGCCGCCTTTCTGCGGGAGGCGGGCCGACGGTAAACGGGATTTCACTCCAACATCATGAAGCCCTCAGGGGAGCCGCGCTATTCTGGGCGACGAAGCGGGCCACGGTCGCCCGCCGCTACGCTCGAGGTAGATATGCTGGACATCCTCATCGCCTCCCGAGCCCCGCACTTCCTTCGTCCCCGCTGGCTCTCCGGCTCGGCGGTGCTGCATCTGATCCTGGCGGCGGTCGCCATCGAGGGCAGCCGGGTGGAGGCCCGGCCGACGGGCCCGGTGATGGCGGATACCACGCTGCTCTTCCTGCCGCGCCTCGGGCCGCCCCCGGTCCGGCCGGCCGAGGCTCCCCGCGTCGTCGGGGTGGCCGGTGTGCCGGGCGGCACGGGCAGTCTGATCGTCAGCGCCAATCCGCCCCCGAAGGGATTCCAGACCGTCATTGCTCCGAGCGACATCCCATCCACGATTCCGCCGGTGGACCTCAGCCAGCCCGCGCTCGATCCGCGGAACTATGCCGGCAAGGGCGTGGAAGGCGGCCTGGCCTGGGGCGTGACCGGTGGAACCGGGCCGGCGGATCAGGCCCTCATCCCCTCCGACGTGGCCCCAGGGGACGTGGTGTACACCGCCACGCTCGACGACGCGCGCTTCGAGCCGGCCCAGCTCGTCTCGCAACCCGTCCCCCGGTACCCCCGCACCATGGAAGCGATCGCCATGTCCGGGCGGGTGGTGATCCAGTTCGTCATCGACACCGCCGGGACGGTGGAGCTGCGGTCCATCCAGGTGCTGGAGAGCACTCACCGGGCCTTCGAGGACCCGGCCCGGGAGTCGGTATCCCAGGCCGTGTTCCGGCCCGCGCGGCTGGGGGCGATCCCGGTGCGGCAGCTCACCCGCCAGCCGATCAGCTTCCGGGTCGATCAGTAATCCCCACGAACGAGGCACCGCCGGGTGCGCCGGCACCCGGCGGCAAGCCTGCCACCGTCGACGCGCCGTACCGCCCCGGAGGGGTAGCGCCGGAGACCCGGCCCTGCGGCGCGCCGATGCTGGGCCCAGCATAGCGCCCAGGGTCGTAAGAATCCGTGAACCGCCTGTGAAATCTCGATCTACGAGCCGGCTGCCGGCTCGGTGACCACGGTCACTCCGCCCCGCCCCGAGAGGGGCTAGTGTAGCGGCGTGGTGGCAGGATCACCTTTGGTTCACGGGAGGACCCGATGGCGCTCAACAGCAACTGGAATGACGAAGACACCTGGTGGCGGGACAACTTCTCGTCCCGGCCGTATGCCACCGGACGGAACTATGAGGATTTCAAGCCGGCTTACCGCTACGGCTTCGAGTCGGGTCAGCACCACATGGGGCGGACCTGGGCGGACGTAGAGCCCGATCTGCAGCAGGGGTGGGACAAGTACGAGGGCCGCGGGAGCAGTACGTGGGACAACATCAAGCACGCGGTCCGCGACGCCTGGCACCGGGTCACCGGGCAGACCGACCTGGACGCGAACCGCATGAGTGAGGCGGAGGTGAACCGGGTCTCACGGGGAAATACGCTCTAGAGACCGTCGGTGATTCACCTGAGGCAAAGTGAAGGGGGCATGCGTCCACGCATGCCCCCTTCACTTCATTCAGGGTGCCGTTGGAGCAAGGCTCAGCTGCCGGCGCTTCCCTCCTCAGTGCCCTCCTCCTCCTCGTCCACCGCGGCGATGGCGGCCTTCAGCTCGCAGGCCAGGGTGCGCTCCCGCCGCAGGGCCCCGATGAGCGCCTCCGCCTGCTTCATCTGGAAGGCGAGCGCGCCGGCCGACTCGACCGCGTGATCCACGATGGTGCGCTGCGCCTGCAGGGTCTCGACCGTGGAGCGGATCCCCAGCGCCAGCGCCTCCGCCCGCGCCAGCCGCTGCTCCGCCCGCTCCAGCTGACGCTTGCGGGTGTCGAAGCCGTGCAGCGCCTCCTCGGTGGCACGGAACTGCGACTGGGTCTCCTCCAGCAGCGTGCGGGTCTCCTCGATCTCCCGCCGGGCGGAGCCGATCGCCTGCACGTCCTCCACGGCCTTCTCCGCCAACCCGAAGACGTGGCGCACCTGCGCCTCCAGCGCCTCGACGGCGGCCTGCCGGGCGAGGGTCTGCTCCAGGGCCCGCGCCGCCTCCGACTGAGCCGATTCCCACTGGCCCAGCAGCTCCTCGAACTGGGTGAGCTGCCGGTCCACCGCCTTGAGCGCCCCGGCGCGGGTCTCCAGCTCCCCGCTCACGCGCTGCAGGCTCCCCGCCCGCTCCTCCGCCCGGCTCAGCGTGGCACCCACGGCGCGGTTCACCTCCTCCAGCCGGTGCGCCGCCTCGGCGGCCTGCTGACGCAGCGCGGAAGCCTGGTTCAGGTGCTCGGTCGCCTTGTCGAGCGCGCCCTGGCGCTGCTCCAGCTCCTGGCCCAGGATGCGGATCCGCTCCTCCATCTCGTCGAGCTGATGGATCCGGCTCTCGAGCCCGCGCACCGACCCGTCCACCGCGGTCAGCCGGCGCTCGGCTTCGCCGACGGCGGCGTTGGTGGCCGCGATGCCCTCGGACACCCGCTGCGCCTCCTCGGCCTGCCGTCCGAGCTGGCCGAACTTCGCCTCCGCGGCCTCCATGCGGGAGCGCAGGCTGTCCGTGCGATCCTTCAGCTCGCCGCTCAGTGCGCCGAGGTCGGCCAACCGGCTGTGCACCTCGTCAACCACTCCCCGGCGCGCCTCGATGTCCTCCATGGCGGCCTTCACCTGGTCCACCTCGGCCCGGAGCCGCTCGACCGCGGGCTCCATGGCGCTCAGGTCCTTCACCTCGGCCTGCACCTTCCGGGTCCAGTTGTCGGTGTTGGCCAGCCAGGTCTGGGTCTCACCGTGGGTCTCGCGGAGGCGGGTCATCTCCTCGTACGCGAGCCGCATCTGCTCCAGACCGTCGGCCATCAGCTCACGGGTCCCCTTGAGCGCCACGAGATGCTGTACCGCCTCGTCCACGTCGGGCTTGACCTGGTTGATGCGCTCCATCCGCTCCTTGAAGTCAGCCGCGAGCGCGTCGCAGCGCTCCACATCCTGCCGGAGCGTGGCCATGCGGGCGGTCTCCTCGGCCATGCGGGAGAGGGTGCCGGTGAGCTCGGCCGCCTCGTCGCCGAGACCCCGCACCTGGGCCTGGACGGCGGCAGCGCCCTGGCTGGCCGCATCGAGCACGGCGAACCGGGACTCGCACTCCTTCACCGCGTTGCGCAGATCGGCGATACGCTCGCTCACCGCGTGCAGTCCGCGGTTCTCCAGCTCGAAGCTCTCGCTGCTCTTCCGCATCTGCTCCCGGAGATCGTTGAGCGACTGGCGGGCGGACTGCTGCGCCTCCTCGGTCTGCTGCGACATCTGCTGCAGCTCCTCGGACCGGGAGATGATCTTGGCCTGGATCGCCTGCACCTCGGCGATCTTGGCCTCGATCTGGCCGAAGCGCCGGATCTGCTCCTCCTGCCGGCGGAGCCAGGCGTCCAGCTCGCGGTCGAGCCGGGTGAGCTGGGAGATCTGCGTGGCGGCGCGATCCACCGCCTCACGCTGCTGCTCCAGCATCGTGGTCTTCTGCCCCACCTGGTCGGCGAGAGACTTGAGCACGGCGAGCCGGTGCTGAAGGTCGGGCACGGCCGTCACCGCCTGATCCACCGGCTCGAGCGCCCGGCCGACCGCCTGCACCCGCCGCTCGACGTCCTCGAGCCGCGACGCCACCGCCTGATGGTCCTGATTGAAGGACTCCAGGCGCGCGGTGGTGTGGCGGTGGGCGGTGAGCGCGTCGTCGTGCTGCGCCCGCATCCGGGTCACGTTCTCGGCCAGCTCGGCGAGCTGGGTGCGCATCGCGTCGGCCCCCTCGCGCAGCTCCTGCATCGGGCTCTCCTCGCCCAGGAAGCCGTCGAGCTGCTCGCGGAACTGCAGGGCGCGCTCGACCTTCTCGTCGAGCGATTGCATCCGTCCCTCGATCCGGTCCACTTCCCCTCTGGTCTCCGCGACCCGCTCCGCCTGCTCCGCCGCGGCCGCGAGCTGCGCGCCCAGCCGCTCCACCGCCGCCACCTGCTGCTCCACGGCGACGCAGCGCTCCCGGAGCGCGTCGAACTCGGCGGAGCGCTCGAGCACCGGCTCCATGGCGCGGAGCTGCTCGGCGGCCTTTTCCGCCCTCACCACCAGCGCCTCCAGCTTGGCGGCGATGTTCGCTCCACTGGAATCGACGGCGACCACCGAGTCGTCGTTGCGGCGGCGGCCCTTCAGGAAGGTGACCATGGCATGAACTCCGAGGGTGTGCGCGGGGCGGTGACGAGATGCGAGGCGGACCGAGCAATGATCTGCACAGGGTATGCCCGAGCGAGAATCTGAGGGGAGACAGGGTGACCGAATCGGAAGCCGGCCCACAACGCGCTGAGGCTTCACGACATCGCGTGCGCGTCAAAGTGTCGAACGCGCGATGTGGATTGCGTGTCGATAACCCGTGGTCGGCGCGGTGCGAGGGGTCCGGGCAGGTCGCGATGCAGGGCCCCCGCTTGTGGCGCACTCGACTTCGGGATATGTTCGGGTGTGGCCCTGCAGCGCAAGCTCCTCACCTCCGCCGGCAACCCTTGAGACGACCGTGCGCGCGGAATTCGACGGAACCTTCGAGGGATGGCGGGTCGAAGCCCGCCGCCTCCTGGCCGCCAGGGTGCCACCGGAGCGGGTCGTCTGGGCAGTGACGGGCGCCTCCGCGACACGGGCGGGCTGTCATCACCTCGAGTATCCGCCGGGCACGCAGCGCGCTCCGGCGCGGGACCCGCGGGTCTCCCGACGATTCCTTCTGCTCGCGCGGATGGTGGCGTGTCATCGCAACCCCGACCGCTGGGCCGCGCTGTACCGCGCCCTCTGGCGGCATGCCTCGGGCGAGCCGCAGCTCCTGTCGGCGGTCACCGATCCCGAGGTATACCCTCTGCTCCTCATGGCGCGCTCGGTGCGCAAGGCGGCGCACCGGATGAAGGCGTCCGTGCGCTTCCGGGCGGTGCAGGCGGCAGGGGCCGAGCAGCCGGCCTACGTGGCCTGGTTCGAGCCGGTTCACCCGGTGCTGCAGGCGACGGCCCCATTCTTCGTGCGGCGCTACCCCACCATGCGCTGGTCCATCCTCACGCCCGACCGCTGCGCCCATTGGGACGGACGGACGCTCCGATTCACGCCCGGCGCCGCGCCCGAGGCCGCACCCACTGGGGACGACCTCGAGCAGCTCTGGCTGACCTGCTATGCCCACATCTTCAATGCCGCGCACCGTGGTGGTCCGGCGCTGCGAGCCGAAAGGATGCTCGCCCGCCGCACGACGGCGCCGGCGTCCGAGCTGCTCCGGCCCGGGTGGGATCCGCAGCACGACCCGGGTCTGTCGTCGGCAGCAGCCCGGGCCCATCGGGCAAGCTCGCTCGCGTCCGGTGGCATGCTGACGCCGGAAGGGCGGCGGATACTGATCGGGGTGGCCGGATGGACCGACCCGACGCTCACCGGCGAAGGCGTGTTCTACCCGACCGGCGTGGAGACCGCCGAAGCGCGGCTGCGCTACTACGCGTCACGGTTCCCCATCGTCGAGATCGACTCGACGTACTACGCACTGCCCACCCGGGCCATGGCGGTTGCGTGGGCGGCGCGCACGCCTGCGCACTTCGTGTTCGACGTGAAGGCCCACGGCCTCATGACCGGACACGGCGCCGACGTGCGGCGGCTTCCGGACTGGCTGTGCCGGGCGCTCCCGCGCGCCGCTCCGCGCGAGTACCGGATCTACGGCAGGGACCTGCCCGCGGCGCTGCTGGACGAAGTCTGGCGGCGGTTCCTCGAGGCCCTCGAGCCGCTGCGTGCCTCGGGCAAGCTCGGCGCGATCCTGCTCCAGTTTCCCCGGTGGTTCACGCCCTCACGGGCGGGCGCCCGCTGGCTGGCGGGCGCCCGCGCGCGGCTGGGGAGCGACACCGGCGCCGTGGAGTTCCGGCACCGGGCCTGGATGACCGGTCGGGTTGCCGGGCGGACGCTCGGCCTGCTCACCGATCTGGAGCTGGCCTATGTGGTAGTGGATGCACCGCAGGGCATGGGGAGCAGCGTGCCCCCGACCGTCGCGGTGACCTCTCCTCGAGTGGCGGTGATGCGGCTCCACGGCCGCCGGCGGGACACCTGGGAGGCGCGGAACGACCCGGCCACGGAGCGCTACCGCTACCTCTACAGCGAGGAAGAGATCGCCGAGCACCTCCGGGCGGCGATCGAGCTCTCGGCGCAGAAGGCAAGCGCCCTGCACATCATCTACAACAATTGTCACGGCAACTACGCGGTGACCAATGCCGCCGAGCTGAGCTACCGCCTTCTCACATCGGAGGAGCCTCGCTCAACCGCACGCGCACTTTCGCCTCGCCGGACGGACGCACCACCGACAACGTGACATCCTCACCCGGCTTCCTGGCTCGAAGGGCGCGGCGCAGGTCACCCCCCTGAGTGATGTCCACTTCCTCGAGTCGGGTGATGATGTCGCCCGGACGGACGCCGGCGCGGGATGCCGGAGTGTCCCCGCCGACCAGGGTGACGATGACACCCTCGCGCACCGGCAGACCGAACTGCTCGGCGGTAGGCGGGTCGATGTCCCGGAAACCGATGCCCAGAAAGGCGCGGGTGACCCGTCCGGTCTCCACCACCTGCTGTGCCACGTCGCTCGCGAGCGTGATCGGGATGGCGAATCCCAGCCCTTCCGCACCGGGCGCCCGCAGGACGGCGGTGTTGATCCCGATCACCCGGCCTTCGGAATCGAGCAACGGACCGCCCGAGTTACCCGGGCTGATGGCAGCGTCGGTCTGGATCAGCCCATCGAGCCCGAAGCCGCGCGGGGTACGGTTCACCGCGGAGACCACCCCCGAGGTCACGGTCCGCTCGAGCCCGAGGGGGTTGCCGATGGCGATGGCCATCTGCCCCACCTCCAAGCGGTCGGCGTCCCCCAGCTCGACCGCGGGGAGCCCACGGGCGTTCACCCGCACCACCGCGACGTCCACGCTGGGATCCCCTCCCAGCACCCGGCCCTCGAGCTGCCGCCCGTCGGCCAGCCCGATCTGCACCGTGGTGGCCGGACCGACGACGTGGGCGTTGGTGAGGACGATCCCGTCGGCGGTCAGGATGAAGCCCGACCCCGAGCCCTCGTCCCGCATCACGCTGACCACCGAGGGCGACACTCTCCGCGCGATATCGATGACGGTCTGCTCACCGGGGGTCCGGACGGCGGCCCGCCTCGCGCCGTCACCCGGTGCCGCGACGGGCAGTGTCGCGGCGGGGGCGACGGCCTGCCCCGCCACCCGGGCCGACTCCGAGCGCTCCTCCAGAGTCGGTTCCCGGCCTCGCTCGACCTCGCACCCCATGCCGCCGGCGAGCACCAGTGCCAGCGCTGCGGCGATGCCGTGTCCGATGGTCATTGTCGCTCCGTGTGACACGCTGCTCTAGACTACGTGCCGCACCGGTCCGGGCGGTGACGGAGGGCACCGAGCCGCCGCACCCTGTTACCATCCTCCCATGACCGCCACTCGACCGATACTGATCCCGCTGTCCAATCGGGTGCTCCCGGAGCACCTGCTGCCGCTCAATCCCCACGGACCGGTGATCGCCTGCGACTTCCACGTGGAGAGCATCCACCTGTTGGGAGAGGAAGTGGAAAGCGGCTACCGGCTGGGGCGCCTGCTGAACATCGATCACCACGCGCCGGTGCCCAGGATGCGGCGTCGAATCACCTCGACCCACCTCGCGATCGGACATGTGGAGCGCCAGGGCCCCGCCCCGGGCGACACTGCCGTCGTGGTCAACCATACGGACTGTGACAGCGTGCTCAGCAGCGCCATCGTGCTGGGCCTGCTGCCGCCGGACCCCGCGTATGCCGGAGCCGCGGTCGCCGCGGACCATACCGGCGAGGCCAATCCGGTAGCAGACCTGCTGCAGTCCCTCGAACCGCTCCGCGACTTCACCGTCTCACTCCGCAGCCTGATGCTGGTTCAGGCGGGCGCGCCGGTAGAGGCCGAGGTCACCGCCCGGCTGGGCGAGCGGCTCGGACGGCGCGAGCGGGCGGCGGAACTGGTGCGGGAGGGCGCGTTCCGGCGGATCGGCCGGCTCGAGCTAGCGGTGCTTCGGGAGGACACCGACGGCGAGCTCTTTCCTGCCCTGCTCCCCGACGCCTTCCTCATCATGCTCGCCATCCCGTGCACCCCGCCCGCGGAGGGGTGGAAGGTGAAGCTGAGGCTGGGGCCGGCCGCCCCGGACGGGCTCACCCTGCCCATGCTGGGGATCAGCGAGATCGACCCACGGTACGGAGGTCGCTGGAACGCCGGGTCCAACCGCCGCGGCGGCGGCACGACGATCCCGCCGGAGCGCTACGGCACGGTAGTGGCCGAGCGGCTCGACCAGGCGCTTCGACAGCTCGACGGCGGCTCGGGGGAGCAACCGCCCGGCGCGTGAGCCGGCCCACAGAGGCTCGAGTGGCGGGGACCAAGACTTGCACCCAGGAGCCGCGGCCCTGAACAGGGAGGATCCGATGGAGCGGTTGATGGCGGCAGCGGTAGTGGTAGCCCTGCTCGCCTGCTCGGATGGCGCCGACCGCCGAGCGGCGGAGGTGGGCCGGACGGACAGTGCGTTGATCCCGCTGGAGGACACCGGGGCGACCTCAGTGGTTCCGGCAGAGGTGCCGGTTCCGGCGAAGAGCCCCGAGCCCACGGCGAGCGCGCCGCCAAGCCGTCTGCCGGCGGAAGGTCGGAGCACACCCGAAGCCTCAGGCCGGACCCAGCGCCCCGCGCCGGTGGTCGAGCCCGAGCCCGTCCCCGCCGACACAGTGCCCCCGGAGCCACCCAGTCACCCGACCTCCGAGGAGGACACCACGCCATCCATCCTTCCCACCCCGCCGCGGCCCGATACGGTCGGCACGTCGCGGCCGGTGCCGCCGCGCACCCCGGCGCCGGTGGTGCCCCGGCTCCAGTCATCGAGCGGCGTACGGGGCGACGTCACCGTGCCCGCCGGCACCGAACTGCAGGCTGCGCTCCTGGACTCGATCCACTCGCGCCATGACTCGGCGGGCCGGTCCATCGAGGCACGGGTCATGGAAAACGTCCGCGGGCTCGACGGGCGCACCCTGGTTCCTGCGGGAGCCGTGGTGCACCTCACCGTGACCCGGCTCGAGCCGGCCAGGTCCAAGAGCGCGGCGGGAGCGCTGGAGTTGCGGGTGGACGGGATCACACCGGCGGATTCCATCCTGGCGGTGGCGGCCGAGGTTCGCCCGGTGCCGCACGAGCTCCGCGGGCGCGGGGTCACCGGGTCGGAGGCCGCGAAGGTCGGTGCCGGGGCCGCGGCCGGCGCCATTGCGGGGCGGGTGCTCGGCGGGGACACTCGGGGCGCCGTGATCGGCGGGGTAGTCGGTGCGGCAGGCGGCGCGGTGGTGGCGGCCGAGACCGCCAATCGCGACGTGGTGGTAAAGGCCGGTACGCCGATTACCCTCGTGCTGACTGCCCCGCTCGTCGCCGGCCAGCTCTAGTCCCGGGGCCGTTTGGACAGGTTCAGGATGGCCCCGGGGCGGGCCGGCAGATTTCTGGTGGCGGGGCTGCTGTTGTACGCCGCCCGGCCGGCCGAGGTCGTCAGTCAGGCCCGGGATTCCGCGGAAGTCGAGCGCCTCTATCTTCTTGCCGCAGACTCGCTGCTCTGGCACAGCCCCAAGGGATTGACCCCCGCGGCCAGATCGGCAGTCAGGCTCCTCGGCAATGCCGCCGAGCACGGACTGGAGCCATCCGACTACGGCGCCGCCCGCCTCGACAGCCTCGCTCGCGGTCCGTCCGGACCCCCGGAGGCACGCCGGGCATTCGACCGCCTGCTCACCACCGCGGTCGTCGAATTCCTGGAGGACCTGAGGAGCGGCAGGGCACCCAACCCATCCCGGCCCGGTCTTGCGCCCGCCGTGCGGGAGGCGATCGCCGCCGATACGCTGCGGGCCCTGGCCTCCGCCCTGGTACCCCGCCTGGCGCAGTACGAGCTGCTTCAGGAGACCCTCCTTCGCTACCGGCGGCTGGCCGCCGACACGTCCCTGCACGAGTTGCCGGACGACCGGCTGGTCCGGCCGGGCGAAGTGTACTACGGGTCGCCCGAGCTGGCCCGCCTCCTCGTCGCGCTGGGCGATCTCCCCACCGGCGCGGCGGCGCGCGCGCTCATCACCTATGAGGGGCCCCTGCCCGGCGCCGTGTCCCGCTTTCAGCGCCGACACGGACTCGTGCCCGACAGCGTGCTCGGCCCGGCCACGTTCGGCGCGCTGAACACCCCGCTGGAGTGGCGAGTGCGTCAGTTGGAGCTCGCCATGGAGCGTCTCCGGCGACTCCGTGGGAACCCGGGCGAGAGAGTTATCGTAGTGAACGTGCCCGCGTTCCTCCTCTTCGCCCTCGATTCCGCCTACGGCCCCTATCCCCCGGCCCTCACCAGCCGCGTGGTTGTGGGCCGGGCGGTGGATACGCGGACACCGGGGCTGTCGGGCGAGTTGCGGTACATCGAGTTCTGGCCCTACTGGAACGTGCCGCGGAGCATCCTGGTGAGGGAGATCATTCCGACCCTGCGCCGGAGCCCGGACTACCTGCGGCGGAACAGGATGGAGCTGGTCGGCAGGGAGGACCGCGCAACGGGCGACAGCGTCACGCCTGCGGTGCTGGAGCAGCTCCGCCGCGGCACCCTGCGGGTCCGGCAGCGACCGGGCCCCGGTAACGCGCTCGGGCTGGTGAAGTTCGTGTTTCCCAATCCGGAGGACGTCTACATCCATGCCACCTCCGACCCGAAGCTCTTCGATCGGCCGCGGCGCGACCTGAGCCACGGCTGCATCCGGGTCGAGGACCACGCCGAGCTCGCCACCTGGGCGCTGGCCGGGCAGACCGACTGGAACGCGGACAGCACCCGGGCCGCGCTCGCCGGAGGGCGGCCACGCCGGGTCACGCTCGTCCGCCCGGTCGCGGTGGCGGTCTTCTACACCACGGCTGCCATCGGCGCGGACAGTACGGTGTACTTCTTCGAGGACCTCTACCGGTACGACCCGGCGCTGGACGCGGAGCTCCGCGCCGGCGCCCCCTAGCGTTGCCACTCGCCGGTCAGGGGGTAAGGTTACGGGGCCCTCCTTCCACGGATGCCGATGCCTCTTGGCCGCCAGGTGCGCC
>DASUSR010000218.1:0-10185 GCA_036375015.1 Gemmatimonadales bacterium
CTCGCCTCCGGCTCCCCCCGGCTGGGGAGAGCCTCGCCCGTCGGGGTGCTCACGAGGGGCGCTCAAGCGCCGCGCGCACTCTGGCCAGCCTGTTCCCGGAGGGTCAGACCGATCAGCCTGCATGCCGAGTGAGATCGCCGCGCGCCGAGTTGCCCCTCCTGGGCTCGAACCAGGACTCTCCTGATCCAGAGTACTGATGACCTTCCCACCTTGCGCTGGATCTCGTCTTGAGATCGATTGCCCGCGAGCCGAGTGAGATCGCCGGGAGCGCTGAGTTGGCCGTGGTGAACCCGTGCCACAGTCGTTTAGGTACAATCGGGAGATGTGCGGTGGGCTAAGTTCAATGGCCAGAGAGGGAATCGAACCCCCGACACGCGGATTTTCAGTCCGCTGCTCTACCAACTGAGCTACCTGGCCCGAGGGGTGGGAAATATAGAAACCGCCCCCCCGGGCGCCAAGGCCGACCGCCGCCTCAATCCACTCGCCTGCTCTCCAGCATCGCCTCGCAGTGCGAGGGGGTCGCCGCCTCCACGCCGGGCAGCCGCCCGCGCCAGTGCGCCAGCACCCGCCGGGCGCAGTCCGCGGCCTGCCGGGCGTAGAATTTCGCCAGCTTCTCGTACGGATGGGCCGCCGGGGGCACGCCCGCGACCCCGGCCGCGTAGTTCACCGCCGCCACTGCGCTGTCGGCGGCGGCGACCACGTCCCAGAGGTACTCCCGCTGCCGCTCGATGTCGCGGCGGGTGCCCGTTGCGGCGCCGTGCCCGCCCACGAACACGTCGAAGTCGTAGGCCAGCAGGCTGTCGTGCAGTGCCAGATAGCCGGGCACATCCTTCCCCCCACCCATCCGGAACCAGGGCGCGCTGCCGTTCCAGAGGTCGATGCCGACCAGCACCCGCTCCCGCGGCGCGTAGACCAGGAGCTGCCCGACATCGTGATTGGGCCCGTGGTGGCGGAGCACCAGGATGTCGCCGCCCACGCGCAGGGTGTCCGCGACCGCGAAGGTGCGGGTGGGCGCCGGCCGGCCCGGATCGCTCCGCCGGGCCAGCGTGCGCGCCGTCTCCTCGTGCGCGATCCGGACCGCGCCGGGCGGCATCCGGCTGGCCCCGCCGATGTGATCCAGGTGGGAGTGGCTGTAGATCAGGTGGGTGACCGGCGCCGGGATGACCGACCGGACGGCCGGCAGATACACCTCCATGAGGGGGGGCGGCGCGTCTACCGCCACCACGCCGGAGTCGGTGGCCAGGAAGACGGTCATCGTCCCGTTCGCAGATAGGCAGTGGAGCCGGCCGGCGATCCGCTCGACCACGTATCCGCCCGCTCCCGCCGACTCCGCCCGACAGAACCCGCGCTCCTGGGCCGCCCCGGTCTGCACGGCGACCTGGTCGAGCACCGCCGCGAGCGCCGCGCGCGGAAAGGCGAGCGTCGCTATGGTGACCAGGCAGGCGATCGGGATCGCGGTCATCAGGAAAGTCCTCCCGGAAGGATGGGTCGATAGATCCGGTCATCGGGCGCGAACTCGCCGATCGGTACAGATCGGGCACGCAATCCGGGACCGGGCAGCAGCACGTGCGCCTGGTGAGCTCTCCCCCCAGGGGGAGAGCCATACGGTCAGGCGATGAAGACCCTACCGCGAGAAGGGGGAGCCCGGTTTCAGGGCCGGGCGGCCGCGAGGAGTGCGGGGAGGACCTCGCCCGCCCAGCCTGAGAGCCGGTATGCGCCGGGCAGGTGCACCGGGGCACCCGGGTCGGAGTCGATCACGGCGACGGCGGCTCCGGCCGCGGCCGCGATCCCCGGCAGTGCGGCGGCGGGGTAAACCTGGTGCGAGGTTCCCACCGAGAGGAACAGATCGCACCGCAGGGCCGCCTCCCGGGCGCGCTCGAGGGTGGCGGCGGGCAGGGGCTCGCCGAACCAGACCACGCCCGGCCGGAGCAGCCCGCCGCAGCCGGGGCAGCGCGGCAGATCGCCGGCCTCCAGGGCCGCGTCAACCCCATCCTCGTGCTCCTCGCCGTCCAGGCTGCACCGGCTGCGGAAGAGGCTGCCGTGGAGCTCCAGTGGGTCGGAGCTTCCCGCCCGCCGGTGCAGGCCGTCCACGTTCTGGGTGATGAGCGTGGCCGCCGGCATCAGGGTCTCCAGCCTGGCGATGGCGAGATGGCCCGGATTGGGCTCGGCCCCGCGTGCCGCGCCCCGGCGCATCCGGTACCACGACCACACCAGCGCCGGGTCGCGCGCGAACGCCTCGGGGGTCGCGAGGTCTTCCGGCCGGTAGCGGGCCCAGAGCCCGGTCATTGGATCGCGAAAGGTGAGGAGCCCGCTCTCGGCGCTCACTCCGGCGCCGGTGAGCACGGCGACGTGCCGGGCGGTGCGGAGCCGCGCCACCAGGGCTTCCGGAAGTGCCGTCATGGGTGGAGGATGGACGCCATGCGGCGCCGGGGACAAGGCCGGCGGCAGAACCGCCCGGCCTCCGGTGGCGTTCTCCCGGCAGCCTCCACCTGGAGCCACCGATGCCGCGATCCGCCCTCGCTCTCCTCCTGCCCACCCTGGCCGTGGCGGCCGGGGCGCTCGGGCCGGAATCCTCGAGCCGCGCCCTCTCGCAGGCCCGTCACCCGCTGACCGGTGTGCGCGCCCCCGGGCCCGCGCCGTCCTGGAAGAACACGAGCTGGCTCAACGCCGACCGCCCGCTCACCCTCGAGGCCCTCGGCGGCCGGGTGGTCCTCCTCAACTTCTGGGTGTTCACCTGCGGCAACTGCACCCGCACGGTGCCCTCGCTGGTAGATTTCGACCGGAAGTACCGCGAGCGCGGGCTCACCCTGATCGGGATCCATACCCCGGAATTCCCGCCGTACGCCGGGGAGCACGACCGGGAGAACGTGGCGCGGGCCCTGGCGCGGTACGACATCGAGTATCCCAACGCGCAGGACAACGACGCGAAGACCTGGGATCTGTACGGCATCCGCTACTGGCCCAGCTTCGTGCTGATCGACAGGCGCGGGGTGATCCGCTACGAGGGATACGGCGAGTTTCACCTGAACGACGGGACGTACCAGCTGTGGGATCGCAGAATTCGGGAGTTGCTGGAGGAGTGAACGGACTGCGCGCCGTCGCGCTGGCCCTCATCGCCGCGACGAACCTGGCGGGCGCCGCCTGCGGCGGCGCCGGTGAGCCGGAGCCGGAGGTGCGCCTCGCCACCGAAGCCGCGGGCACCCACACGCGCGTCACCCTGATCCCGGCCGGCCACGTCAAGCTCAACGCCCGGCTCAAGCCTGCCCTGGAGCTGGCCGACGGCAGCGTGCTCCGTTTCGATTCGGCCCGGCTCACCGCGGATTCCGCGTACTTCGCCGAGCCGCCGTCCGCCCTCCTGCCGGGACGCCATCGCCGCGTCCGTGGCATCCTCCGCGCCAGCATCTGCGAGAACGACGCGCCGGTGTGCCGCGCGCTGGTGCTGGAGCTGTAGCCCGCTAGATCTGCCGCTCGAGCCGCGCCGGCAGCTTCCTTCCCGGGCGGAGCCGCGGGGCGAGCGCCGCCGCGACGCGATAGTGCTCCTCCGCGCGATCGTCCCGGTCCTGTCGCTCGTACAACTGACCCAGCCGCCAGTGCGCGCCGGCACGCGAGGCGGCGCCGCCCCGCCGCTCCGGCCCCTCCAGATACGCCTGCAGCAGCCGCTCGGCCTCCGCCGGCCGCTCGCCGTCCATTACCCAGAGCCGGGCCCGATGGTAGGCGGCGATTGGATGCCCGGGCCGCGCGGCATGGAGCCGGGCGGTCAGCTCCTCGCGGAGCGTCTCGTCCCCGAGGTTACCGACCACGCCGAGGAAGGCGCCGATGAGCCCGGTAGCCGTGTCGGGGACGGCCGCGACGACCGGGAGCGCGTCGGCCACGACGCGGCGAAGCTCCTCCGCGTCCTTCCCGGCCGCCGCCACCTCGAGCCGGGCCCCGAGCCCGCGAGCACGGTCGCGGCCCTCGATCTCGCGCGCCTGCCGCCGCGCACCGTCCCGGCTGCCCCCGGCGATCCCCGGGGCCTGCAGCAGGAACTGCATGAGGGTGTGCCGCGCCTCGAGGTTGTCAGGGTCGAGCTCGATGGCGCGCTCCACCGCGGCCCGACCCTTCTTCACCTTCGCGATGGCACCGAGACTGGGATGCTCCCGGGCATGGCTCAGGTAGGCCTGCCCGAACACCAGCTGATAGGCGGACACGTCCGGCGCGCGGGCGAGCATCGCGTCGGCGGCGTCCACCGCCGCGTCGTAGTCCCGCGCCGCCATGGCGCCGACGGCGAGCGCCGCGAGCGCGTGAGGTGCGTCGGGCCGCTCCCGCGAGACGCGGCGGCCGTAGCCGAGCGCCTGGGCGCTCAGGCCGGCGTCGGCGAGCCGGCGGACCGAGTCCATCGGCGCGGTTGCCGGGGCCTGCGCGCCCGCAGATCCGGGGGCGAGCGGAGCCACCGCCATCGTGAGCACCACGGCGAGTCGAGCGGAGCGAATGCTGTTCATTTTGAGTGATACGCCGGACCCCGCCCCCGGGGTCCCTCGCCCCTATGGCATCGCCCCGGGCGCCCGCATATTGGACGCATGCACCCCACCCCCGGCGACTTTCCCAATCTCACCGTGCTGACCCATCCGCTCATCCAGCACAAGCTCACGATTCTGCGGGACCGGGAGACCAGCACGCGGGACTTCAAGCAGCTGGTGAGCGAGATCGCCATGCTCATGGCCTACGAGGTCACCAAGGACCTCTCGACCGAGCCGGTGGAGATCGAGACCCCGCTGGAGCGCATGACCGGCCGGCAGGTGGCCGGCAAGAAGCTCACCCTGGTGCCCATCCTCCGCGCCGGACTCGGGATGGTGGAGGGCATCGCGCAGCTGGTCCCGTCGGCCCGGGTGGGGCACATCGGGCTCTACCGCGACCACGACACGCTGCGGCCGGTGGACTACTACTTCAAGATTCCGGCGGCGGAGGTGGAGCGGGACTTCTTCGTGCTCGATCCGATGCTGGCCACCGGCGGATCGGCGGTGGCCGCGGTCGGCGCCCTGCAGGAGGCCGGCGCCCGCCGGATCCGGTTCCTCTGCATCGTGGCCGCCCCCGAGGGCGTCGCCCGGATGCTGGAGACCCACCCGGAGGTGCCGGTCTACGCCGCCGGTCTCGACCGTCAGCTCAACGAGCACGGATACATCCTGCCCGGCCTCGGCGACGCGGGGGACCGGCTGTTCGGGACGAGGAGCAAGGGCGAATGACCCTTCGTCTCACCTTCCACGGCGCCGCGGGCCAGGTGACCGGCTCCATGCACCTGCTCGAGGCGGCGGGCGGTCGATTCCTCCTCGACGCCGGCCTCTTCCAGGGCCGCCGGGCGGAGACCCGGGCGCTCAACGCCCAGGTGCCGTTCGACCCGCGCCGTATCGACGGCGTGGTCCTGAGCCACGCGCACATCGACCACTCCGGCCGGCTGCCGCTCCTGGTGCGGGAGGGGTTCCACGGACCGATCCACGCCACGCCCGCCACCCGTGATCTCTGCGCCGTCATGCTCCCCGACTCGGCGCACATCCAGGAGAAGGACTTCGAGTACCTCCAGCGCCGGGGCAAGGCCGGTCCCGAGAGCGAGCCGCTCTATACCATGCAGGACGCGCTCGCCGTCCAGGATCTCATGGTGGGCGTGCCCTACCGGCGCATCACCCACTTGCGCAAGCACCTCGCCCTCGAGTTCGTGGAGGCCGGGCACATCCTGGGCTCGGCGTCGGTGGACCTCCGGATCACCGAGGACGGCAACCGGCGGATCGTCTTCTCGGGGGACATCGGCCGGTCGGGGCTGCCGATCATCCGGGACCCGGAGCCGCCGTCCGGTCCGGTGGACGCCCTCATCATCGAGTCCACCTACGCCGACCGGACCCACGAATCCGTCGCCGGTGCCGAGGAGCATCTCGGGGCCGCGGTGCGGCGGACCGCTGGGCGCGGAGGCAAGGTCCTCATCCCCGCGTTCGCGCTGGGCCGCTGCCAGGAGGTGATCTACAGCCTCCACCGGCTGCACCGGGCCGGAAAGATCCCCGAGGTGCCGATCTACGTGGACAGCCCGCTCGCGGTGGACATCACCACCGTGTTCCGGATGCACCCCGAGATCTACGATCACCGCGAGCATCTCATCGCGAGCGGGGCGGAGCTGTTCGACTTCCCCCTGGTGCGCTACATCCGCGACGTGGCCGAGTCCAAGGCGTTGAACGGCAGCCATGGCCCCGCCGTCATCATCGCGGCCTCGGGCATGGCGGAATCGGGCCGCATCCTTCACCACCTCGTCAACGAGCTGGACGACCACCGGAATCTGGTGCTGTTCGTGGGGTTCCAGGCCGAGCACACCCTGGGGCGCCGGATCCAGCGCGGCGAGGAGCTGGTCTCGATCCTGGGGCAGCAGTATCCCCGCCGGGCGGAGGTGGACACCATCGACGGCTACTCGGCCCACGCCGACCGCAACGAGCTGCGGGCGTGGGTCCGCCGGCTGGGCGGCCCGGTCCGCCGGGCCTTCGTGGTGCACGGCGAGGAGGGTGGCCTGGCCGCGATGGCCACGCTGCTCCGCGAGGAAGGGGTGCGCGAGGTGCACGTGCCGAGTCCCGGCGAGTCGTTCGAGATCTGAGCCGCATGGCACCCCGGTGGGACCGGCTGCGCCACGTCGTGGGCCTGCTGTGCCTCGCCGGGGCGATCGTCTACACGGTGTCGCTGGTGATGGTGCTGGTGGAGAGCCAGCGGGATCAGCGCCGGCCGGTGGACGCCATCGTGGTGCTCGGCGCCGCCCAGTACAACGGGCGGCCCTCGCCCGTGTTCAAGGCCCGGCTGGACCACGCCCTCGGGCTCTACCGGGAGGGCCTGGCGCCGCTCATCGTGGTGACCGGCGGAGTCGGGCGGGGCGACACGACCAGCGAGGCGATCGTGGCCCGCCGCTATCTGATGGCCCACGAGGTCTCGGCCGACGCCGTCGTCGCGCAGCCCGAAGGCCGCTCCACCGCCGCCTCGATGAACGCCGTGGCCGAATGGCTCCGGGGCCGCGACCTTCGCCGGGTGCTGCTGGTGAGCGACCCCTTCCACATGTTCCGGCTCCGGCTCGAGGCCCGCCGGACCTCGCTCGAGGCCTACACCTCGCCCACGGAGAGCAGTCCCATCTCCGACAACCCCGGCCTCGAGCTGCGCTACCTCTTCCGCGAGGGATTCAAGATCCCGGTCGCGTGGGTGCGGAGCCGATGGACACAGCGGGAGGGGTGAACCCTTCACCCTTCACTCTTCACTCTTCACCCTCCTCCAGCCCCCCATGTCCCTCCTCTCCACCGAACGCCTCTACACCGGCCGCATCGTCAATCTCGACCTCGATACGGTGCGGTTTCCCGACGGCTCTACCGGCCGGCTCGAGATGCTGCGCCATCCCGGCGCCTCGGCCGTGGTCCCGCTGCTCGATCCGCCCGGGACCCCGGATCCGCGGGTTCTGCTGATCCGGCAGTTCCGGCACGCGGCGGAAGACTTCATCTGGGAGATCCCGGCCGGCCGGCTCGATCCCGGTGAGGCGCCGGAGGCGTGCGCCGCCCGGGAGCTGGAGGAAGAGGCCGGAATGCGGCCGGGGCGGCTCGAGAAGCTCACCACGATCTACACGACGCCGGGGTTCACCGACGAGCGGATCCACCTGTTCCTGGCCACGGACCTGGAGCCCGGGGAGCACCACCGGGAGCAGGACGAGTTCATGGAGGTGCATACCCGGCGCTGGTCGGAGGTCATGAAGATGGTACGGACCGGGGCGATCGTGGACGGGAAGACTCTTGTATGTTTGATGTTTGTTCAATGTTATAGCCGGTAACCTTGAATATTATCGGAACGTGTTCTACCTTGGACTTGCCGGGCCCGCGGATGCTGCCCGGCAGGTGGTCCGTGGCGCCGGCCATCTCGAACAGACCTCTCATGCCGGGGTCCGCGGGGGCGGGCCAGGGGACACCGTGGCAGTCACGACCAGGTGGGGCACCGACAACGCACACCTCGTCGCCGCGCATCTGGCCGGCGACGGGATGGCCTTCCAGGAGCTGGTGACCCGCTATCGGGGGCGGCTCCTCAACTTCGTCCACCGCATGATCGGCGACCGGGAGCGGGCCGAGGACCTGGTCCAGGAGGCGTTCCTCCGGGTGCACCGGCATCTCCACCGGTTCGACAGCACCAAGAAGTTCTCCACCTGGATCTACACCATCGCCTCCAACCTGGCGAAGAACGAGCTGCGCAACCGCAGCCGGAGCCCGCTGGTGCTCTTCCAGACGCTCCGCCCGCAGGATGACGAGCACCAGCGGCCGCTCCAGTTCGAGGACGCCGCCAGCCGCCCAGACGACATGTTCGCTCACCGGCACCTGCGCGAGCTGGTGGACGCCACCGTGGCGACCCTCGCGCCGCACCACCGTCAGGTGTTCGTCATGCGCGAGCTCGAGGGCCGCAGCTACGAGGAGATCGCCGAGCTGACCCGCTGCAACCTGGGAACGGTGAAGAGCCGCCTTAACCGGGCGCGGCAGGCGTTCGCGGAGCGGATTTCGCCTCACCTGGAATAGATCGCTCGGCCGGCGTGGTGGATGATCCGCGGGCGAGTATGTTCCGCACGTGGCCCGGCTTCCCACCATTTCCGATCCCACTCGCCCGGCCCGGCGCGCCGCCCGGCGCGCCGCGGTGCGGGCCGGCGGTGCCTGGGACCGCTTCGCCGACTGGTTCAACCGGCGCGGGCTCAGCGAGAATGCCATCCTGCTCGGCTTCGCCGTGGCCATCGGGCTCGGCAGCGGGCTCGCGGTGGTGGCGTTCTACCACCTGATCGATCTCGCCTACTGGCTGCTCTACCTCACCCCGGCCGTGTATCTCACCCAGTCCGGCGTCCTCGCCTATCGCCCCCTGCTCACAGGGCTGGGGCTGCTGGCGGCCTGGGCCGTCATGCGCGGGCCCGGGCGGGGGCACGAGGGGCTCAACATCCCCGACGTGCAGCGCGCCGTCGCCCGCGAGGGCGGGCGGATCCCGCAGCGTCCCGCGCTGGCCCGCACCGCCGCCAGCGCCATCACCCTCGGGACCGGGGGCGCGGCGGGCAGCGAGGGGCCGGTGGCGGTGCTGGGTGCGGCGATCGGATCGTTCCTCGGGCGCGCCTTCCGCTCCGATCCGGCGCGGACCAAGATCCTCGTGGCCGCGGGCGCCGCGGCGGGCATCTCCGCCGCCTTCAACGCGCCGCTCGCCGGAGCCTTCTTCGCGCTGGAGGAGATTCTGGGCTCGCTCGCGGTCGGCGCCTTCCCGCCCGTGGTCGTCGCGAGCGTGGTGGCTGCGGTGGTGAGTCACAGCTTCCTGGGCAACAACCCCGCGTTCCCCATTCCCGAGGAGTACGGGGTCGTGCTCCAGCGCGAGCTGATCGTGTTCTATCCCATCCTGGGCGTCGTGGCCGGCCTGGTCTCGGCCCTCTTCGTCCGCACCTTCTTCGGGACCGAGGCGCTGGTGCGCCGGACGCCCGCGCACCCCGCGCTCATCGCGCTGCTCGGCGGCACGCTGGTGGGGCTGCTGGTGCTCATCTCGGGCGGCCTGCTGGTGGGCCATGGCCACCTGGCCGTGCACCTCGACGTGTTCGGCGGCATGAGCTGGGACCGGCTCGCGCTGCTCGCGCTCGGCAGCATCCTCGCGACCTCGATCACCCTCCAGGCCGGCGGCTCGGGCGGGGTCTTCACCCCGTCCCTCTACATCGGGGCGGCCACCGGCGGCGCGTTCGGCGTCGGGCTCGCCTCGCTCTTTCCCGGGCTCAACCTCCGGCCGGAGGCCTACGCCCTGGTCGGCATGGGCGCCGTCGTGGCGGCCTCCACCGCGGCCCCGATCACCGGCATGCTGCTGGTGTTCGAGATGACCAACGACTACGAGATCGTGCTCCCGCTCATGCTCACCACCGTAGTCGCCAACCTGGTGGCCCGCCGCATCGAGCCCGACTCCCTCTACAGCGGGTGGCTCCGCCGCCGGGGCGAGCGGCTCCAGCACGGCACCGACCGGGACGTCATGGCCGGCCTGCGGGTGAGGGATGCGTTCGATCCCGCGGCTGCCGTGGTGGCGGAGTCGGCCTCCCTCGACCTCCTGCTCGCCCACCTGGACCAGGCCGTCTACACCGACCTGCCGGTGGTGGACGCGGAACACCGTCTCGTGGGGATCATCACGCTCGCCGACCTCGGCCGGCTGGCCGCC
>DASUSR010000219.1:0-3919 GCA_036375015.1 Gemmatimonadales bacterium
GGGCAACCGGCTGCGGCGGGCCACCGCGTCGGCGGTGTCGCCCAGGAGAAGCCGGACCACCTGACTCCGCGGCTTGCGGCCGAGCACCAGGAGGTCGGCTTCCCGGCCCTCGCCGAAGCGGCAGATCTCCACCCCCGGTACTCCGAACGCGATCGCCGTGAGGACTCCATGCCGATCGTCGGGCGGCAGCACGTCGGCCTCGAGCCAGCGCTCGAGCCGCTCGACCTCGACCGCCTCGCTGGTGCCCCCGAAACCCTCGCTCCCACCGCGTACCCCCACGAATACCGGCACTGCCGGAATCGGCACGGTACGCATCACCGTCACCCTGGCCGAGGCCCGGGCAGCGACGTCCACGCCGGCGCGGACCGCCTGCCGCCCCGCGTCCGACTCGTCGGTCGCCACCACCACATGCCGCAAATTCATCTGTCGTCGCTCCTCCTCAGGACGAGAGCAGGATACCGGGTCAGATGTGAAGGAACGATGAAAGTGAAGGGAAACGGCACTTGGGGTTCCGCCGGACACCTTACCCGGCTTGCTTTCCGGGACTATGGCTACCCTTCCCGACACGTCGCGGGCAGGTCAGGAGCAGCAGCTCGAGCGGCTGGTGCTGGCCACCTCGGCCCTCATCACCGAGGTCTCCCTGGACGGGGTGCTCGACCGCGTGGTCCGGGTGGCGGCGGAGATCATCGGGGCCCACTACGCCGCCATCGGCGTGCTCGCGCCCGACGGCAGGGTCCTGGAGAGCTTCACCACCTATGGTATCGACGCCGCGCAGCGGGAGCTGATCGGCCCCCCGCCACGCGGGCACGGGATCCTGGGCCTGGTGATCCGGGAAGCCCGGCCCATCCGGCTGCCCGATCTCACCCTGCATCCCGATTCCTACGGCTTCCCCCCGCACCATCCCCCGATGCGCTCCTTCCTCGGCGTGCCGATCGTGGGCCGCCGGGGGGTGTTCGGCAATCTCTATCTCACCGAGAAGCTGGGCGGCGGCACCTTCACCGAGGAGGACGAGCACGTCGCCGTGCTCCTGGCCGCCACCGCCGGCGCGGCCGTGGAGAACGCGCGACTCCACGAGGAGAGCGCCCGGCTGCTGGAGGAGGTCCAGGCGCTCCACCGCACCCGGGAGCGCTTCTTCGCCATGGTGAACCACGAGCTGCGCAACGCGCTCGCGGCGGTCTTCGGCTGGTCGGAGATGCTGGTGCGGAAGAAGGACCCGGCCACGGTGCCGCGTGCGGCGTTCGAGGTGCTGGACTCCGCTCAGCAGGCGATAGGCCTGATCAACGATCTGCTTGACCTGAGCCGGCTGGACGAGGACCGGCTCAAGCCGGTGATCCGGCCGGTCGAGCCCGGCGCGGTGCTGCGGAGAGCCGTGGGCCGGATGACGCCGGCGGCGGAAACCAAGGGCATCACCGTGACGGTCGAGGCGCCGCCGGATCTGCCCAGCTGCCAGACCGACGCGAGCCGGGTGGAGCAGATCCTGGTGAACCTCCTGGGCAATGCCATCCAGCACTCGCCCACCGCGGGCGCCATCCGGGCATCCGTGGACGCCTCAGGCGGGCTGGTTTGCTTCACGGTGGAGAATGAAGGCCGCGGGATCCCCGCGACCGAGATCGAGCGCATCTTCGACATCTACGTGAGCAAGAAGGAAGGGGACGAGACGGGTGTCGGGCTGGGGTTGCCGCTCTCCCGCCGGCTGGCGCGCTTGCTGGGTGGCGAGCTCCGGGCGGTGCCGCTAGCGGACCACGGCCGTTTCGTCCTGGAACTCCCGGCATCCCCGGACCTGGACAGGGCCTGAAGGGATCTTCATACTGGCTTCGTCGCCGGTTCACTCACGCCCTTACAGATTCGGCCTTATGAAGATTCTCGTGGTGGAGGACGACCGGAAGGTCGCCGGGTTCATCGAGCAAGGTTTGAAGGAAGAGGGCTACGTGGTAGATGTCGCCCCCGACGGCGACGAGGCCTCCATGCTGGCCCACGTCTATGAGTACGACATCATCCTGCTCGACGTCGTGCTCCCCAAGAAGAACGGCTTCCAGATCGCCACCGAGCTGCGGCGCGAGGGACGGAACACCCCGATCCTCATGCTCACCTCGCGAGACGCGGTCGAGGACGTGGTGCGCGGTCTCGATGCCGGCGCCGACGACTACCTCTCCAAGCCGTTCCGGTTCGACGAGCTGCTGGCCCGGATCCGCGCGCTGCACCGGCGCGGCGGCGCCGAGCGGCTCGAGGTGCTGCGCTACGGGCCCATCACCCTGGACCGGCTGCGCCACGTCGCGCTGGTGAACGAGCACCGGCTCGACCTCACCCCCAAGGAGTTCCAGCTCCTCGAGTTCTTCCTGCTGCACCCGGAGGAGGTCGTGCGCCGGACCACGCTCCTGGAGAAGGTATGGGACATGCACTTCGATCCGGAGAGCAACGTGGTGGACGTGCACGTGGGGAACCTGCGGCGCAAGCTGACCCAGGCCGCGGGGGAACAGCTCCTGAGCACGGTGCGGGGGGTGGGCTTCAGCCTCCGCCGGGGCGGCGACTCGGTCCAGGTGGCCTCCGGGCACTGATCGGCCGGGGCGCCGCCATCCTGCCGGCCGGCGCGCTGCTCTTCCTTCTCATCGGGCTGGCGCTGCACCTGGGCGCCGGCCCGTCCCATGCCCGGGCGGTCTGGACCGCGGGGCTCGTGCTCACCGGCGTGCCCGTGGTGTGGCGCACGGTCCGGGGCATGATGTCCGGCCGCTTCGCGGCCGACCTCGTGGCCATGCTGGCCATCGTCACCGCCGTCATCCTCCAGCAGCCGCTTCCCGGACTCATCGTCGTGCTGATGCAGACGGGCGGCGAGTCGCTCGAGCGCTACGCCGAGGGTCGCGCATCCGAGGCGGTGCGCGAGCTGGAGGCGGCGGCGCCGCGGCTGGCGCACCGGCTGCTGGGCGCGAACGGGGTGGAGGACGTGGCCGCCGACGCGGTGGCCGTGGGCGATCTGCTGCTCATCCGGCCCGGCGAGATGGTGCCCTGCGACGGCGTGGTGACCGAGGGCCGCTCGCACGTGGATGTCTCCCGCATCAGCGGCGAGCCGATGCCGCTCACCGCGACGCCCGGCGTGACGCTCCGGAGCGGGAGCCTCAACCTGGAAGGGCCGCTCACCCTCCAGGCCACCGCGCTGGCGCGGGAGAGCCAGTACGCCCGGATCGTGGAGCTGGTCCGCACCGCCCAGGCCAGCAAGTCGCCGCTCCAGCGCCTGGCCGACCGCTACGCGGTGTGGTTCACCCCTGCAACGCTGCTGGTTTGCGCGGTCGCCTGGCTTGCCTCGGGCGATCCGGACCGGATTCTCGCGATCCTCGTGGTCGCGACGCCCTGCCCCCTCATTCTCGCCACTCCGGTCGCCATCATCGGCGGGATCAACCGGGCCGCCCGCGCCGCGATCATCTTCCGCAACGGCACCGCCCTCGAGCAGCTCGGCGGCGTGCGCGTGGCGATCTTCGACAAGACCGGCACGCTCACGCTCGGCCGGCCCCAGGTGTCCCGCGTGCTGGTGGACCGGAACGCGGACGAGCAGGAGCTGCTGCGCCTGGCCGCAGGGGTGGAGCAGCGCTCGGGGCACCTGCTCGCCCGGATGGTGGTGGACGAGGCCCGGGCCCGTGCCATCGAACCGCCGGTGAGCCGCGACGTGGTGGAGGCGCCCGGCCAGGGCGTCACCGGCACGGTGGACGGGCGTCGGGTGAGCGTCGGAGGCTGGAGCTACATCAAGGCCCTCGCCCCGGGCGCCGGACCCGACCTCCGCGGGTTGCTCGACGGGTCTCCGGGGGCGGAGCTCCGGGCCTACGTGGCGGTGGACGGGAAAGGCGCGGGCATCATCGAGTACGCCGACCGGGTGCGTCCGGAGGTGACGGGCTTTCTCGAGAAGCTCGCCCGGCAGGGCATCCAGCGGACG
>DASUSR010000220.1:0-3107 GCA_036375015.1 Gemmatimonadales bacterium
CCGCCGAGCCGGAGGTGCTGGGGCTGCTCGGCTCATGCTGCTGGTCGAGTCGCGCCGGGCGGCCCGCACCTCGCCGGAGGGGTCTCTGGTGCTGCTGGCGGATCAGGATCGCGGGCTCTGGGATCGCGGTCTCGTCGCCGAGGGGCAGGCGATCGTGCGGGAGTGCCTGCGGCGCAACCGGCCGGGACCCTATCAGCTCCAGGCGGCGATCAACGCCGTTCACAGCGACGCGCCTACGGCGGCCGCTACGGACTGGGAGCAGATCCTCCGGCTCTACGACCAGCTGATGGCGATGGCGCCGAGTCCAATCGTGGCGCTCAACCGGGCGGTGGTAGTGGCCGAGGTTTCGGGGCCGGCCGAGGCACTCCGGCTGGTCGAGGATCGGGCGGAGCGCGGAGGCGGCGGAGGACCTACGACGCGGCGATCGCCGGGTGCGGGAACAGCGCCGAGCGGGAGCTTCTGGAGCGCCGACGACACCCCGGCTGAGACGCTTGCGCCCGCCGGGCCGCGCTGTACAGTGGGTGCACCTGCCCGGGGTGCCCCGGGGCCGCTCACCCGACGCGATGCCTCGCCCACCTGTCTCGGCACCCCTGCCACGGCAGCCGAGGGAGCCTCCCCATGAACACTCGATCATTCGCCATCGCGGGCGCCATCCTGCTCGCCGCGGCCGCCTGCCGGGACGACACGGAATCGCCGACGGGTCCCACGGGCACGGTCAGCGACGCGGAGCTCGCCGTCAGCACCAACACCTGGATCGCACGCCGGGACCTGTGGAGCAACCAGATGTCGCGCTTCACCACCGCGATGATACCCAACGCGAGCGGTCAGTCGATCCTCTACGTCATCGGCGGTGCGACCGCGACCGACCGGAGTCTCAGCAAGGTGATGGCGTACGACGTCGCCGCGAACCGCTGGGCCGCGAAGGCGTCGCTGCCCCTGCCGCTCAGAGGGACGAACGGAGCCGGAGTCATCGACGGCAAGATCTATGTCTCGGGCGGACGAGCCGGCTACCGGTACTACCCCGGGCGACTCTTCGTCTACGATCCCGCGGCCGATACCTGGACCCGCAAGCGGGACCTGCCGATCACCGGATTCGACGGGGTGTCCGGCGTCATCGACAACAAGCTCTATGTGGTCACGAGCTGCTACGACGCCGAGGACTGCTTCTACTTCGGAGAGTACGGGCTCCCGCCGGGACATCCCGACCGCTGGCTGTTCCGGTACGACCCCCGCACGGACACGTGGACGGAGCTCGCCATTCCACCCCGGGTGTCTCTGCCGGAGGGCGGCACCATCGGCGGGAAGCTGTACGTCGCCCACGCCGAGTCCAGCGTGCTCGATGTCTACGACCCTGCGACCGATACGTAGACGGAGAGGGCGACGCCGCGTGCGGTTCGCCGGCGGGCAGCCTTTGCCACACTCGGCGCAAAGCTGTACATGATGGGAGGGTACCGGCGGAACGCGGACGGCACCTATTCGCTCACGGCGGCCACGAGCGTCTATGACCCGGTTACCAACCGATGGGTGAACAAGGCGCCGATGCCCGTCGTGCGTGCGGGCATGGTCGGGGGTCGGGTGATCGTGAACGGGCGGGGAAGGATCGAGGTGCTCGGGGGCGTGCGCCCGGGGAACAACTTTCAGTACATCCCGTAGCGGGCAAAGAGCGGCAACGAGTTCCGGGCTTCCGGGTTCGTTGCCGCTAAAGACGGATCGTGAGATGGATGGAGTGGCCAGAGAGGGAATCGAACCCCCGACACGCGGATTTTCAGGGCGGTGGTCCTGATCTCGGAGAGAAACCGCTCGGCGCCGGACGGCGGCGAGCTTCGGTTTGAGGACCTCGATGGCGACCCTGCGATCGTGCTTGAGATCCTGGGCGAGGTACACCGTGGCCATGCCGCTGGCGCCGAGCTCGCGCTCGATGCGGTAGCGGTCGGAGAGGGCGAGGCTGAGACGATCGAAGGAGGTGGCCATGGGCCAGCCATAACATGGGGCCCGTGGCGGCAGGTCGCCAGACTCAGCGGCGCCTGAGCCGGCGGTACACCCTGGGCGTCAGGCCGGTGTGGAGCTTGAACATACGGCTGAAGTGACTCTGGTCGGCGAACCCCGCGGCCAGGGCGACGCTCGCGAGTGGGCCCTCCGAGCGGGCCAGCTCCGCGGCGGCCCATTCCAGCCGAAGCCGCCGCACGTAGGATCCCAGCGATACTCCGAAGTGACGTCGAAAGGCACGGGCCAGGTGCGCGGGATGCACTTCGACCGCGCGCGCCACCTCGCCGACCCGCAGCGGCTCCCTGAACCGCGCATGCACCAGCTCCTGCGCACGCAGCAGCCAGCGGGGAGTGCGCGTGGCGTCACGGTCGAGCCGCGCCAACGTGACCAGCATCTCCAGCACGGCCGCCTCCACCGCCAGCGGGGCGAGGTCATCGGGGCAGCTCAGCTCCGCCGCCAGCCGCGCCGCCTGGCCGGCGATCCCCGCATGATGACGGTGAGAAACTCGATCGAGGAACATTGCGAAGGGGCGGAGGAGCTCGGCCCTGGCCGGGTCGGGCTGGAGCACGACGACATGGGCGCCCGCGGGCCCCATCCGATTGGCGTGGGTTTCGCCGGGCGGCTCGATGGCCACCGTGGTCGGCGGACAATGATGGGCTCGTCCGGCGATCTCCAGCTCGAACGAGCCGTCCAGCATTACCGCGACGCAGGCGCGATCGTGGGTGTGACGCGAGAGATACCCTGCGGCGGGGAACCAGGCCTCAGTAACGGTGAAGCCATCCAACTCCAGCGACTTGAACATCGGGCTTCCCATCGTCACCGGGACCGGCCGGCAGGAGGTCGTCATCGCGTGCTCTCTTGATGGTGCAGTTCGCAACTCTACCCAATCAGACGTCCCGGGGGCGCCGGCCGCACACAGCGGGATGTTCGTCCGGGTCCAAACGCCCGCGTTGAAGACAAGACCGGCAGTGGAGCTGGCAGTATCGTGCCCCAGCGGATTCCCTCGACCTGGAGGTAGCGATGGGGAGCTCGAGATGGCTGAGCCGGCTGGCCTGCGTGCTGGTGATGGGATGTGTCGCGCCGACCGGCCCCGAGGCACCGAGCGGCACCATGGCGCCGGC
>DASUSR010000221.1:0-5057 GCA_036375015.1 Gemmatimonadales bacterium
CTCGCTCCGCTCGGGATGAGGTAGGGCACGCAGCACTGGCGCCCCGTCGCCGCGTACTCGCGCCTCCAACCACCGACCCGCCGACCCGCCGACGCCGACCCCGCCGAGTCTACTCCGCCTGCCCACCTGCCAGTCTGCCCGCCTGCCCCTCTGCCCGCCTGCCCGCCCACCAATCCGCCCCCCTGCCCGCCCGCCCCGCTGCCCCGCTAGTATTGTCCCATGACTGCCCACCCCACCCGCATTCCGTATCTCCCCGCGCGCATCGAAGGCCTCACCGCCCTGGCGAAGAACCTCTGGTGGAGCTGGAGCCGGGAGGCCCGAGCGCTGTTCCGGACCATCGACCCGGCCCTCTGGCACTTCACCCGCCACAACCCGCTCGAGCTGCTCTGCCGCGCCGACCCGGCCCGCCTCGCGGTCTGGGCCAGCGACGCCGACTTCCTGCGCCGCTACGACGAGGTGATGGAGCGGCTGCAGCACGAGACCTCGAGCCGCGACACCTGGTTCGCGCGGACCTACCCGCAGCTCGACGGGCGCCCGGTGGCCTACTTCTGCGCCGAATTCGGGCTGCACAGCTCGGTGCCAATCTACTCCGGCGGTCTGGGTGTGCTCGCGGGGGACCACTGCAAGGCGGCGAGCGACCTCGGCGTGCCGATGGTCGGCGTGGGCCTGTTCTACATGAAGGGCTACTTCGACCAGCAGCTCCGGCTGGACGGCTGGCAGGAGGACAGCGACGAGGAGTACGACGTCACCCTCACGCCGCTGGAGCCGGTCGCCGGTGCGCACCACCACCCGTATCTCACGGTGGTGGAGACGTCCGGCCGCCCGGTTCACGTGCGCGCCTGGCGGATGCTGGTGGGCCGGGTGCCCATCTACCTGCTGGACACCAACCTGGAGCTCAACCACCCCGACGACCGCGGCCTGATGAACAAGCTGTACGCCGGCGGTCCCGAGCTGCGGGTGCGCCAGGAGTGGATCCTCGGCGTGGGCGGCGTCCGCGTGCTCCGCGCGATGGGGATCGATCCGGCCGTGTGGCACGCCAACGAGGGCCACGCCGCCTTCATGCTGATCGAGCGGATCCGCGAGCGGATGGCCCGGGGCGAGAGCTACGAGCAGGCCGCACGCGGCGTCCGGGCCGAGAGCATCTTCACCACCCACACGCCCGTCCCCGCGGGCCACGACGCGTTCACCGTCGAGCAACTCGAGGCCTGCACCGGTCCGATCTGGGAGCAGATGGGCATCGACCGGGAGCAGCTCTTCGCCATCGGGGCGCATCCTGCCCTGCCCCGCCAGTTCCACATGACCGTCACCGCCATGCGGCTCTCGGGACGGGTGAACGGCGTCTCCCGCCGGCACGGCCAGGTGTCCCGCAACCTCTGGCGCGACCTCTGGCCCGGGCGCCCGTGGGAAGCGGTGCCGGTCGGGCACGTCACCAACGGGGTGCACCTCGCCACCTGGATGGCGAGCCCGATCATGGCATTGCTCGACGAGCACCTCGGCCCCGAGTGGGGCGACCGGCTGGACGAGGCCGGACTCTGGGACCAGGTGCTCACGCTGGACCATGCCAAGCTGTGGGACGCGCACACCCGCCTCAAGCTGATCCTCGGCAACCACGTGCGGGAGGACGCCCGGCGCCGCTTCGCCGGCCGGTTCAAGGAGGCGGCCCAGGTGGTCGGCGCCGGCACCCTGCTCGACCCCACCGCGCTCACCATCGGCTTCGCCCGCCGTTTCGCCACCTACAAGCGCGCCAACCTGATCTTCCGCGACCTCGACCGCCTGCGGCGGCTGCTGGTGGACCCGTGGCGGCCGGTGCAGATCATCTTTGCAGGGAAGGCACACCCCGCCGACAATCCGGGCAAGGAAGTGCTGCAGAGCGTCTACCAGTTCACCCGCGACCCCGAGTTCGAGGGTCGGGTAGCGTTCCTGGAAGACTACGACATGCACCTGGCCCACCTCCTGGTACAGGGGGTGGACCTGTGGCTCAACTTGCCGCGGGTGCCGCTCGAGGCCTCGGGCACGAGCGGGATGAAGGCGGGGCTCAACGGCGTGCCCCAGCTCGGCACGCTGGACGGCTGGTGGCAGGAGGGATACGACGGCCTGAGCGGCTGGGCGATCGCCGCCGCGGGTGAGAGCGAGGACGCCGACACCGCCGACGCCGACCGCTTCTATCGGCTGCTGGAAGACCAGGTCATCCCGCTGTTCTACACCCGCAACCGCGACGGCATCCCGCTCGGCTGGGTGGAGAAGATGCGGCACGCCATGCGGCTCGCCGGCGGCACTTTCACCGCGCGACGCATGGTCCAGAACTACGTGCAGGAATACTATGCCCCGGCGATCCGGGGCGAGGCGTCGGGTGACGACCCGCCGACGGCATGAGGCATAGATGGCACTGCTACACGGGCCGGGGCTCGTTCCGGCGACCGCCGCGCCCCCGCTGACGACCGGCACCGGCGACCCGGTCTCCGTCGTTCACCTGACCGCCGAGTACTACCCCTACGCCCGCACCGGCGGCCTCGCCGAGGCGGTGAGCGGCCTCGCGGCCTTCCAGCAGGCCGGCGGCCTGGGCGTGGCCGCCATCCTCCCGCTGTACCGCACGGTGCGTGACGAGGACCCCGACCTGGAGCCGGTAGGCCAGCCGTTCGTGGTGACCATCGGTGGGCGGGCCGAGGAGGCGCGGGTGTTCCGGGTGGCGGGGCCGCACGCGGGCCCTGCCGTGTTCTTCGTGGAGCACCTGGAATACTTCAACCGGCTCGGCATCTACGGCGAGAGTGGAGGCGACTACCCCGACAACGCGCGGCGCTTCGCGTTCTTCGTGCTCGCGGCGCTGACGGCCCTCCCCCGCCTGGTCCCCGGCCCGGTGCTGCTCCACGCCCACGATTGGCACACCGCCCTGGCCCCGGTCTATCTGCGCAGCGTGCTCGCGGGCGATCCGTGGGCGTCCCGGGTCACCACCGTGCTCTCGGTGCACAACCCTGGGTATCAGGGGCACTTCGGCCCCGAGATCATTCCCGACGTGGGCCTCCCGTGGGAGGTCTACAACTGGCAGCAGCTCGAGTGGTACGGCAAGGCCAACTTCCTCAAGGGAGGCCTGGCCTTCGCCGATTTCGTCACCACGGTGAGTCCCACCCAGGCGCGCGAGCTCACGACTCCGGGCGGCGGCTTCGGGCTGCACGATGCCTTCACTGCGCTGGGCGACCGCCTGGCCGGCGTGCTCAACGGGATCGACCAGCGGATCTGGAACCCAGCCACCGACTCGCAGATCACCGCCCAATACTCGGCCGAGAAGCTGGACGGGAAGCGGCGCTGCAAGGCGGCGCTGCAGCGCTCCTTCGGGTTGCCCCAGCGGCGCCGGGTTCCGCTCTTCGGCATGACCGGCCGCCTGGTGACGCAGAAGGGGCTCGACCTGATCCTGGCGGCGCCGGACCTGTTCACCGGTGACGCCCAGTTCGTGTTCCTCGGCAGCGGAGACGCGCGATACGAGCGGGCTCTGGTGGAGCTGGCGACCGCCGCGCCCAATCGGATCGGCGTCCAGCTCGACTTCACCGATCGCCTGGAGCACCGGCTCATGGCAGGCGCCGACATCTTCCTTATGCCCTCGCTCTACGAGCCCTGCGGGCTCACCCAGATGCGGGCGCAGCGCTACGGCGCCCCGCCGGTGGTGCGGCGCGTCGGCGGGCTGGCGGACACGGTGGACGACGGCGTCACCGGCTTCGCCTTCGACGGCTACACCCCCGAGGCGTTCCAGGACGCCGCCCTCCGCGCGCTGGCCACCTACACCGACACCGCCAGGTGGCAGGCGATCATGCGGCAGGGCATGGCGCGCGACTTCGGCTGGGAGCGCTCGGTGGACGCCTATCTCGAGGTGTATCGGCGCGCGCTGGTGCACGGGGCCGCGGTCCGGTGAGCAGCGCTCCTCCCGCCGACTTCGTTCTCACGCTCCACACCCACCTGCCCTACGTGCTGAACCACGGGCGCTGGCCGCACGGGAGCGACTGGCTCTGCGAGGCGGCGCTCGACAGCTATCTCCCACTGCTGGAGACGCTGCGGGGCCTCGAGCGGGAGCGCGTGCCCGCGCCGGTCACCATGGGCTTCACGCCGGTGCTCGCGGCCCAGCTGGCCAGCCCGGCGTTCCGGGTGGAGATGGAGGCGTTCTTCACCCAGCGGCTCGCGGCCTGCGACGAGGCGCCCGCCTCGCTCTCGACCACCGGCGAGGGCGCGCTGATGCCTCTGGTGAGCTTCTGGCGGACCCGTCTCCTCCGGCTGCGCCGCCTCTTCCACGAGATCGAGGCGGACCTGCCGGCCGCTTTCCGGGCGCTGGAGGCGGCGGGCCGCCTCGAGCTGATGGGATCCGCCGCGACCCACGGGTTCCTCCCACTGCTCGCGCGGGATGAGAGCATCCGGCTGCAGCTCGCCGTCGGGGCCCAGGAGCATCGGCGGGTCTTCGGCCGTGCGCCGGCCGGCTGCTGGCTTCCCGAGTGCGCTTACCGTCCCCGCGGCGCGTGGCACCCGGCCCCGGGCGCCCCGAGGGCGACGATCCGCCGGGGGATCGAGGAGCACGTCGGCGACGCGGGCTTCCGCTACTTCTTCGTGGACGCCCACCTGGCCGGGGCCGGCCGGCCGCTCGGCATCTACGGCGATCCCGGCGGCGACCCGACGCTGCACGCGGCCAGCGCCCTGGGCCTGCCGGTCGGCGGCGCGAGGTCGCCGTACCAGGCCTACCGGGTGTCCCAGGCGCTCGGCGGGGACGTGTCCGTCTACGTCCGCGACCCTCGCGCATCGATGCAGGTCTGGAGTCGCTGGCAGGGCTACCCGGGCGACGAGTGGTACCTGGAGTTCCACAAGATGCGGTGGCCGGGCGGGCTCCGGCTGTGGCGGGTGAGCGCGGCGGGCAGCGACCTCGGGGACAAGCGGCCCTACGACCCCGCCAGGGCGGCGGGCCGGGCCCGGAGCCACGCGGAACACTTCAGCGGTCTACTGGCGGAGGTCGCGGCCGGGGACGCGGGGGGACGCGGCGGGGTCATCGTGGCACCCTTCGACACCGAGCTGTTCGGTCACTGGTG
>DASUSR010000222.1:0-3623 GCA_036375015.1 Gemmatimonadales bacterium
CCTGGGCCGCATCGAGGGGAATGTGTCGTCGGGCACCCTCGAAATGCGGGATCACCCAGTGCCACGCGGTAGGGGTCAATCCTCGGCGCCGGAGCCGCCGGCCCAGCCGCGCCGGGCTGAGGCTGCGGCGCCCGGATCGGCGGCGATCCACCTCGAGGTGGAGCACCGCGGAGGGACGGAGCCGATCGAGCACCGAGTCGAGCGGAACGTCGCTGCCGGCCATCACCACCACCACGTCCGCATCCTCCACCGCGTCCAGACCTGTCGCGATCCCTTCGGCCACCGCGTTGAGACCATCGCACAGCTCGTCGGTGCCGCCGAGCAGCGCGAGCCGCCGGTAGCGGCCTTCGGGCGGCGCCGGAAGCAGGAAACGCCAGTCCGCCCGCCGCAGCCCCGTCATATCCGCCCCCGGAGGACGGCGGCTCGCCGCACGCACTCGAGGAACGGCAGCCGCTCGCCGGGCCCGCGCTTGCGCTGCTCGTCCTCGGCGTGCTGGAGCCAGCAGGCATGGAACGCGACCGTGGCGAAGTCCTCGGGTAGGTCGACTGCCCGCCGCAGCCGCCGCAGAACCTCGCCGACCACCCCGCTCCCGCCGGCGCCGAAGCAACGATCGAACGCACCGGGCCGGTCGCGATACCGGTCGCGGGCCGCGGTGGCGTCCACCGCGGCATAGGCGAAGTCGCGGAGCGGGAGCCCCTCGGCTGCCGCGGCCTCCCAGTCCACGATGCCGAGCTTTCCACCGGGCTGTACCAGGACATTGGACATGGTGAGATCGTTGTGCGTGGCGACGACCGGCACGGCACGTCCCACGAGGGGCTTGCATCGCGACTCGAGCCAGGCACTGTACTCCGCGCCACCCTCGAAACGGTCCGCGAGGCGTCGCGCCGGCCCGAGGACCCACGCGTCGAGGGTCGCCGCGTCCAGGTGGCGCGCGCGACAGGTCGCCCGGCTCCACGCTTCCAGCCAGGCTCCGAGACCGCGCACCACCCCCTCGTAGGCGGTGGGCCGCGCAGCGAGCAGGGTGAATGCCGGAGTGCCCGCCAGCCGGTCGAGCAGGAGCGCGGGGCAGCGCGACGCCGGCGAGCTCAGCGTGCCGGCGGGCACGGCGGCCCCCGCGGCGCGCGCGGCGGGTGCGAGCTCCGCCAGCGCCGCAGCTTCCCGCTCGAGGCCGCCCGCGGGATCGGGTTCCCTCAGTGCGACCTTGACCACCGCCCCCTCGGCGCGCGACTCAGGGAGCAGGTGGATCACGGCCCGCGCCCGGTCGAGCCGCCAGCGGACTCGAATCATGGCGAGACGCCGGCGGGGCTCTGTCGCGGAGATCCAGCTCGCCAGCGGCCGGGAGGACGGACGGCGGGCCAGCAGCCCCACCGAGGGGTGCAGGCGAGCCAGCATCCGTAGCGCACCGGGGACGCCGGCGGCGACCAGCAGCGCCCGGCTGCGACTCGAGCCCGGCGCGAGCAAGCGGTGCACGGCGCCCTCGAAGGCCTGGCGCTCGAGCGGCAGCAGGAGCTCGCTGGCCGCGGGGCTGGGCAGGTGCAGGAAGGTCCCTTCAGCCGGAAAGCCCCGCCGCGCCAGCGCCAGGGCAAGGCGGGCCCGGGCGCGCGGAGGCGCCAGCACGTAGACCAGGCCCTCTGCCGCCATCGACCGCTCGGTGTGCGTCGCGGCCCGCTCGGTCCAGCCGCCCGAGCGCGCCTCGGATGCGGAGGGCGCGACGATCGCGAGATCCCACGGTGGCGCCGCCTCTCGCGCGTCCGGGCGGAGCCGATCGGGGCAGCCCTCGCCGACGACGCCGACCCGCCCGGCGAGACCGTCGGGATGCAGCAGGTCGAGCAGCCCGGGACAATCGCTCACGCGCCCGTCCACCGCTTCGCATAGAGCCGCCAGATCTGCTCCATCGCCTCGGACTGCACCACGTCCGGGGGCTGCGTCGTGTCCAGCACCCGGGCGCAGGCGAGGCGAGTCCCCAACCCGAGGAACCGCTGGCGCCAGTCCTCCAGAGTCTCCGGCGTGTACTCCCCCTTGCGCTGGTGCATGACCGTTCCGGGGGCATCAAGGATGAGCACGAGATCCGGCGGGGGACACGATCGGCCGTCGATCCGGCGGGCCAGACGGCCGAACGGGCCGAGCGGGTAAGGCGGCGGAACCTCGGCGTCCAGCACGTAGCGGTCGAAGACCACGAGCCTGCCGCGGTACACGTGATACTGCCCCCGGAGATACCGCCCCCAGATGACCAGCAGCCGGCCCACGCGCACGATTCCGGGCACCCGCAACCGGTCCACGTGACGCAGCCACCCGCCGGTGAGACCCATGTACACCTGCCGGGAGGGAAACACCGACGATCGGCGGAGGGATTCGCCCAGCGTGGACTTGCCGGCGCCGTCGGGCCCGAGCAGGGCCACGCTGACGCCTCGCCTGGCTCGGGCGGTCCGCAGCTCCGCGACGACGCGGGGAGCGAGACCGAGGAGCCGCCGCGAAAGCGCGGGACGGCCGAGTCGAGCCGCGGCCTTCCGGAGCGGTAGTGCGAGTCCCTCCAGTCCGGGCCAATCGCCGACGGTCGCACGCTCCAGCACCAGACGAGGCGTCCAGCCGGCCGGAAGCAGGGCGCCGAGCGCGTCAGGCAGCGCACCGCCGGACCGCGCCCGTGCGGCGGTGCCGGCGAGCCGCCGCCGGGTCCGCTCCGAGAGGCGCCCCTGGTCCAGCAGGCCGTGCATGAGCGTGACCCAGAATTCGTGCTCCGGGGCGAGCAGCGCCAGGAGCCCCGCCATGCGCCGCGACTCCAGGCACTGGCACTCCGCCCGGGGCCGCACCGCCCGGTAGGGTCCGAACGTCAGCTCGGTGACGCAATGCAGCCAGAGCCACTGTCCGCTGGCACGATCGAACCGGAGCAGATGCCGGTCGAACCGGTGCCCGGGCACGGGCACGAAGCCCTGCTCGCGGGCGATGGCTTCCGCGGCATCCGCGGAAGCGCTGTCGAGCAGGAGATCGATGTCGCCTTCGGGCCGGGCCGGGTCGGCCGGCTCGCGGAGCAGCGCCCACACGACCCCCGCGTCGTGCCACGCGGCAAAGAGGCGCTCCAGCACCGGGTGCAGGCTCATCCCCGGGGCGAGTCGCGTCCGAGCGACTGGTACAGCGCCTCGAAAGCGGCGACCGGCCGGTCCCAGGTCAGGGCGTCGCGAGCCCACGCGCGGGCGCGTCCGGCCAAGGCGGCACGCCGCTCGGGATCGCGCAGCAGCGCCACCACCGCCGACGCGAAGCTCTCGTCGCTCTCGGCGAGCAGGAGCTGGTTCCCGTCCTCCACCTCGAGCCCTTCGGCCGCGAGCGGTGTCGCCACCACGGCTTTGCCCGCGGCCAGCGCCTCACCCACCTTGACCCGCATCCCGCCGCCCAGCCGAAGCGGTGCGACCACGACGGCGGCATCCTCCAGGTGCTCCCCGGTATCGGGCACCCACCCGGTCACCGTGACCCGCTCGCTGCGCGACGCGAGGAGAGCGGGGCCCGGATCGGGACCCACGATCCGCAGCTCGGCGAGCGGCAGCTCGCGCAGGATCAGCGGGACGATCCGGTGCACCAGCCGCTCGGCGGCATCGAGATTCGGGGGGTGGATGAAGTTGCCGATGAAGAGC
>DASUSR010000223.1:0-2845 GCA_036375015.1 Gemmatimonadales bacterium
ATGACTTTCTGCCTTGCCCTCTCCTGGTGCTGGATCATCGTGGGTATGCTGGTCCGGAACGCCGAGTCGGTCATGACCACGAGCTTCGTGTTCCTCATGCCGCTCACCTTCGCGAGCGACATCTTCGTGGACCTGTCCACCATGCCGCCCTGGCTCCAGGCGATCGTGGGGCGGAACCCGGTGACCCATCTGGCCAACGCGTCGCGCGGGCTGATGCACGGCAGGGCGGCGGGGACCGACGTGGCCTGGGTGCTGGCGGCCTCCGCGGCGATCGTGCTGGTGGCGTCGCCGGTGGCGATGCGGATGTATCGGAAGGAGCGGTAGGGGGCGGAGGTACCTCACCCCGAGCGTGAGAATACCTCATCCCGAGCGCAGCGAGGGATCTTCTCCGCCGTTCTCGAGCCATCCCCTGGCAAGATCCCTCGCTGTGCTCGGGATGAAGTGGAGCTCCGCTCGGGATGAAGTGGAGTGCGATCCGGCGGCTCGGCCCGCCCCCGCACCCTAGACTCCCCCCCACCCGAGCGATTTACCTTCAGCTCGCCTCAGTCGTCGCACCACCAGAGCCCCGAGAGTCGCCATCCCCCGCCTCACGCTTTCCGGCGCCATCGCCCGCCGCCTCGGCCGACCTTCGCGCCCCGGGCTCGACGAGCTCCTCGTCGGTCCGATCCGCGGCGAGCTGCTCGGCGCCGAGCGGCTGGCGGAGCAGGCCCGCGCGGTGGCCCAGGCGCAGCGGCTGGCCCCGCGCGCCTCCCGCACCCGCCACCGGCTGCTCGAGCGGCTCGACCGCACCCGCCGCATCGTCGCCGACGCGCACGACCGGCTCGCCGCGGCGGAGGAGCGCGACCACAACGTGGGGCCCGCCGGCGAGTGGCTGCTGGACAACATCCACGTGGTCCAGGAGCACATCCTCGAGGTCCGCGAGAGCCTCCCCCGCGGCTACTACCGCGAGCTGCCCGAGCTGGCGTCCGGCGCGCTCGCCGGGTACCCGCGAGTCTACGAGATCGCGATCGCGCTCATCTCCCACACCGAGGCACGGGTCGAGCTGGACGACCTGGCGCTCTTCGTGGCCGCGTTCCAGGAGGTGGTCCCGCTCCGGATCGGCGAGCTGTGGGCCCTCCCCGCCATGCTGCGGCTGGCGCTGATCGAAAGCGTGCGCCGGATGGCGCTCCGCTCGGTGCGGCGCCTCGAGGAGCTGGAGGAAGCGGACCGCTGGGCCGTGCGCCTGGCCGAGACCGCCCGCGGCCCCGCCGGTGGCCTGGAGAGGGCGCTGGCCGAGTTCCTCGAGCGGCCGCCGGATCTCTCCCCGACCTTCGTCTCCCGCTTCCTCCAGCAGCTCCGCTTCCAGGACGGCTCCGCGCCGCCGCTCCGCTCCCTCGAGCTGTGGATCGCGGAGCACGGAATGGACGCGGAGGAGGCCAGCGGCCGCGCCACCGAGCGGGTGGCGCTGACTCAGGTCATCATGGCGAACAGCATCACCAGCCTCCGCGCCATCGCGCGGATGGACTGGGAGCAGTTCGTCGAGGGCCAGAGCCTGCTCGAGGCGGAGCTGCGGCGGGACCCGGCCGGGGTGTACCCGCGGATGACGTTCGCCACCCGAGATCACTACCGGCACGTGGTGGAGCAGATCGCCAAGCGCACCGGGCGGGAGGAGGGCGCCGTGGCTCGTGCGGCCGTGGGGCTAAGTCTCGACGCCGGCGACGAGCGGGCCCGGCACGTGGGCTACTTCCTGGCGGACGACGGCCTCGCCCGGCTCGAGTCCGCCACCGGGTATCGCCCGCCGGCAAAGGTCCGGCTCACCCGCTGGGCCATCCGGCACCCCAACCTGGTCTTCGTCGGGGGGGTGATGCTCGGCACCCTCGCCGCGCTGCTGGCCCTGCTCTGGATGGCCGGGCCGGCGGCGCTGGCGGCCTGGCCCCTCGTGCTCCTCATGGCGCTCATCCCGGCCAACGACATCGCGGTGACGACGGTCAACCAGCTCGTCACTGCCTTCTTCCCGCCGCGGGTGCTGCCCAAGCTCGATCTGGCCGAGACCGGCGTGCCCGCCGAGCTCCAGACCGCGGTCGTGGTGCCCACCCTGTTCGGCAGCGTCAGCGCCGTCGAGGAGGCGCTGGAGCATCTCGAGGTGCAGTACCTCGCCAACCGGGAGACGCACCTCCACTTCGCCATCCTCAGCGACTTCACTGACGCCGCCAGCGAGACCCGGGACGACGACGCCGCGATTCTCGCCGCGGCCGTCGCGGGCATCGAGGCGTTGAACTCGCGCCATGGCGAGGGGGGCGGGCAGCCGTTCGCGCTCTTCCACCGGCCCCGGCGGTGGAACCCCCGCGAGGGGGTATGGATGGGCTGGGAGCGGAAGCGGGGGAAGCTGGCCGAGTTCAACGGGTTTCTCGCGCGGGGAGCGCGGGCCGGGTTCTCTACCATTGTGGGGGATATCGAGGCGCTCCGGGGGACCCGCTACGTCATCACCCTCGACGCCGACACGGTGCTGCCGCCGGACGTAGCCCGGCTTCTGATCGGCGCGCTGGCGCACCCGCTCAACCGCGCGGTGTTCGACCCGGCGCTGGGGCGGGTGGTGAAGGGGTACGGGATCCTACAGCCCAGGGTCGGTGTCTCGCTCCCGAGCGCACACCGGTCGCGGTTCGCGGCGGTGCACTCGGGGCATCCGGGCGTGGACCCCTACACCACCGCCGTCAGCGACGTCTATCAGGACCTCTTCGGCGAGGGGAGCTTCACCGGCAAGGGGATCTACGACGTCGCCGCCTTCAAGCTGGCCACCCGCGGCCGCTTCCCCGAGAACACGCTGCTCTCCCACGACCTCATCGAGGGGAACTACGCCCGCGCCGGC
>DASUSR010000224.1:0-5540 GCA_036375015.1 Gemmatimonadales bacterium
ACAGATTCCGACTGCGCTCGCCGCCGCCCTCCATCACCCTCACATCCTCGGCGTCCACCCGATCGCTCTTGGCCAAGGTCAGCGCCGGCATCCTCCCCTACCGCAGCACGCACCGAGGGCTCGAGGTTCTCCTCGTGCACCCCGGCGGCCCGTTCTGGGCGAGGAAGGATCTCGGGAGCTGGTCCATCGCCAAGGGCCTCTGCGAGCCCGGCGAGGAACCGTTCGATGCGGCACTGCGCGAGTTCGCGGAGGAGACCGGGCACACGCCGCAGGGGGAGTTCCTGCCGCTCACCAGCCGCAGGCAGCCGGGCGGAAAGCTGATCCACGCCTGGGCGGTGGCGCTCGAGTGGGACCCGGCGCTGCTCCGGTGCACGACGTTCGAGATGGAGTGGCCGCGAGGCAGCGGCCGGCTGGAGCGGTTTCCCGAGGTGGACCGGGCGGAGTGGTTCGATGTGGCGGAAGCCGTGCGGCGGATTCTCCCGGGCCAGCGCCCGTTCATCGAAGAACTGCAGGAGCGGCTCCGCTCAGGGTGACGGGTCTGCCGGCCTCCCGACCCGCCCGCTGTCCGAGTGCGCCGCGCTGTCCGGGTGGGCTCCGTCCATCCGCTCCCGCTCCATCTCCGCCGCCTCGTCCGCCTTCCACCCGTACCGCTGCACCAGGCAGTCGCGCACCTCGCCGGTCACGTACGTCGTCCGCTGGATCGCGAGGCAGTCCGCGATCTGGCGGTCGCGGTCGGCCCCGCCGCAGGCGGTGAGCAGGAGCAGGAGGGCGGGGACACGTCGCGTCATACCATATATTATGCGATCGGTCGCCATCCCGCCCGAGTGCCCGCTCCCTCGAGGTTCCGCATGATCGACATCACCGTGAACGGCCGCCGTCACCAGTTCGAGGGCGACGTCACCATGCCCCTGCTCTGGTATCTCCGCGACGAGCTCGGCCTCACCGGCACCAAGTTCGGCTGCGGCGTCTCCGCCTGCGGCGCCTGCACCGTCCACCTCGACGGCCAGGCGGTGCGCTCCTGCGTCACCCCCATGTCCGGCGTGGCCGGCAAGACGGTCACGACCATCGAGGGGCTCGACCCCGAGGGCGAGCACCCGGTGCAGCGGGCCTGGCGCGAGCACGGCGTGCCCCAGTGCGGCTACTGCCAGAGCGGGCAGATCATGCAGGCCGCCGCCCTGCTCGCCGGGACGCCGCGGCCGAGCGACGCCCAGATCGACGAATCCATGGCGGGCAACATCTGCCGCTGCGGCACCTACATGCGCATCCGCGCCGCGATCCGGGCGGCGGCCGCCGGGAGGTCCGCATGAGCGGCGCACCCGTCGACCGCCGCGAGTTCCTCAAGGGGCTCGCCGCGACCGGTCTCGTGATCGTGGTCTCCACCAGCGGCTGCCGGGGCATCGAGCAGGCGCTCCGCCGGGCGCCCAAAGGCGCCGGCGAGACCTGGTCGCCCGCCGCCTATGTCCGCGTCGGCGACGACGGCACCGTCACCGTCATCTGCCACCGCTCGGAGATGGGCCAGGGCATCCGCACTTCGATCGCCATGCTCGTGGCCGACGAGATCGAGGCCGACTGGGCCCGGGTGAAGGTCGAGCAGGCGCCGGGCGACGAGGAGATCTACGGCTCGCAGAACACCGACGGCTCCCGCAGCATCCGCGACTTCTACATCCCCGTGCGGGAGGCGGGCGCGCTCGCGCGGATGATGCTCGAGGCCGCCGCGGCCGCGCGCTGGGGCGTGCCGGTCGCCGAGGTCGAGGCACGGGAGCACGAGGTCCGCCAGAAGGGCGGCCGCCGGCGGCTCGGGTACGGCGAGCTGGTGGCCGAGGCGCGGACGCTGCCGGTGCCCGCGCGGGAGACGATCCGGCTCAAGGAGCCCGCGCAGTTCCGCTACATCGGGAAGGACATCCCGATCGTGGACCTGCACGACATGACCACCGGCAAGGCGCAGTACGGCATGGACCTCCGGCGCGAGGGGATGCTGGTGGCGGTCATCGCGCGGCCGCCGGTGTACGGCGGCGCCGTGGACCAGGTGGACTCCGCCGAGGCGGAGAAGGTGCCCGGAGTAGAGAAGATCGTGCGGCTCAAGGAAGCCCCGCCGCCGGCCGGCTTCGCCCCGCTCGGCGGGGTCGCGGTGCTCGCGACGAGCACCTGGGCGGCCATCCAGGGTCGCCAGCGGCTCAAGGTCACGTGGAAGGACGGCCCCAACGCGGGCTACGACTCGACCCGCTACCGCGCGGAGCTCGAGCGCACCGCGCGGCGCCCGGGACGGCTGGTGCGGAACCAGGGCAACGTCGCCCGCGCGCTCCGGGGCGCCGCCAAGCGGATCGAGGCCGACTACTACATCCCGCACCTCGGGCACGCGCAGATGGAGCCGCTCGCGGCGCTCGCCGTGATCGAGAACGGCCGCTGCCTGATCCAGGCCCCCACCCAGCACCCGCAGGCGGCGAGGGACTCGGTCGCCCAGGCGCTGGGGATGGAGGCGAAGGACGTGCGGGTGGACGTCACCCTCCTCGGCGGCGGTTTCGGCCGGAAATCCAAGCCCGATTTCATCGTCGAGGCCGCGCTGCTGGCGAAGGAGACCGGCAAACCGGTCAAGGTGGTCTGGACCCGCGAGGACGACATCCGGCACGACTACTTCCATACCGTCGCCGCGCAGCACCTCGAGGGCGGACTCGACGCGAGCGGCCGGGTGGTCGGCTGGCTCCACCGCACCGTCCTGCCCACGATCAGCTCCACCTTCGCCCCCGACCAGCTCTACCAGGGCGAGGCGGAGCTGGGCCAGGGGGTGACGGATCTTCCCTTCGACATCCCCAACCTGCGCGCCGAGTCCGGGCCGGCGCCCGCGCACACCCGGATCGGATGGTACCGCTCGGTCATCAACATCCCGCACGCCTTCGCCATCGGCTCGTTCGTGGACGAGCTGGCGCACGCGGCGGGCAAGGACCCGAAGGAGTTCCTGCTCGAGCTGCTCGGGCCCGACCGCATCGTGGACCAGACCCAGGCGGGGCTCGCCGTGGAGGCGTGGAACTACGACCGGAGCTTCGAGGACTATCCGATCGACGTGGCGCGCTACCGGCGGGTACTCGAGCGCGCGGCACAGGAGTCGGGGTGGGGCAAGCCGCTGGGCGAGGGGCGGGGCCGGGGGATCGCGGTGCACCGCAGCTTCGTGAGCTATGTGGCGACGGTGATCGAGGTCGAAGTCGGGCCGGACGGCGCCCTCACGATCCCTCGGGTGGACGTGGCGGTGGACGCCGGCACCCTGACCCATCCCGAGCGCGTGCGCTCGCAGATGGAGGGCGCCACGATCATGGGGCTGGGCAACACCCTGTTGGGTGAGATCACCTTCAAGGACGGGCGGGTGGTGCAGTCCAACTACACCGACTACCAGGTGGCGCGGATGGACGCGGCCCCGCGCGCGCTGCACGTGCACCTGGTGCCGAGCACCGCGCTGCCGGGCGGTGTGGGCGAGCCGGGCGTGCCGCCGGTGGGGGCGGCGTTGTGCAACGCGATCTTCGCGGCGACGGGACGGCGGATCCGGAGCCTGCCGGTCGGGAAGCAGCTCGCCCCGGCGGTGGCGGCGCGCTGATCGCCGCGGGCTCCCGCCTCACCGCCCCACCAGCCTGGCCAGCTGCATCCGCGCGCTGTCCACCTGCGGCCGGAGCGCCGGCGCGGCGCCCTCGCGCAGTGCCACATACCGCCGGAGCGCGCGCAGGGCCCCGGCGGTATCGCCCACCTGGAGCCCGATCCGGGCCTGCTCCCGGAGGTAGGTGGACCGGTACGTCGGGCTTCCGGGGAAGGCCACCTGCACCCGGCCGATCGCCCGCGCGGCTCCCGGCAGGTCACCGACGGCCTCGCGCAGCCTCGCCGTCACGAGGTTGGTCACCTGCCAGTCGTCGAGCACGTCGCTGATGATGTAGATCGAATCCGCCCGGTCCAGCAGCCGTCTGGCCTCGGGGCGCCCCTCCCGCCAGGCCAGCCATGCATCGAGCAGCTCGGCACACATGAGCCGGTTGTCGGCGTTGAACACCGGGCCGGCCGCGGTGTCGGCCCGCAGGCGGCCCGCCCACCGGCGCACCGCCTCGCGGTCGCCGCGGTGCATGGCCCAGAAGCCGAGCCGGCAGGCCGCGCGCGCCCGGACATCGGGTGGGAGCCGCTGGAGGACAGGCGACGGTGCCGCCGCGCCGAGCGCCCGGACCTCGGCCCATGCGGCAGCGGTATCGCCGTCCCAGAAGAGGGCGTCCTCGATACGGGTGAGGCGGACCCAGCCCGGAAACGGCTCCCCCGACGCGAGGCTGTCGGTGAGCGCGAGGGCCTCGGCCGGCCGGCCGGTGTTGAGCAGCCACTCGCGGCGGTAGCGCCGGGCAAGGCGCAGTCTCGGCCCGGTCACGGCGCGGCGCTCCAGCTCGCGGATGCCGAGCGGCACATCGCCGAGCCCGACCGCGTCCGCCTGCGCGTTGCCCGCGAGCCAGACGATCGCGTCGTCGTGCCAGCGGTCGAGCGACGCACGCTGGCGGGCGACGAGGGCGGAGTCGCCGAGGGCGATGCCGACGCGCCAGCGCAGGTAGGGTGATCGGTCGCCGGGCACTGTGTCCTGCGCCAGCCAGCGTCGGGCCAGCGACTCGAGCTCGGTCGTGTCCTCGAGGTAGAGCTTGGCCATCAGAATGTGATCGAGCGGTGCGACCCAGCCGGGGTCGAGCTCGAGCGCGCGGCGGAAGTTCCCGACCGCGCGCTCGACCGGATTCGGCAGGTCGTTGGCCGCCCCGACGTGGAGCTGGCGATCGCCGAGCTGGAACCAGGCCTCGGGCACCTCCGGCGCCGCCTCCACCGCCTCCTGCCAGGCGGCGATCTGCGCGATCTGGGACGAGGGCTCGGGGTGGTTGGGGCCGAGCATCGCGCGGAGCAGGATCCGGCCCTTGGGCGTGAGCCTCGAGCGGTAGGTCCAGGCGAGCCGGGTGGCCCGGTCGAACTCCTCGTCGGCGGGGAACCGCTGCCCCGATGCGATCAGATCGAGCGCCGCGAGCGCGAACGTGCTGTCTTGCGCCAGCGCCTCCGCGAACGCGGCGACCGCGTCCTGGTACCGGCCGTGCCGGTTCGCCGCCTTGCCTCGCAGGTAGGCGGTGATCGCCCGGGCCGAAGAGAGCTCCCCGAGCGAGGGGGTGCTGCCGGCCTGCCCCGCGAGCAGCGTGGCGGCGAGCCGGTCCACCAGAACCGGCAGCGAGTCGAGGCTCCCGGAGACCTCCGCATGCAGGGGCCGGCCCGCGCCATCGGTGCGCCGAAGGGCCGCGCTCAGCTCCACCCCGCTGCCGGCGCGCACCAGGCTCCCATCCAGCACCCGGCCCGCACCGGTTTGCCTGGCGGCGAGGTTCGCCTGCTCCGGCGTGACGGCCGTGCCGGGCGCATGACGGAGCGCGGCGAGCAGTTGCCGCGGCGGGACCGCGCGCACACCCGCGGAGCCGTCGAGCTTGACCGCGAGCAGATCCACGATCCCTTCGGCCAGGTAGTCGAGCGACCGGTCGGGCGCGGTCACCCGAAACGGAAGGACC
>DASUSR010000225.1:0-8970 GCA_036375015.1 Gemmatimonadales bacterium
CAGCACGCGCTGCGCGCCCACACCCCCGACGACGACAAGGCGCTCAAGGCGACGGTGCGCACCTTTCCCAAGACCTCGTTCTACGACCTGGAAGAGACCCTGACCACCCTGGGTATCGGAGAAGCGGTGGTGACGGTGCTCGATCCCCGAGGCGCGCCGACGCCGGTGGTCGCGGCCCGCTTCATCCCGCCGGCGTCGCGAATGTCGCCCCTCACGCCGGAGGAGCTGCAGGCCGACATCCGGCAGTCGGATTTGCTCGACGACTACGCCACGGCGGTGGACCGGGAGAGCGCGCGGGAGATGCTCGCCGCCCGGATGTCGCGGGCGGAGACGCCGGCCGCCCCGGCGCCGGCGCCCGCCGGGCGCAAGCGAAAGGCCGGGCGCACGGTCGCCCAGGCGGCGGGGGCCACGCTCATCGGCGCGCTGTCGGGTACCATCGGGCGGACCATCGGACGGGAGGTCGTGCGCGGGCTCTTCGGCCTGCTGGGCGCCAAGCCGCCGCGCAGCACGACGCGGCGGGCCAGTCGCTGGTAGGAGGGATCAGCTCTCGATCACCAGCCGGACGTAGTTCTTCTTCCCCTTGCGCAGGATCACGAACCGGGCCTCGGGCGGCCCCTGCAGCGAGTCGTCGCCGAGGCGCAGCTCGACGCTGTCGATCGGCTGCCCGTTGAGGTAGAAGCCGCGCCCCTGGATCCCGCGCCGCGCGTCGGCCTTGGACGAGGCGAGCCCGCTCGCCACCAGTATCTCCACCACGGGCAGACCCTCGGGGAGCTCGGACCGGGCCACCCGCCGCTCGGGCATCTCGGCCATTACGTCCGCTGAGCTGTCCGCGGCGCCGCCGAACAGCGCGGCGCTGGTCTGGATCGCCTGGTCCGCGGCGGCGCCGCCGTGGACGATGCTGGTGATCTCCCGGGCGAGCTCCCGCTGGGCCGTCCGCCGCGCCGGCTCCGTGGCGTGCTCGGCCATGACCGCGGCGATCCGCTCCAGGGGCAGGAAGGTGAACAGCTTGAGGTAGCGCTCCACCTCGCGGTCGTCCACGTTGAGCCAGAACTGGTAGAAGTGGTACGGGCTGGTGCGGGACGGATCGAGCCACACGTTGGACCTGCCGCCCTCGCTCTTGCCGAACTTGGCGCCGCTGGCCGTCGTGAGCAGCGGAAACACCAGGCCGTGCGCCTGGCGTCCCTCCCGCCGGGCGATGAGCTCGATCCCCGCGGTGATGTTCCCCCACTGGTCGCTCCCACCCATCTGCAGCTCGCAGGCGTCGCTGCGGAACAGGTGCCAGAAGTCGTACGCCTGGATCAGCATGTAGCTGAACTCGGTGTACGTGATGCCGGTCTCCAGCCGGCTGCGGACCGATTCCTTCTGCAGCATGTAGCCCAGGGTGAAGTGCTTGCCGGTCTCCCGCAGGAAATCCATCAGCCGGAGCCCGCGCAGCCACTCGGCGTTGTTCCGCATGCGGGCGGCGTTGCTGCCCTCGAAGGACACGAACTTCGCCAGCTGGCGGCCGATACCCTGTGCGTTCCGGTCCACCTGGTCGGGATCGAGCAGCGGGCGCTCCTCCCGCCGGCCGCTGGGGTCCCCCACCATCCCGGTGCCGCCGCCCACCAGAACGATCGGGGTGTGGCCGGCCCGCTGGAGCCAGGCCAGCCCCATGACGGGGACCAGGCTTCCCACGTGCAGCGAGTCCGCCGTCGGGTCGAACCCCACGTAGGCCGTGAGGGGGCCGGCGCGCAGGCGATCGGCCAGCCCCGGCGTGGCGTCCTGTACGAAACCGCGGGCGGTGAGTTCGGCGAGAAGATGGGCCATAGCGGCCAATCGTAACCCGCTGGAATCAGCCCTCGCAACCGGCTATGATTTGCCCCATGGCCCCTCGGAACATCCTCGAGCGCCTGCGCAACCGGCTTTCCCCGCGGGCGCGGCGCGGTCTGCTGGTCGGCGCCCTGGCGGTGCTGGCGTTCGGGCTCGCGGTGCTGGCGGCGGCCTGGACCCGCGCCTGCGCCGGCAACAGCTGCCCCTCCATCGAGGAGCTCGGCGGCTACGATCCCAATCAGGCCTCGAAGGTCTACGCCGCGGACGGCCGGCTCATCACCGACCTCGGGCTGGAGCGCCGCACCGTCGTCCCGCTGGGGGAGATGTCGCCGTTCGTCAAGGCCGCGTTCCTGGTGACCGAGGACAAGCGCTTCTACGACCACGAGGGCATCGACTGGGTGCGCGTGCTCGGCGCCATCAAGGCCAACCTGTTCGAGCTCCGCGTGGCCGAAGGGTTCTCCACCATCACCATGCAGCTGGCCCGGAATCTGTGGCCGGAGGACATCAGCGGGCGGGACAAGTCCCTCCGGCGCAAGCTGCGGGAAGCGAAGGTGGCCCGGGAGATCGAGAAGAAGTACCCCAAGGACAAGATTCTCGAGCTCTACCTCAACCAGATCGACCTGGGTAACCGGGCGTTCGGGGTGGAGGCGGCCTCCCAGCGCTACTTCGGCAAGTCGGTGCGCGACCTCAACGTGGCCGAGGCTGCGACGCTCGCCGCCATTCCCAAGGCCCCGTCCCGCTACAACCCCCGCAAGAACCCCAATCTCAACGTGCAGCGCCGCAACACGGTGCTGAACCTGCTCCGCGACAACGGGCTCATGGGCCCGGACGACACCGAGCGGTGGAAGGCGTACCCGCTGCTGCTCTCGTCTCGCTCGGACTTCAGCGGGGTGGCGGAATACTTCACCGAGTACGTGCGCCAGCAGCTCGACGCCCGGTTCGGCGCCGATCTCTACCGGTCGGGCTACCGGATCTACACCACCCTCGATCTCGACGTGCAGCAGGCGGCGGAGCGGGCGCTGGAGGCCCGGCTGGAGGCCATCGAGAGCGGGGCGGACGGCAAGTTCGGCCATCCCACCTACCGCGACTACCAGGATGCCCGGGCCGACGCGCCCGACGACGACGAGCGCCCGACCAGCCCGTACCTCCAGGGGCTCGCCGTCACCATCGAGGCCAAGACCGGGTCCATCCGCGCCATGGTGGGCGGGCGCGACTTCGCCGACAGCAAGTTCAACCGGGCCACCCAGTCGCGCCGGCAGCCGGGCTCCACCTTCAAGCCGATCGTCTTCGCCACGGCGATCGAGTCGGGCTACCCGCTCTCCCACGTCATGGTGGACGATCCGCTGAGCGTCGAGGTGGACCCCACCGAGCCGCCCTGGACCCCGCAGAACTACGATCTCGAGTTCGACGGGCCGATGACCCTTCGGCGGGCGCTCTACCTCTCCCGCAACATCATCGCGATCAAGCTGGGCATGGAGCTGGGCGAGCAGGCGGTCATCAGCGAGGCCACCAAGTTCGGCATCAGCACACGGGTGCCGCCGGTGCCCTCGATCCACATCGGCTCGGCCGACGTGGTTCCGCTCGAGATGATCGCGGCCTATACCGTGTTCGCCAACCTGGGCGTGCGCACGGTGCCCAACGCCATCCTCCGGGTGGAGGATCGCAGCGGCAAGATCGTGTGGCAGCCGCAGGTGCGCTCCGTCGCCGTGCTCGACAGCACCCACGCGTGGCTCGTCACCGATGCCCTGCGCGACGTGGTACGGCACGGGACCGCGGTGGGGTCGGTGGGAGCGCGGATCAACTTCCCGGCCGGCGGCAAGACCGGCACCACCAACGATGGCTACGACGTCTGGTATATCGGATTCACGCCCGATCTGGTCACCGGTATCTGGATCGGCTTCGACCAGCCGAAGAAGATCAAGTCCAACGCGCAGGGCGGCGTGCTGGCCGCGCCCGCGTGGACCGCGATGATGCGCGAGATCTACGAGCGGCGCTCGGTCCCGAGCGCCTGGCCGCGGCCCGCGGGGCTCAGCGCGCTGGACATCGACAAGACCACCGGGTACAAGGCCACGCCGTTCTGTCCCAAGGACGTGCATTACATCGAGTCGTTCATTCCCGGCACCGAGCCGACCGGCTTCTGCCCCATCCATTCGCCGTTCGGCGCGGTGGGCGGCGTGCTGGGCGGGAGCGGCCCGGCCCCGAACGCGGTGCCACCGTCCACCGCGCCCGCCGCCGGGGTGAGCCGCCCGCAGACGCCGGAGGCGCTGCCCCCTCCGTCGACGGGACCACCCCCCGGCAGCACCTCCGGAGTCATGGGGGGCGCCGGCCCGCCCGGTACCGCGCAGCAGTAGGATGCCGGCCCGCCGGCTGTCGGCCCGCTGGGTGTTCCCGATGGACGTCCCGCCGGTCGAGCGCGGCGCCGTCCTCATCGATGCCGGGCGGTTCGTCGCCGTGGGGCCTGAGGCCGCCGTCCCGCGGCCGGCGGGCGCGCGGGTCGAGGAGTTCGCCGGTGGCCTGCTGCTGCCCGGCCTGGTCAACACCCATACGCACCTGGAGCTGACCGGGTTCGGCACCGCCGCCCCCGAGACCGACTTCGCCGCATGGATTCGCGGCGTCCGCACGCGCAAGGCGGAACGGAGCGCGGAGGCCTTTCTCGGCGCCGCGCGGGCGGGGCTCGCGGCCTGTTGGGCCGCCGGGGTCACCACCATCGCCGACACCGGCGATTCCGGCGCGGTGATCCGGGCGCTCGCGGAGGCCGGCGGCTCCGGCGTGGTGTACCAGGAGGTGTTCGGCCCCGATCCCGCGCAGGCGGCGGAGAGTCTGGCCGGACTGCAGCAGCGGGTGGCGGAGCTTTGCCGGTTCGCCGGCGGGCGCGTCCGGCTTGGGGTCTCGCCCCACGCGCCGTACACGGTGAGCGGTGAGCTCTATGGGGCGGTGGCCCGCTGGGCCGGGCAGGAGAGCTTGCCGCTTGCGGTCCACGTGGCCGAATCGGCCGCCGAATCGGCGCTCCTGGCCGACGGGACCGGTGCCTTCGCCGAGGCCTGGAGCCGGCGCGGCATCGCGCCGCCGGTGCCCCTGGGCCACACGCCGGTCGAGTGGCTGGAGCGCCACGGCGTGCTCGGCCCCACGACGCTCTGCATCCACGTGATTCGGGCCGGGCCGCGGGACATCGCCAGACTGGCCGCCGCGGGATGCGCCGTGGCTCACTGCCCCCGGTCCAACGCCGCCCACGGGCACGGCAGCGCTCCGCTCGGCGCGCTGCTCGAGGCGGGGCTCCGGGTGGGCGCGGGCACGGATTCCGTGCTGAGCGTGGGTGAGCCGGACCTGCTGGCCGAGGCCAGGATGGCGCGCCGCGCCGCCGCGCTCGATGCGGAGGCCGCGCTCCGGCTCTGCACCCTGGACGCGGCCCGTGCCCTCGATCTGGAGGGCGACGTCGGCAGCATCACGCCCGGAAAGTGGGCGGACTGCATCGTCGTCCGACCGGGTGCGGGGAAGGGCGGACCCCCCGCCGAACAGGCGCTCGCGACCGGTCCCGACGACGTGCTGCTCACCATCCTGGGAGGGAGAGACGTGTACCGAGCCGGTGCCTCCGCATGAAGGTCCAGCGCCATGCGGCCATCCTTCGGGTGGTGCGAGATCGTCGGATCGAGAGCCAGGACGAGCTCCGCGAGGCGCTTGCGGACGAGGGATTCAACGTCACCCAGGCGACGCTCTCGCGCGATATCCGGGAGCTCGGCCTGGCCAAGCTCTCCGACCCCCAGGGTGGCGCCTTTTACACCCATCCCCATCGGGCGGCGGTCCGCCCCGACCTGGCCCTGATTCTGCCCACCCTGCTGGTCAACGTGGATGGCGTCGGCCCGTTTCTGGTGCTCAAGACGGCGAGCGGGTCGGCCGGGGCGGTCACCGAGGCGCTGGATCAGGCGGGGTGGGGGGAGATCATCGGGACCATCGCGGGCGACGACACGGTGCTGGTCATCACCCGCAGTCAGCGGCTGCGCGAGGTGGTCGCATCCCGGATCCAGGGACTGGTCAGGAAATAGGCCGGCCGCTCGTCTTGCAGCCGTATTGAGGCAGGTTTACGATTCGAGACGGCGCTCCATCCGCTGGAGCCCCTTTCACTTCGTGTGTTCGCCAATGGGAGTCTTGCCCCGGAGCAGCGCGTGCGGTGCCTGGCGTTGAACGCCTCCTTCGAGCCGCTGACCATGGTGCCCGTCCGACGCGCCCTGCGCCTCGTCATCGAGGGCAAGGCGGAGATCGTCGAGGCGGACGCCGAGGAGCAGGTCCGAAGTGAACGACTTACCCTGCCCAAACCGGCCATCATCCGGCTGGTCAAGTTCGTGCACGTCCCCCGCCGCTTCCGCCGCCAGGTCACCAACACATTCCTCTTTGCCCGCGACAGCTACCGGTGCCAGTACTGCCACCGGAACCAGGTCGAGCTCCGGCACCGGGAATGCCTGACCCGTGATCACCTGATTCCGCTCTCCCGGGGCGGCGGCAACGACTGGACCAACGTGGTGACCGCCTGCAGCTCCTGCAATACGCGCAAGGGGAATCACCTGCCGGAGGAGTGCGGGATGCATCCGCTGGCGCCGCCGCGGGAGCCCCACTTCGTCCACCTCTCCTGGGCCGTCCGCCGGCTCTCCGCGGCGCAGGCCAAGTACATCAAGCTGTTCTACGGCGACGAGGCACTGAGGGCCCTCGGGGGCACGATCTAGCCGCCGCCGTTCAGCGCACTCGGAACCGCTCCGTTCTCGCCTCCAGCCGCAGCGTGGGCAGGCCCGCCAGCCGCAACAGCAGTCGTGTCGCCCCCCGTCCGAGCGCGTCGCCGAATCCTTCCCGGCCCTCCGGGGCGTCGCCAAGGTCTCCTTCCAGGAAGCGCTCCAGCTCGTCCAGATCCGAGTCCGAGAGGGTCGAGATCTCGAGCGAGGCGGCGTAGTAGTACTCGCCCCGCTCCTGGGGCCGGATGTTGACCTGGTAGGAGAATCCCAGGGCGGCGTTGAGCGCGTCGAGAGTGGCGTAGCGCCGCTCCTGGACTCGGGTCCCGGTGAGCGTGAGCAGGGTGTACTGCTCCAGCAGCGGCTCGTGCTGCACCACGACGTCCCACTCTGTCTGCCGGTCGAACAGGTCGAACCAGCCCTCCCGTGAGCGCCACACCTCGACGCGGTAATGCAGCCGCACCGGGAGGGCGGAGTGGAGCGCCGTGAGCCAGCGGTCGTCGGCCAGCAGGTTGTCCGAGCGCACCACCGGGTTTCTCGCGCCGTCCGGGGCGCTGTCGCGCGCCAGGCGGACCTCGAGCCGCACCCGGGCCGTCACCTGCGCCTCGAGCGCGGATGGTGCCGGCGCGGTGAGGGCGCCCACCGCCAGCGCGAGCGCCAGCGCGGCGCCGGGGCTCGGGAGCGGCCTCACTAGAAGCGGCGCTGCAGCCGGGCGATGAACTTCACCGGCTTACCCTCCGAGATCCCCTTCGCCAGGTAGACACCGATGGTTCCCGCGTCGAGCCCGACGCCGAAGTCCACCTTCCACTCGTCCAGCGACGGGATCCGGTTGGTGGGTACCTGGCCCGGTCCGTCCCCGGCGAGCCACCCCTTGCCCGCGTCCGCCAGGAAGACCAGATCGGCTTCCTCGATTCCGATGAAGCGGCCTCCGGCCCCGCCCCCGCGCTCCCGGAGGCGGTAGCCGAGGTTGAGCCCGAGCCGGGTGCGGACCTCGACCTGGGCGCTGATCAGGCGGTCGCACAGGGCCGGCTCGGACCGGTCCACGAAGCCGGACGGCGCGCAGGTGAACTCGCGGAAGTCGTATCCCGGGAGGATGTCGGGACCGCCGAGCGAGGTGCGCCGTTGCACGGTGAGGCGGTCGCCGCCGACCCAGCCGTCGGCCCGCAGCCGGGCGTTCACCCGCAGCTCGGGGGTGAGCCGCGAGTAGCGGCGCAGGTCGAGTGTGAGGCGGCTGGAACCGTAGTCGTCGAGGGGGAGCGCCGGCCGGATGGAGAGCGGAAGCGCCACCGGCGCCGCATCGTCGCTGGTGGAGTGCTCGAAGCGGGCCCGGATCAGCCAGCCGGTGCTGGGGAAATCCCGCTCGTTGCGGGTGTCGTAGTCGAGCTGGAGCCCGGTCGTGACGAAGTGCCCGTCGTCCACCAGCGGGTTGCGCCGCCACTGATCGCTGTTGCGGAAGAGCGACCAAGGGTCCACCGCACGGACCGACCGCTCGTGATCCCGGCGCAGGGACAGTTCGAGCCGCAGCGGCGGGGTGGGCTGGACCCAGACCGCACCGCCGCCGCCCCGCCGCTCGAAGTAGTCCCGGTAGTCCCGTTGCAGCAGGAAAGCGGACCAGCCGGACTCGCTCTCCGAGAGCGGATGGTCCTCGATCGGGCTCACCTCGCTGTAGAACCGTCCCGCCACGCCGAACACGCCACGGCGGAACTCCAGCCGGCCCTGATACCCGAAGTCGCTGCTCAGCCGGGAACCCTCGCCGGCGGTGCGCAGGATGCCGCGCAGGTCGAGCTTGAGGGCCGAACGCTGGGTGGGCCGGAGCTCGAAGGTGGGGCCGAAGATGATCGGCAGCCCCTCGATCCGGTTGTAGGTCCCGCCGGTCGCGAGGAGCAGGGTGGTCCGCACCCGGCCGGTTCGGAAGCTGGTGCGGGCGGCGGCCAGCTCCCGGAGCGGACGCCGGCGCTCCCGCAGCACCAGCAGCCCCTCCGGCGTCCCAAGGACGGGCACGGCGTCCCAGAAGACGCGCTGGCGGCCGCTGTGCATGGCGTCGGCATCGCGAATGAGCCGGCCGCCCGCCACCAGGATGTCGCCGTCCACGCGGGCCCCGGCCTCCAGGTGCAGGGTGCCGTTCACCACGGCGACCGGCCCCCGGACCCGCCCCGCGATCCGCAGCGTTCCCCGGTGCACCGCGAGCCGGCCCTCGAAACTGCTGCCGGCTGGGAGGGACATGTCGCCTTCGGTGCGGGTGGTGGCCGAATCGTTGTAGAACGCGATCAGCTCGGCCACGACCTCTGCGGGAGGCCCGCCGCGCATCAAGGTGTCCACCGGCGGCGCGTCCGGGTCGATGACGATCACGCTGTCCTGCGCCCGCAGCGTCGAGCCGGCCAGAAGCAGCGCCAGCACCAGTGCGGTCACTCCTCCGCCGTCGCGCTTCCGCGCCATGCGCAGCCTC
>DASUSR010000226.1:0-16656 GCA_036375015.1 Gemmatimonadales bacterium
TCGCCAAGTACAACGACCAGGAGAGCGTCTATCTCGGCGTGTGGCCGCTGGTCGGCGCCAACGAGATCGAGGTCCAGCGGCGGCTGATCCAGGAGATGGACCGCCTGCGGCCGACGCTGCCCCGCGACATCGAGATGCGCCTCGTGTGGGACGGGACGCGGTTCATGCGCGACGCGCTGCAGGAGATCTCCAAGACCCTGGCCGAGACGATGCTGATCGTGGGCATCGCGGTCTTCCTGTTCATGGGCTCCATCCGGACGGCGCTGGTGCCGCTGGTGGCGATGCCGGTCTCGCTGATCGGCGCGGCCATCGTCATCTACGCGCTCGGCTTCAGCCTCAACCTGCTGACGATCCTCGCGATCGTGCTGTCGGTGGGTCTGGTGGTGGACGACGCCATCGTGGTGGTGGAGAACGTCGAGCGCCACGTGCGCGAGGGCAAGTCGCGCCGGCAGGCGGCGCTAATCGGCGCCCGCGAGCTGGTGGGGCCCATCCTGGCGATGACCATCACCCTGGCGGCGGTGTACACGCCGATCGGCTTCCAGGGCGGGCTCACCGGCTCGCTCTTCCTGGAGTTCGCCATCACCCTCGCGGCCGCGGTGGTGCTCTCCGGCATCGTGGCCGTGACCCTCTCGCCGGTGATGAGCATGAAGTTCGTGCACCCACACGGCGAGGAAGGCCGGCTCACCCGGCTGGTGAACCGGATCTTCGACGCGGTGCGCGACCGCTACGCGAAGCTGCTCGACGGCGCGTTCCAGATCCGCTGGACCATCGTGGCGGCGTCGCTGCTCATCATGGCCGCGGCCTGGCCGCTCTATATGTTCTCCCGCAGCGAGCTGGCGCCGGTGGAGGACCAGACCCACATCAGCCTGTTCCTCGACGCGCCACCCGATGCCTCGCTGGCGGCGACCAACCGCGCCTCGCTGGAGGTGGTGAAGGCGATCCGCGCCTTCCCCGAGACCGAGTTCATGTGGTCGCTGACCGCGAACTGGGGCGGGTTCGGCGGCCTGGTCGCCAAGGACTGGCGGGAGCGGGAGCGCTCCACCGAGGAGATGTACGGCGAGGTGTTCGGGGCGGTGTCCCAGATCCCCGGCCTCCGGGTGTTCCCCCGGCTCGACCCGCCGCTCCCCACACCGGGGCAGTATGACGTGGAGCTGGTGCTCCAGAGCGACCTGCCGCCCGAGCAGATGCTGGAGACCGTGGGCCAGGTGGTCGGCGCGGGCTGGGCCAGCGGGAAGTTCCTCTACGTGGACACCGACCTCAAGATCGACCTCCCCGAGGCGCGGGTGGTGATCGACCGGGAACAGGTCGCGGACCTCGGCCTCGACCTCGCCAGCGTGGGCCAGGAGCTCGGCACGCTGCTGGGCGGCGGGTACGTGAATCGGTTCAACTACTACGACCGGAGCTACAAGGTCATCCCGCAGATCGGCGAGGAGGACCGGGCGACGGTGGCACCGCTGCTCGACCTCAAGATCAAGACCCCGAGCGGCGAGCTGGTGCCGGTGTCCACGTTCACGCGGATCGAGTCCAGCACCGCGCCCCGGACCCTCAACCGGTTCCAGCAGCGCAACGCGGTCCGGGTGTTCGGCGGGGTGCAGCCCGGGGTCACCAAGGAAGAGGGACTGCGGGTGCTGGAGCAGGCGGCCGTCGCGGCGGGTGGGCCGTCCGTCGTGCTCGACTACGCCGGCGAATCGCGCCAGATCCGGCACGAGGGCGGGGCGCTGGTCGTCACCCTGGGCTTCGCGGTGATCCTGATCTACCTGGTGCTCGCGGCGCAGTTCCGGAGCTTCCGCGACCCGCTGATCGTGCTGCTCGGATCGGTGCCGCTGGCGATCTCCGGCGCGCTGGTGTTCAGCTTCCTCGACCTGACGACGATCAACATCTACTCGCAGGTCGGCCTGATCACGCTGGTGGGGTTGATCGCGAAGAACGGCATCCTGATCGTGGAGTTCGCCAACCGGCTGCAAGCCGAGGGCCACGCCAAGTTCGCGGCGATCCGCGAGGCCGCCCACACCCGGCTCCGCCCGGTGCTCATGACCTCGGCGGCGACGGTGTTCGGCCACTTCCCGCTGGTGCTGGTGTCCGGCCCGGGCTCCGAGGCGCGCAACAGCATCGGGACGGTGCTCGTGACCGGCATGCTGATCGGCACCCTGTTCACGCTGTTCGTGGTGCCGGTGTTCTACCTGCTGATCGCCGCCGAGCACAAGCCGGCGGAGGTGACCGCCGAGCACCTGGTGCCGAGCCAGCCGGCGCTCGCCCAGGCCTGAGGCCGCCGCACATTCTTCCGAGGGCACGAAGGACACGAAGGAATTTCCTTCGTGTCCTTCGTGCTTCGTGGTAAAACGCCGGAGCGCTCCGGACTGGCCGCCGCGATCCGCCGACCGCGGGAACCACTCTAAGTACAACTGCCGCTTGCGGGTAGCATGTGGGGCCAGGATCCCCTCTAGCGGGGTCCGATTTCTGCATGTATATCCAGCCTTCCATGCCCGCCAGAACCATCGGTTCCGCGACCATCTCGTTCGGACTGGTCTCAGTCCCGGTCACGCTCTTTTCCTCGAGCGAGTCCGCCGCCACCATCAGCTTCAACATGCTGCACACCAAGTGCGGCTCACGCCTCCGGCAGCAGTACGTCTGCTCGAAGGAAGGCACGGTCGTCGAGAAGGACGAGATCTGCAAGGGCTACGAGTTCGCCAAGGGGCAGTACGTGTTGTTCTCCGCGGAGGAGATCAAGGCGCTGGACGAGAAGGCCACCAACGCGATCGACATCGCCGAGTTCGTGCCGCTGGCCGCCGTTGACCGCATCTACCTGGAGAAGGTCTACTACCTCGGCGCGGGCAAGGGCGGGGAGCGTGCCTACCGGCTGCTGGTCGCCGCCCTCGCGGCCACGGGGCGCGCGGCCGTAGGGCAGTACTCGGCGCGCGGGAGGCAGCAGCTGGTGCTTATCCGGCCGATGGGCGACATCCTGGTCATGGAGCAGCTCCACTATCAGGGCGAGCTGCGCAGTCCGGAGGAGGTGCCGCGGACCGAGGTGCCGATCAAGGACGCGGAGCTGGCGCTCGCCAAGCAGCTCATCGAGCAGGGCGCCGTGGACGAGTTCCGGCCGGCGGCCTACCGCGACACGGTGCGGGAGCGGGTGCTCGAGGCCATCCAGCGCAAGGTGGACGGGCAGGAGATCACCGACGAGCCCGCGGAGGCCCCGCAGGCCAAGATCATCGACCTGATGGACGCGCTCAAGGCCAGTCTGGCCAAGCGCGGGACGAGCACCGAGGAAAAGAAGCCCGCGAGACGCGTCGCCGGCGGCAAGGCCGCGGACAAGGAGTCCGCACCGAAGCCGAGGAGGAAGGCGAGCGGCGTGCGGTAGGTTGCCACCATGAAGTCCTACACCACTCGCGACGTGGCCAGACTGCTCGGCCTGTCCGAGGCGCAGGTCCGCTCACACGCCCGGGTGGGCTATCTCGCGCCCGACCGTGGTCCCCGCCGTGCCTACCGGTTCTCCTTCCAGGATCTGGTGCTCCTCCGCGCGGCCACGTCGCTGCGCGATGCCCGCATCACACCGCGGCGGATCCGGCGCGCTCTGCGAGCGCTGGTCCGACAGCTTCCACCGGGTCGCTCGCTGAGCGGGCTTCGGATCGCCTCGGAGGGCGATCGCATCGTCGTGCACGACGGCGGCTCGGCCTGGAACGCGGAGTCGGGCCAGCTTCTGCTCGACTTCAGCGTGGCCGAGCTGGCGGAGCGGGCCGCACCGACGGCTCGGCGCCTTGCGCGCCGGGCGCGCCGCTCCGATGAGCCGCTCACCGGCGAGCAGTGGTACGCGCTCGGACTCGATCTGGAGGCCGCGGCGCCGGACGACGCCCGGGACGCCTACGGGCGGGCCGCGGCGCTGGACCCGCGGCATGCATCGGCGCGGGTGAATCTGGGCCGGTTGCTGCAGGAGGCCGGCCGCCTCGAGGAGGCCATTGTGCAGTACCGCGAGGCGCTCGACCTGCAGCCGCGGCACCCCACCGCCGCGTTCAACCTGGGCACCGCGCTGGAGGACCTGGGCCGCCGCGCCGAGGCCATCGCGGCCTACCGCCGGGCCCTCGACGCCGACGCGGAGTTCGCCGATGCCCACTTCAACCTCGCCCGCCTGTACGAGCAGACCGGCAGCCACACCGCCGCGCTGCGACACCTCACCGCCTACCGCCGGCTGAGCGGAAGGACCCCATGACTCCCGTGCGCATCCTGGTGGGCACCAGCGGGTGGTCGTACAAGGAATGGAAGGGCTCCTTCTACCCGGCCGACCTTTCGGCGGAGGACATGCTCCGCCACTACGCCGGCCGGTTCCCCACGGTCGAGATCAACAACTCGTTCTACCGCATCCCCAGGGAGAAGGTGCTGCTGGAGTGGGCCGAGCAGGTGCCGGCCGGGTTCCGCTTCGTGCTCAAGGCGTCGCGGCGGATCACCCACATCAACCGGCTGACCGACGAGGACGGATCGCTTGCCTACATGCTTCGGACCGTCAACGTGCTGGGCGAGCGCCTCGGCCCGACCCTCTTCCAGTGCCCCCCCACGCTTCGCAGGGATGTCGGCCGGCTCCGGGGTTTCCTCGCCCTGGTCCCCCGCACCTGGCGGGCGGCGCTCGAGTTCCGCCACGAGTCCTGGTACACCGAGGAGGTGTACGACCTCCTGCGGAATCACGATGTGGCGCTGGTCGGGGTGGACGAGGACGAGGGGACGCGGCCCCTCGTCCCGACCGCCTCGTGGGGCTACCTGCGGCTGCGCCGGACCGAGTACGCCGAGGACGCGCTCGGCGCGTGGGCCCGCCGCATCGGAGAGCAGCCCTGGCAGGAGGCGTTCGTGTTCCTCAAGCACGACGAGGAGAACGGCAGTCCGCCCGACGCCGCGCTGCGGCTGGCCGCGCTGGTCGGCGGCGCCGGGTAGCCGAAGGGGCACGACCGATGTCGTGCCCCTTCGAGCTGAAAGCACACTGGTCGCTTCGCCGGTCAGGCCCCCGGACACTGCAGCCGAGGATCGCTCGCCGGTGCGGCATCCGCCTGCGGGGCGCGGGCCGAGGCCATCGAGACCGGGGCCCGGGTGTACCGTGGCCGTGGGCCGTAGAGTCCACCCTCCGCGAATACGGCCGACTGGATCGGAGACTCCGACGGCACCTCGCCGTGCCAGGTGATGGAGCCGTCGTCGTTCACCGTGCCGAGGCTGTTGAGATACTGCGCCCCGCGCATCGCGAGCACCCAGAGCCCGCCGGGGGGCGGCACGTCGGTGCCGTCCGGCAGTCCACCCGGACCGGCCATCAGCTCGCCGCACCGGGCGTAGTTCTCCTGCGGGAGCTTGCCCAGCGGCTCGTACGACCCGCTGTCGGGATCGCACGACCCGATCATTTCCGCCCGGTCGGCATCGATGGCGTAGAGCAGCTCGGTGCAGTCGTCGAACGGGCCCACCGACATGGACGCGCGGAGCGACGCCCCGCCGGCGGGCGGCGGCGCGGCGAACACGAGGCCCATCAGCCGGGGCGTCTGGCCCTCGTATTCGGTCCCCGCCGCGTACACCGCCTTCTCCCCGGTCGTGGCCGTGCCGTCGTCCAGGCTGATCGACCAGTTGCCGCCCGATTCCGCCGCGATCAGCCGAACCCGGTCGCCGCCGGGCTCGAGGACCATGGCGAAGTGGATGTCGAAGAACTCCACGATGGAGGGCGAGAACCGCTGCTGGCTCACCGCGGTGGCCTCGGCCGTCAGGGTATCGATGGTGTAGATCCGGCTGTCGTTGCCCACCGCGTAGAGCCGTCCGTCCGACCTGCGGAAGGCGATGCCGATGACCCGGTTGAGGATCGGCAGACCGGTGATCCGGCGCTTCATGCTGAGCACCGTCGGGTCGGCCGCGCCGAAGAGCAGCAGGTTGTTGTCCAGGTCCACTGCCCAGATCCGGTCGCCCACGGGCTCGGGACCCGACGGGGTCGTGTCGTCGTCACCGGGAAGGGGATCGATCGGGCTATCGGGGGGATCGGTGAGCCCCCCTCCGTCCTTGCCGCACGCGGCGGTGCCGAGAAGGGCGGCGAGCGTGAGGAGCGCCACCATGGTGGCGCGGGTCCCGCGGAAGAGCGAAGTACGGCGCATGGGGCCTCCAGCGTGGTTCGGGAGCGGGGCCGCGGGGGGCCGCGGCCGGGACGCTGGTAGGCTAGGGGTGACCGCTCATCGCGATCTCAACGACATCTCAACCGTCAGTCCACCTCGAACACCTCGCTGTAGAGATAGGGCTCGGGCCCGTGGGGGCCGAGCTCAGGCAGGTCGTCGGTCAGGGCCCGGAGGATGTACCGCCCCTTCTTGGTCACCTTGATCTCGAACTTCGCGACGCCGTCCTCCGTGTTCTCGAACCGTTCGCCCTGCAGCAGCTTGTTGTTGGGAGCCTCCTTGCCCTCCTCGAACAGGCCGATATAGATGAACACGCCGGAGAGCGGCACCACGTCGCCGTCGGCGTCCACCAGCGCCACTTCGACCGGGAACGTTTCGCCCTCTTCGACGTCGCGCGGCGGCACCAGGTAGACCAGCCGGTCCACCAGCGTCGCCGGTGGGGCGGTAACGGTCACGACCGCCGTCTGGGCCACCAGGACGGTGCCGTTCACCGTCGCGGAGACGACCTTGTCGCCCGGCGCCGAGCTGCGCAGGGTGCCGACCGCCCTGCCGTCGCCGCCCGTGGGCCCGACCGGCTGCTCCAGGGTGACACCCCCGCCGGTGGCACCGAGCTCGACCAGGGCCCCGGACACCGGGTTGCCGTCCTCGTCGCGGACCGTCACCGTGATCGTGGCCGCGCCGGTGCCCGCCTCGATCGCCGCCGGCTCGGCCGTGATCGTGGACTGCCCGGCATCGGGGCTGCCGCTCCCGCCGCCCCCACCTCCGCCACCGCCCCCGCCGCCATCGGAGCTCGCGACCGCGGTGAATGTCGTCGTGCCGACCCCCGGCACCTGGGCCGTGACGGTATGGGTTCCTGGCGCCGGGCCCAGCGTCCACTCGGCGGTGGCGAAGCCTTCGGCGTCTGTGGTGCCCGTGGCGGGCGTGATGGAGCCGCCGCCGGGGCTCACCACCCAGACGAGCGTCCGGTTGGCGATGCCCCGCCCCTCCTCGTCCACCAGCCGCACCACCAGCGGATCGGTCAGCCGCTCTCCGGGCCGGCCCACCTGTTCATCCCCTTGCACGGCCTGGATTTGCACCGACTCGCCGCTCTCGGGCAGGGTGAGAGCTTCTCCGCCGCATGCCGCAGCGGCCATGGCGGCGTGGGTGAGTGCGAGTGCGGAACGGATGCGCAGCAGGGTCATACCGGTAGGGTAGTGTGCCGGCGAGCCGGGGCGACAGGACGCCCGTCACACCTGGGCGGGGGCGCATGCCGGAGCGGAGGGCTGTAGTTTGGAATCGCCATGCCCGTCACGCTCTACGTCGCCCTTGGCGATTCCATGAGCACCGACCACTACCCGACCTGCGACGCGCGCGGCCTGGACGCGCCGCCCGCCCGGTTGGACCCCCTCGGCGCATCCTCCCTGCTCTACCGCAACGACGACCTTCGCTGGCCCGAGTTCCGCGGGCGCGACCTGGCGCACCTGCATCCGGACGCCGACTTCCTGAATCTGGGGGAGGACGGTGCCATGATCGACGACGTGGCCACCGAGGAGCTCGCCCGCGTGGGCCGGGACATGCGGGATCCGGGAATCCTCCTCACGCTGACGGCCGGCGGGAACGATCTGCTGGACGCGCTGCTCGCGGGACGAAAGCTCGACACCGCGGTCAGGGACATCACCCGGCGCTACGCCGACCTGGTTGCCACCGTGCGGGAGGAGCTCCCCCGCTCCACCCTGATCCTCACGACGGTGTACGATCCCACCGACGGCACCGGAAAGCTTCCCGGACTCGAGGCCTTCGGCCGGCTGCCGCTGGAATATCTCGACCGGTTCAACGAAGAGGTACGGAGGATCGCCGGGGAGACCGCCGGAACCCTGCTGGCTGACGTGCACCGGCACTTTGTGGGGCACGGCATGACCGCTCCCGAGCGGGAGCGCTGGTACTGGAACCGCAACGCGATCGAGCCCAACGCACTGGGCGCGAGCGAGATCCGGCGACTCTGGCTGGCACTGCTGGAGGACCTGTGACGAGCGCTCGCCGGGGCTATCCCACTTCCGGCCCCCACAGCTCCTTCAGCCGCTGCGCCCGTCCGCAGTTCCACTTGTAGAACTTGTAGCGCACCGGATTCTTCTTGTAGTAGTCCTGGTGGTACTCCTCGGCCGGATAGAACGTTCCCGCCTGTACGATCTCGGTCGCGATCGGCCGATCGAAGCGCTTGGACTCCTCCAGCGCCCGCTTAGAGGCTTCCGCCGCGCGGCGCTCGACGTCATTCCGGTAGAAGATGGCGGACCGGTACTGCCGGCCGTGGTCGCAGAACTGATAGTCCACGGCAAGGGGATCGACGTTGCGCCAGAAGACCTCGAGCAGCCGCTCGTAGCTGACCCGGGAGGAATCGTAGGTGATCTCGACCGCCTCGGCGTGACCGGTGCCGCCCCGGGATACCTGTTCATAGGTGGGGTCGGCCGTGCGTCCCCCGATGTACCCCGAGACGGCGGCGCTCACCCCGTCCACCGCTTCGAACGCCTCCTCGACGCACCAGAAGCAGCCGCCGGCGAAGATGGCCTTGTCCGTCCCAGCCTGCCCCGCGGCCGGAGTCGCGGCCGCGAGGCCGAGCAGCGGGAGCAATAGCGCGAGCCTCGCGCCGGGCCTCATCGCCTCGCCTGCTGGAACAGCGGCAGATACTGCCCATACCCTTCCGCCTCGAGGCGATCCACCGGGATGAATCGGAGCGCGGCCGAGTTCATGCAGTAGCGGAGTCCGGTCGGGGCGGGGCCGTCGTCGAAGACGTGACCGAGGTGCGAATCAGCGTGCCGGGAGCGCACCTCGGTGCGGGTCATGAACCAGCCGCGATCCTCCCGCTCGACCACGTTCCCGGCCTCGAGCGGCCGGGTGAAGCTGGGCCAGCCGGTGCCGGAATCGTACTTGTCGAGCGAGCTGAACAGCGGCTCGCCGGACACCACGTCCACGTAGATGCCCGCCTGCTTGTTGTCCCAGTACTCGTTCTGGAAGGGCGGCTCGGTCCCGTCCCGCTGGGTCACCTTGTACTGCATCGGTGTCAGCGACTGCTTGAGCTCGCCGTCGCTCTTCTTCGTGTAGGTCACGGCTTCCCCCTGAGTAGCGGTCTGGGCCGGCGAGGCCGCGGGCGCCGACAGCGCCAACGCCAGGCCCGCGAGTCCCACCCGCAACGCATCCCGAATCCTGTCCATCGCTCGCCTCCTCTCGATCCCTGCTGTAACGCTCGAGAGGGCCGATCGGTTCTCCCCGGGCCTGGGGATCACCCCCGGAGGGCGACGAACAGGGCCCAGACCACCATCACGACCCCCAGCCCCATCTTGACGCCGGCCGCGGCCGCCCGTCCCAGGACCGCTCCCCAACCCGCCCTGGCGGCCCCCTCGGTGCGCCGGGCCCGGCTGTACTCGAACAGGGCCGCGCCCGCGAAGGCCCCCAGGAACCCTCCGACCACGGACCCCACGAGCGGCACAGGCACGCCGACGATCGCGCCGGCCAGCCCGCCGATGAGGGCCCCCCAGCCGGCCCGGCGGGAGCCACCGTACCGCCGCGCGAACCGGAACCCGATCCAGGCCTCCGCCAGCTCTCCCAACAGCGCCAGCACGAGGATCGTGACCAGGAAGACCACGCCCATGGTGCGGAACTCGGTGAGCCAGCCGTACCCCAGGATGCCGAGGACGATGACCCAGAGTCCGGGGAGCCCGAACGGGATGAGCACCAGCCCGACGAGGCCGCTGAAGAAAAGCAAGAGCACTCCGGTCGGACCGGACAGATCGCCCATCGGGAACGCCTCCATGCGGTGGACCCGGGAAACCAGCGGATCCCGGGGTCGGGAGTCAACCTCCGCAGCGGCTCCGCGTCATATTCCTTTGCAGACCCACGCAGGAGCCATGGTGCAGCACCCGATCTCGCGGCGCACCGCCATTCTCGGCCTCGCGGCGGCGAGCGCGTCCCTCTTCCGGCCGCTCGACGCGTTCGCCCGCGCCGGCCTGGCCCCCCTCACCCGCCCCATTCCATCCACCGGCGAGCGGATTCCGGTTGTGGGACTGGGAACCTGGATCACCTTCAACGTGGGTGAAGACCCCGAGCTGCGGCAGGAGTGCACCGGGGTGATGCGCGCCTTCTTCCGCGAGGGGGGCCGGATGATCGACTCCTCGCCGATGTACGGCTCGTCCCAGGCCGTCGTCGGCCACGGCCTCGCCCGGCTCGGCCGTCCCGCGGGCCTCTTCTCGGCCGACAAGGTCTGGACCTCCTCGGGCCGCGACGGCCCGGAGCAGATCGAGGAATCCCGGCGCCACTGGGGCGTGCCCCGCTTCGACCTGCTCCAGGTGCACAACCTGCTCGGATGGGAGGAGCACCTCGCCACCCTCTTCGCGATGAAGGCGGAAGGACGGCTGCGCTACGTCGGGATCACCACCTCCGAGGGCCGGCGCCACGACGAGGTGGAACGGATCATGGCGAGCCGGCCGATCGACTTCGTGCAGGTCACCTACAACGCGGTCGACCGCGAGGTCGAGGCGCGCATCCTGCCCCTCGCCCGGGACCGCGGCATCGCGGTGATCGCCAACCGGCCGTTCCGGCAGGGCGCGCTCATCCGCCGGGTCGAGCGACAACCGCTCCCCGATTGGGCCGGGGAGATCGGCGCGGCCACCTGGGCGCAGGTGCTCCTCAAGTTCATCGTCTCTCACCCCGACGTCACCTGCGCCATCCCCGCCACCAGCCAGGTGGCGCACGTGGTGGAGAACATGGGGGCCGCCTCCGACGTGCTGCCGGATGCAGCCATGCGCCGGAGGATGATCGCCCACGTGGCAGCGCTCTGATGTCCGAATGGTGGACGTACACCCTGTCGGATTTCCTCATGTTCTCGCCGCGGACCTACTACCGCATGCTCGGGCGGTACAACGAGGGGATCTGGCCCGCGCACGTGGTGACGCTCGGCCTGGGGTCGGCGATGCTCGGCCTGCTCCGGCGCCCCGGAGGCGCGCCGCTGCGGGTGGCGACGGGGTTGCTGGCGGCGCTCTGGGCCTGGCTGGCCTGGGGCTTTTTCCGGGACCGCTACGCCGAGATCAATCTGGCCGCCCGGTGGCTGGCGCTGCTCTTCGGTGGTCAGGCACTGCTCCTGGCATGGCTCGGGGCGCTGCGCGGCCGGTTGCGTGTCCAGCCGGGCAGGGATTTCGTCGGGTGGCTGGGTATCGGGCTGTTCACGGGCGCCCTGCTGCTGTATCCCGCGCTCGCGCCCCTGCTGGGCCGTGGCTGGCAGCAATCGGAGGTGTTCGGCATCGCGCCCGACCCGACGGCGATCGGGACCCTGGGCCTCCTGCTGCTGACCGAAGGGCGCGGCAGGCCGGCGCTCCTCGCCATCCCCCTGCTCTGGTGCCTGCTCGGCAGCGCCACCCTGTGGGCCCTGGGCTCCCCCGAAGCCTGGGTGCTCGGTGCGGCGGGGATCGCCGCCCTGGCCGCGACTCTCGCGCGAGCCCGAATCGCGCGGTAGCTTCGTGCGATTCCGCCCTGCCCTCCACCCCTCCAGGAGGCTCCATGGTGTCCCTCGGTGCGCTCTGGCTTCCGATCCTCCTCTCCGCCGTGTTCGTCTTCATCGTCAGCTCGATCATCCACATGGTGCTGAAGTACCACAACAGCGACTACCACCCCCTGCCGAACGAGGACGCGGTCCGGGCGGCGATCCGGAGCGGGAACCCCGCGCCGGGCCAGTACGTCACTCCGTATTGCAGCGAGATGAAGGAGATGGACACGCCGGAGATGAAACAGAAGTACACCGAGGGTCCGGTCGGCGTGTTCTACCTTCAGCGTCCCGGTCCGGTCAACATGGGCGGGGCGCTGGGCCGTTGGTTCGTATTCATCCTGGTGGTGTCGCTCTTCGTGGCCTACATCGCGGCCACGGCGCTGGGACCGGGCACGCCCTACCTCACCGTGTTCCGGCTGGTGGGCGCGACCGCCTTCGTGGCCTACGCGGCGGCCCTGTTCCCCGGCGCGATCTGGATGGGCAAGCCGTGGACGGTGGTCTGGAAGGAGGCGTTCGACGGCCTGGTGTACGGTCTGGTGACCGCCGGCACCTTCGGCTGGCTCTGGCCCCGGTGAGCATGGCGCCCACCCATTTCGACGCGGTCCGGCGGCGCTACTTTTCCCGGTGGCGCTCGAGGCTCAGTCAGGGGAGGGCTCATGAAACGTCAGAGCGGGTCGCACGACCGCCCGCGCGAGGCGCGGCTGCGGCCGGCCTCCGCGCATTTGTTTCCGGGGATCACCCCCGGCGTCTGGATCCAGGCCGCCACCATGTCGGACATCGTCACGGCACGCCGGCTCCAGCGGGGCGAGAGCCCGCTCGGCGGCCGCCCGCTGGATCCGGAGCACTTCGAGTTCCGCAACGAGGGCTCGGCACCCACGGCGCCGGAGCTGCGGCGGCGGGCGACCGACGCGCTGCGTCCGCACGGCGACTGACGTGCTGCTCGCCATCGCCGATCGGGGCATCGGCGACGCGCTGACACTGCTGCCCAGCCTGGCCGCGCTCCGCGGGGCCCGGCCCGACCTGCACCTCGAGCTCCTCACCCCGGGGCTCTTTCCGCTCGGCGAGAACCTTCGCGACATCGCCACCGTTCTCGACCATCGCCCGCTGGCCGGCCTGATACCAGAGGCGCGGCTGGCCTGGCTCCTGGACCGCGATCCCCGCTGGGTGTGGAACACGGAGGCCGAGCAGGGCCCCTGGGCCCGGGCGCTCGGCACCGCCTCGCGTCCGACCTGGGTGACCGCGCCCTCCCAGCGCCACTGGGGAAGCCGAAACGTGCTGCCGGTGCGCTTCGCGCAGCTGCGGGTGCTCTTCCCCGATCTGCCCCGGCCGGGCGAGGTCCGGCTCCCGCTCACCCCGTCCCAGGAGGCAGCGCGCCGCGGGTTCCGCGAGAGTCTTCCTCCCGGAGAGCGGCTCGTCGCCATTCAGCCCGGAGCCGGCGACGCCCGGCGGGTCTGGCCGGCGGAGAAGTTTCGCCGCCTGGCCCGGATCCTGGCGGAGCGGCCGCAGGTGACCGTGCTCGTCTTCGTCGGAGAGGGCGAGCAGCGGTTCCGCGCGCCCGGGTATCTGACGGAGCGATCGAATCTGCGCCTGGTGTCGGAGCCGCTGGAGGACGTGGTCCCGCGGCTGGCGGCCTGCGACGTCTGCATCAGCAACGACAGCGGCTTCTATCATCTGGCCTTCGCCCTGGGAGTGAGAGCGGTGAGCATTCACCGCTCGGTGCGGGGCGCCCGGCGCTGGTCCTACCGCTCGCCGCGATCCCGGGCGGTCTGCAACTGGATGCCCCGGCAGCTCGATCCGGAGTGGGGCCGCTGGGTGTCGGTCTCCCGGGTGCTCCGGGCCGTGCGGCGGCTCGCTCCGGGGGTCTGACCTCCGGCGACGAGGCCGCTCCCCCGCGCTGGTGCCCACGGCCCGACCGGGATAGCATAGGAACGACTTTCATCCGGATCACGCACTGCAACAGCGATTCCGGCGCCGGCGAGGCGCCTCAGGCCAAGGCTCGTGGTGAAGCGCCCCGGCAGCGCGTCGGACCCGCTGTGGTACAAGGACGCCATCATCTACGAGCTCCACGTCCGCGCCTTCTACGACAGCAACAACGACGGCGTCGGCGATTTCCAGGGCCTGGTCCAGAAGCTCGACTATCTCCAGGACCTGGGCGTCACCTGCCTCTGGCTGCTCCCCTTCTTCCCGTCGCCCCTGAGGGACGACGGCTACGACATCGCCGACTACTTCGACGTTCACCCCCAGTACGGGACCCTGGACGACTTCCAGGCGTTTCTCCGCGCGGCCCACGATCGCGGACTCCAGGTGCTGATCGAGCTCGTCGTCAACCACACCTCCGACCAGCACCCCTGGTTCCAGCGTGCCCGCCAGGCGCCCCCCGGGTCGCCCGAGCGCGACTTCTACGTCTGGAGCGACACCGACCAGAAGTACCCCGGCGTGCGGATCATCTTCACCGATACCGAGAAGTCCAACTGGACCTGGGACCCGATCGCGAAGGCCTACTACTGGCATCGCTTCTTCTCCCACCAGCCCGACCTCAACTTCGACAACCCGGCGGTCGTGGCGGAGATCCTCCGGGTGATGAACTTCTGGCTCGACATGGGCGTGGATGGCATCCGCCTCGACGCCATCCCTTACCTGGTCGAGCGCGACGGCACCAACTGCGAGAACCTGCCCGAGACGCACGCCGTGATCAAGGCGATCCGGGCCGAGATGGACCGGAACCACGGCAACCGGATGATCCTCGCCGAGGCCAACCAGTGGCCCACCGACGTGCGGCCCTACTTCGGCGAGGGCGACGAGTGCCACATGGCGTTCCACTTCCCGCTGATGCCCCGGATCTTCATGGGGCTCCGGCTGGAGGACCGGGTCCCCATCGTGGACATCATGGGCCAGACTCCCCCGATTCCGGATGCCTGCCAGTGGGCGCTGTTTCTGCGGAACCACGACGAGCTGACCCTCGAGATGGTCACCGCGGACGAGCGGGACTACATGTACTTCGCCTACAGCGCCGATCCCAAGATGCGGCTCAACCTGGGCATCCGGCGGCGGCTCTCGCCCCTGCTCGACCACAACCGGCACCGGATCGAGCTGCTCAACAGCCTCCTGCTCTCGCTTCCCGGCACGCCGGTGATCTACTACGGTGACGAGATCGGCATGGGCGACAACGTGTACCTGGGCGACCGCAACGGCGTCCGCACGCCGATGCAGTGGAGCGCCGACCGCAACGCCGGGTTCTCCCGGGTGACGCCGGGCCAGCTCTACAGCCCGGTCATCATGGACCCGGTGTACGGCTACGAGGCGGTGAACGTGGAGGCGCAGCAGGGCGACCCCTCTTCCCTGCTTCACTGGACCCGCAACATGATCGCGCTCCGCAAGCTGTTCGGCGTGTTCGGGCGAGGGTCGCTGCAGTTCCTCCATCCCCAGAACCGCAAGGTGCTGGCCTATATCCGCGAGCATCAGGGCGAGCTGGTGCTCTGCGTCGCCAACCTCTCCCGCTTCGCCCAGCCGGTGGAGCTGGACCTGTCGGGCTACGAGGGAATGGTGCCGGTGGAGATGCTGGGCTACGTGGAGTTCCCCGCGGTCGGACGGGAGCCCTACCGCCTGACCCTCGGCGCCTACGGGTTCCTCTGGTTCGAGTTGCATGGAGAGTCGCTCGCGGCGGCCGCCCGCACGTCCCAGACCCTCGAGACCGAAATGCCGCTGGAAGCCTCCGCTGGCTGGGACGGGCTTCTCACGGGGTTCCAGCGTGAGCGGCTGGAGAAGCGGCTCCTTCCCCGGTTCCTTCCCGCCCAGCGCTGGTTCGGCGCCAAGGCCCGGGAGATCAGCGCCGCGCGCATCGAGGACTGGGGGCCGCTCGCCCAGTCCGGCGCGGTGCTCCTGCTGCTGCGGGTGGGCTATGCGGACGGCGACAGCGAGGACTACGTCGTCCCCCTGGCGCTGAGCTACGGGGAGCGGGCCGATGCACTGCTCGCCGCCTCGCCAGCGGCGGTGGTGTCGGGTGTGACCGCGGGCGACCGGGCGGGCGTGCTCTACGACGCCATGTGGGACGACGGCGCCTGCATCGGGCTGGCCAGGCTGATCGAGGGGGCGGGGACGCTGCCCCTGCGGCAGGGCACGGTGCGCGGCGAGCCCGGCGCGGGAGTTCCGCATGCGGGCACCCTGGAGCCGCCGCCGGTCCGGCGCCTGGCGAGCGAGCAGAGCAACAGCTCCGTCATCCTGGCCGACCGGCTCATCCTGAAGCTGTTCCGCCGCTGCCAGCCGGGGATCAACCCCGACGCGGAGATCGGCCGGTTCCTGACCGAGCGGGCCGGGTTCGCCAGCGTGCCGCCCTTCGCCGGAGCCCTCACCTACGAGCGGGACGGCATGCCCGCGACGCTCGCGCTGATGCAGGGGATGGTGCAGAGCGAGGGTGACGGCTGGACCGGGGCGCAGGAGGAGCTGCAGCGGTACTACGAGGCATGGGGCTCCAAGACGTTCCCGGCGGAGACGCCGGATCCCCGAACGTACGTGGGGATCTGGCTCGACGCCGCCGCGACGCTGGGTCGGCGAACCGCGGAGCTCCACGTCGCGCTCGCCGGCAGCGACGATCCCGACTTCGCACCCGAGCCGCTCTCCCCGGACGACGTGACCCGGCTCGGCGCCGGCTTTCACGACCGCGCGGCCGAGCATCTGGACGCGCTCAAGACCAGCCTGTCCCGCCTCCCCGACGAGGCGGTGGAGGAGGCGGGGCTGGTGCTGCGGCGCCGCCGGGAGCTGCTGGCGCGCTCCGCCGACCTGCCCCCCGCCATGGGCGGCCGGCGCATCCGGATCCACGGCGACTATCACCTGGGCCAGGTGCTGCGGGCGCGGAACGACTTCGTCATCCTCGACTTCGAGGGCGAGCCAGCTCGGCCGCTGGAGGAGCGCCGGGCCAAGCACTCGCCGCTCAAGGACGTCGCCGGGATGCTCCGCTCGTTCAGCTACGCCGCCTACGCCGCGCTGGTGAGCTACACCAACCGCCGGCCCGAGGCGGCGAAGCAGCTCGAG
>DASUSR010000227.1:0-9156 GCA_036375015.1 Gemmatimonadales bacterium
CGGAGCTACTACCAGGAGCTGCTCTCCGCCGGGGTCCGGATCTTCGAGTTCCAGCCCGCCATGATGCACGCCAAGACCATCGTCGTGGATGACGTCTGGTCCATCGTGGGATCGGCCAACCTGGACGAGCGCAGCATGGAGCTCAACGAGGAGAATGTCCTCGGCATTGCCGACGAGCCCTTCGCCCGCCAGATCGCCGAGGGCGTCGAGCACGACCTGGCCCGCTCGAGGGAGATCACGCTGGACGAATGGCGCAGCCGGCCCATGTGGAAGCGGGCCCTCGAGCGGGTGGCCAAGATACTGATCGAGCAGTACTGACCCGGCCGCAGTCAGCCGCCGGCGATCGCCGCCACGACCGTGACCTCGTCGCCCTCGGACACCGGGGTGGCGAATCCCTCCCGGAAGCGGATGTCCTCGTCGTTCAGGTAGTAGGTCACGAACGGATAGGGCCCGCCGGTCGCGTCCCGCAGGCGGGGAGCGAGCCGCGGGAACCGTCCTGCGATGTCGGCGACGAGGTCGCCCAGCGTGGCGCCGGTCGCGTCGATGGTCTGGTTCCCGTCCGCCAGCTTGGCCAGGACGGTGGGCAGGCTAAAGGTCACGGGCATGGAGGGCCTCCAGCTCTCGAAGTCTCGGCGCGATCACCGGCGCCTCGGGGAGGGCGCCCTGGAGCGCCTCGATGGTCTTGAGTCCGTTGCCGGTGATGCAGAGCACGACCTCGTCGTCCGGGCGAAGCCGGCCGGCCCGGGCCAGGGCGAGCGCGCCGGCCACGGTGGCGCCGCCCGCGGTCTCGGTGAAGATCCCGCTGGTCTCGGCCAGCAGGGTGATTCCGGCCACGAGGTCGGCGTCGGAGACCGCGGCGGCCCAGCCGCCGGTGCGCCGGATCGCCTCCGCGGCGAAGCGTCCGTCGGCCGGGTTCCCGATCGCGATGGACCGGGCCAGGGTGTGGGGGATGACCGGCTCGATCTGCGTCCCCCCCGATTCCACCAGCCGTACGATCGGCGCGCACCCCTCGGCCTGCGCGCCGTAGAGCCGCGGCGCCTGCCCCTGCACCAGCCCCGCGGAGATGAACTCGCCGAAGCCCTTCCCCAGCTTGGTGAGCAGCGAGCCGCCCGCCATCGGGGCCACCACCGCGGTCGGGAGCCGCCAGCCTAGCTGCTCGGCGATCTCGAAGGCCACCGTCTTGGAGCCCTCGCCGTAGTAGCCCCGCAAGTTGATGTTCACGAGGCCCCAGCCGAAACGGTCGGCCGCCTGGGCGCAGAGCCGGTTCACGTCGTCGTAGGTCCCGCGGACCCGCACCAACCGGGGCCCGTAGACCAGGGTCCCGACCACCTTGCCCAACTCCAGGTCGTGGGGGATGAAGATCCAGGCGGGAAAGCCGGCACGGGCGGCCTGCGCCGCCACTGCGTTGGCCAGGTTGCCGGTCGAGGCGCAGCCCACCACCTCGAGCCCCAGACCCCGCGCCGCGTTGAGCGCGGTAGCGACGACCCGGTCCTTGAACGAAAGCGACGGGTGGCTCACCGCGTCGTTCTTGAGCCAGAGCCGCGCCACCCCGAGCCGGCGGGCCAGGTCGGGGCACTCGACCAGCGGAGTGAACCCCGTGTCGAGCGAGAGGATCGGCTCTCCCTCGAAGGGCAGCCACTCGCGGTAGCGCCAGAGCGAGGCCGGTCGCGCGCCGATGGTGGCCGCGTCGGGGAGCGCGCGCTCGGGGTCGTACACCGGCTCCAGCGGGCCGAGACACTCCTCGCAGATCGCCGCGGCCGCGGGAGCCTGGGTGGCTCCGCACAGCCGGCAGGCGAGCGGGAGCGGGCGCAGCCCTCGTTCGACGTCGGGTGCCAGCAGGGTCGTCATGGTGCTTCCCCTTCCTCCGCCTCGGCCCTGACCGCCTGCGACACCGGCGCAACGAAAAAAGCGCCCGGTGCCAAAAAGACACGCGGGACGCGAGGCTTTTTAGCATTTGTTTAACGTGGCTGCAATACGCCGCAAATGACCACGATACGTCGGTTGTAGCGCTACGTTATGCGATCCGGGCCGGATGCGCAAGTGGCGAGGGTCACCAATCCCGCTCTCCCCGCGGCCCCCGCTCCGACGGCCGCCCCTCGTGTCCGGTGAGCTGCTGGCGCTGCACGGCCTCCAGCAGGCGGCGCGCCTCTTCCTCGCTCAGCTCCTCGACCGACTCTCCCTCGGCCGATCCGAACCCGCCTCCCGCCATCGCGCCGACCGCGGCGTCCGGGTTCCCCTCGTAGCCGGGCACGTTCATGTCCCCCTGCCCGTAGTCTGCCTGACGGCCGCGGCCGGAGCTGCCGCCGGAGAGCCGGTCGTCGTCCAGCCGCCGGAGCGCCAGCTCCAGATTCCATTTGGCGTCGCTATCGGCGGGATCCATCCTGAGCGCCGCTTCGAACGCCGCAACGGCCTCCAGCAGCGGCTCGGCTTCGGTGGGTCGCTCCTCCGCCGCCCGCACCATCGCGTTCCCAAGGTTGTAGAGCGAGCGCTGCCGGCGCGCCGGCGTCTCGGCGGCGGCCGCCGCGGCTCGGAACGCGCGTGCCGCCTCCTCGTAGCGCTCCAACCGGTAGAGCGCGGCGCCGAGGTTGTACTCCAGCCGGGCGCTGCTGTCCCTCGCCAGCGCCCGGCGAAAGGCGTCGTGCGCCTCGGCGTACTCGCCGCGCGCGTAGTGCCGCTCTCCCGCCCTGGCCCCACCGCACGCCAGCAGGAGCGTGCCCAGCACGGCGACGGACGCCGGAGTGAGGGACCTGGCCCGCCCGCGCTCACCGCGACGGCCGGAAGCACCGATCCCGGCCCTTCGCCCTCGCGCGCCCCTGCCGGGCCGACCTGCCCCGCCTTCGATCCCGAGCTCGAGCAACAGCCCGAGCAACGCCAGCGCCAACGGCCACTGGAACCGGTCCGCCCGCTGGCGGACTTCACGGGTGGCCAGCGTCCGCGGCTGCACGGCGGCGATTCCCTCCCGGAGCCGGCGCAGCCCGTCGGCCTGGTCCCAGCGCGCGTAGACGCCTCCGGTCGCTTCCGCCACGCGGCGGAGGTCCTCCTCCACGATGCGGGAGACCACCACCCGGCCGATGTGATCGCGATGATAGGGATCGGGCGCATCGGCGCTGTCGGCCGGCATCGGTCCACCCGCGGACGTTCCGACGCCGATGGCGAACACCGTCATTCCCGCCAGCCGCACCTCGTCCAGGGCCGCCTCGAGATCGCCTTCCCCGCTCTCGCCGTCCGAGAGCACCAGGACGGCCCGCCGGCCTTCCTCCCCCTCGTGCTCGAAGGTGCGCGTCGCGGTCTCCAGCGCGGCGGAGAGATCGGTCGCGGGGTCGCCCAGGTCGTCGCTGCTGGCCGCTTCGAGGAACAGGCGAAGCGCCGCGTGATCGGTGGTGAGCGGGAGCTGGAGGAACGCGCTCCCGCCGAAGACCACCAGCCCGACCCGGTCCTCGGGAGACGCGGAGACGGTCTCCCAGGCGGCGCGCTTGGCCGCCTCCAGCCGGGTGCCGCCGGCGTCCTCGACGTTCATCGAGCGCGAGAGATCGAGCAGCAGCAGCACGTCGCGGCCGGTGCGTGCCAGCTCGCTCTGGCGCTCGCCCAGTTGCGGGCGTGCGAGCGCGACCACGGCGAGCCCCAGCACGCCGAGGCGGAGCGCGCGCCGCGCCGTCGTCCGCCGCGGCAGGGACGAGCCCCGCGCGAGGACGTCGGGATCGCCGAACGTGGCGAGCGAGGCGCGACGCCGGCGCTCGGCCCTGGCGCCCAGCCAGGCGATGGCCGGCAACGCCAGGAGAAGGAGGAGGACCGCCGGGTACGCGAAGCTCACGGGCGACTCACGGCAGGGTGCGGTAGCGGGTGGCCCGCAGCACCAGCTCGAGCGCGAGCAGTAGGAGCGCCGGCAGCAGGGCCAGCCAGTAGAGCTCCCGGTAGTCGCGGGTCTGCGCGATCCGGACCTCGGTCCGCTCCAGCGGGTCGATCTCCGTCATGATCCGCTCGAGCGCGTCGGGGTCGGTGGCGCGGAAGTACCGCCCTCCGCTCCGGTCGGCGATGCGGCGCAGCACCGCCTCGTCCGAGCTGGTGAGCCGGTCGGGCGTGCGCCCCTCGCGCCAGATGAACCCGTCGTCGATGGCGGTGCTGTCCGGGGCGCTCACCCCGATGGTGTGGATCCGCACGCCGAGGGCCCGGGCCGCCTCCGCCGCCACGAACGGCGTGGGCTGACCCGTGTTGTTGGCCCCGTCGGTGATGAGCACGACCGCGCTCGCGGTCGCCGGCAGCTCGCGGAGCTGCCCCAGCGCGAGGGCGAGCGCGTTCCCGATGGCCGTGCCGTCCGGCAGCATGCCGATGTCCACCCGGTCCAGCATCTCGCCCAGCAGATCGGTGTCCGGGGTGAGCGGGGCCTGGAGGAACGAGCGCCCGGCGAAGATCACCAGCCCCAGGAGATCGCCCTCCCGCCGGCGCGCGAACTCCGCCAGCACGCCGCGCGCCACCTCCAGCCGGTTGCCCGGCTGGAAGTCCGTCGCCTTCATGCTGCTGGAGATGTCGAGCGCGACCATGATGTTGCGGGCCTCGCTCCGGATCTCCTGGACGTCGTGCGGCTGCTGCGGCCGGGCGAGGGCGAGCACCAGGAACGCCAGCCCCAGCACGCGCAGCGCATCGGGCAGCCAGCGCCGGCGCGCCTGCCGGGCCGACGGCACGCCCGCGAGGAACCCGAGCGCGGGGAAGCCGATCCGCTCGGCCGGCGGGCGGCGGCGGCGGGACCAGACGCGCCACCCGAGCCAGAGGGGTGCGAGCAACAGCACCAGGACGAGAGGATCAGCGAACCGCATCGTCCGCCATCTCGGCTTGCCCCGCACCGACACGCGCCGCCGCCCAGCGGCGGAGCAGCTCGCGCGCCTCACGCAGGTGGGCGCCTGCGGCAGCAGGATCGGGCCTGCGCCGGGCGAACTTCACCAGGTCCGCCTCTCCGAGCAGCTGGCCGGAGAGGCGACGAAGCCCCGCTTCGGTGAGCCGAGGAGGCAACGCCCAGAGCAGCTCCGAGCTGGTGCGCTCCCGGGCGGGAATTCCCTCGGCGGCCTCCAGGTAGTCCCGCAGCGTGTCGGTCACCAGCTGGTAGTGCAGTTCCACCTCGCCGCGCTCGGGCAGTCCCTCGCGCTCGATGCGGTCGAGGGCGCCGAGCGCGATGTCATAGGGATCGGCGGGCTCGGCGGGTGGAGGCGGCGGTGGCGCGTGGGCGAGCTGCGCCGGGCGCCGGCGGCGGCGGAGCAGCGCGACGGCCAGCAGCGCGAGTGCCGCGCCGGTCACGAAGAGCGGGACCGGGCCGGGGCCGGGCGACGGCTCCACCTCGCGGATGTCGCGGAGGCTCGAATTGCCCGCGGGCAGCACCGGGACGATCTCCACCGTCGCCGGCTCGGTGGCCATGGTTCCCCGGCGCCCGGTGACGATCTGCACCCAGGGGAGAGCGAACGCCGGAACCTCGCGCACGCCCGGGCGATAGAAGGCGACCAGTGCCTCGCCGGTGAAGACCCGGTCGGCGCCCCGGCGCAGCTTCTCGACCGCCAGCACGCGGAGCCCCACGGGCAGCTCCCCCGCGGGCCGTGGCACGGTGTCGGTGAGCAGGTCCCGCTCGTGGGTCACCAGACGGAACCGGAGCCGCACGGTGTCGCCCACAGTGGCCTTGGCGACCGAGGGGGTGACGGTGAAGGAGCGACCCTCGTACTGGGCCGGCAGCGCCCGGGGTGACAGCAGCGCCAGCGCGACCAGCGATGCCCACATGCAGGGGCTCAGCGCCACAGCATGCGCTCCCGCCGGCGGAAGAACGCCAGCAGCGGCTCGGCGTACGAGCGGCCGGTCTCCAGACGGAGCAGGTCCGCGCCCCGCTCGAGGAGCGTCCGCTCGAGCCGCTGCTCGAAGGCCTCGGCCTCGCTACGGAAGTGGTCGCGGACTCGGCGGTCGCCGGTGTCCACCACCCGCCAGTCGCCGCTCTCCGGGTCCCAGAGCGTCACGGCGCCCACGTCCGGCAGCTCCCGCTCGCGGGGGTCGGCCAGCTCGACGGCGATCACGTCGTGTCGCCGGGCCAGCCGGCCCAGCGCCGATTCCCAGCCTGCCGCGAGGAAGTCGGATACCACGAAGATCACCGCGCGGCCGTGCAGCAGCGCCTCGAGGCCTTCGAGGGCGGCGCCGAGGTCGGTGCCACGGCCCTCCGGCTCGAAGCCGAGCAGCTCGCTCACCACGCGCAGGGCGTGGCGCCGCCCCTTCCGGGGGGCGGTGTAGCGCTCGACGCGGTCGGTGGCCAAGAGCAGCCCGACACGGTCGTTGTTGCGGGAGGCGGCGAGCGCGAGCACGGTGACCACTTCACCGGCAAGCTCGCTCCGGGTGCGGAGCCGGCTGCCGAATCCGCCCGAGGCGCTGCGGTCCACCAGGAAGAGCACGGTGAGCTCGCGCTCCTCGAGGTAGCGCTTGACGTAGGCCGCGCCGAGGCGGGCGGTGACGTTCCAGTCGATGGTGCGGATGTCGTCGCCCGGCTGGTACTCGCGCACTTCGGCGAACTCCACGCCGCGGCCGCGGAACGCGCTGGAGTATTCGCCCGCGACGATGTCCCGCACGAGGTGGCGGGTCGTGATCTCCAGCCGCCGGACCTCGCGCGCGACTTCTTCCTCGGTCATGGAACCGGAGTCGCCTCCAGCACCCGTCGCAGGAGCTCGTCCGGTCCGACGCCCTCGGCATCGGCGCGATAGGTGAGGATCACCCGGTGCCGGAGGATGTCGAGCGCCAGCGCCTTGATGTCGTCGGGGGTGACGTACGCGCGGCCCTGGAGGAACGCGTGGGCCTTGGCCCCGCGGATGAGAAAGATGCCCGCCCGGGGCGAGGCGCCGAACTCGATCAGGGGCGCGAGCTCGCCCAGCCCGGCGGCCGCCGGGCTGCGAGTGGCGGCGAGCAGGTCGAGCACGTACTCCTTGATCCGGTCGTCGGCGTAAATCGTCCGCACCAGCGCCCGCGCCCGCAGCACCCGCTCGGGCTCGATCAGCCGGCGCGCCGTCGGTTCCGGACCGGCGGTCATCCGGTCCAGCACCTCCCGCTCGTCCCGCCGCTCCGGATAGGTCACGACCAGCTTGAACATGAACCGGTCCACCTGCGCCTCGGGCAGGGGGTAGGTGCCCTCGTGCTCGATCGGGTTCTGGGTGGCGAGCACCAGGAAGAGCTCCGGCAGCGGGAAGGTGCGCCCGCCGATGGTCACCTGCTTTTCCTGCATCGCCTCGAGCAGGGCGCTCTGCACCTTGGCGGGCGCGCGGTTGATCTCGTCCGCCAGCAGCAGGTTGGTGAAGATCGGCCCCTGCTGCACGGTGAACTCACCGCTGCGCTGGTTGTAGATCATGGTGCCGACGAGGTCGGCGGGGAGCAGATCCGGAGTGAATTGAATTCGGTGGAAGCCGGCGTGGATGGTGGATGCGAGGGTCCGGACGGCCAGGGTCTTGGCCAGGCCGGGCACGCCTTCGAGCAGCACGTGGCCGTCGGCCAATAGGCCGACGAGCAGGCGGTCGAGCATGGCCCGCTGGCCCACGATCACCCGGCCGAGCTCCTCGGTCAGCTCGCCCAGGACCCGCGATTCTTCCGCCACCGCCTCGGCCGAGGGTAGACCGGGGTCGCGAGTATCGGGAAGGGAGGTCATGGGGGGGAATGTAAGGGGGAACGGCGGGCGGACGCGCCGGCGAGGCGGGCAGGCGGGCAGGCGGGCAGGCGGGCAGGCGGGCAGGCGGGCAGGCGGAACGAGCGTACTACCTCATCCCGAGCGGAGCGAGGGATCCTGCCCGGGACTGGCTCGAGCCCGGCGGACGAGATCCCTCGTCGCTTGCGCTCCTCGGGATGAGGTACCTTCGCCTCGGCGCTCGTCCTCCCGCCCGCCTTGCTGCTCCTCCTCCCGCTCGCCTTGCTGCTCGTCCTCCCGCTCGCCGTGCCGCTCGCCTTGCCGGCTCACCGCCTTCCCGCCTGCTCGCGCGCCCGCCCGCCCCCTGCCCGTCTGCCCGTCCCCCATCCACCCCTACGGCCCCTCCAGCAACCGCTCCGGCGGCTCGCCCCAGCTCGGCGCGCCCTCGCCCGCCATCAACGTGGGCGCGAAGACCTCCGCCCGCCGGCGGCGCTCGACCGCGGCCCCCCAGACGTACTTGCCCCCGACGTGCCGGGCGCCGGAGTACCAGAAGGTGATGGCGTCGGCGAGGGGGTCGTAGACGAAGCTGCTCCGGTAGACGATATCGGACAGCTCCGGGATCCGGCGCAGCGCGAGCACCGGCGTGTTCACGACGCTCCAGGTGTAGCCGTCGGGACTGGTCGCGAGAAAGAGCGCCGGCGTGGCGCAGTGGCCGTTCGCCTTCACGTTGTAGAGCGCCCAGAACTCGTTGCGGCTCGGCACCCACTGCACCTCGATGTGCCAGGGGAACAGGTTCTGGTGCTCGAGCGACACTGGCTCCGCCGGCGACCAGTGCACCCCGTCGCTCGACCGGCGCACCTCGACCCGCGCCGACGGCGCGCTGCAGCCGAGTGGACCCGCGTTCACCGCCCACATCCACCAGTCGTCCGGCGCGCGCCGGACCACCGTCTGGCTCACCACCTCGTGACTCGGCGCGCGCACCACCTCCACCGGCTCGCTCCACCGGAGCCCGTCCGAAGAGCGGGTGAGAAGGATGATGTTCTCCGAGGTCACCTGCCGGTAGTACAGCCACAGCTCCCTGGTCTCGGCGATGAAGAGCATGTCGGGATCGGACAGGTGGCCGGCGCTCGGACGCACCACGGGATTCGGCGCTCCGGGCTCCAGCTCGTAGCGGTCGGGCCTGGCTCCGGTGAAGTGCGAGGGGTTCTCCCGCGCGGCATCGCCGAAAGGATAGGGTGTGATGGCGAGATGATGGGCGCGGGCGAACACGTCGGTCGGCACCCGCACGTAGTCGGGATGCACCACCTGCCGCGACCCCTCGTAGGTCGGCAGGTCGAGCACATGTACCTCGCCGAACGGCACCTGGTCGGGCGACTCCGCGATGGCGGCGAACGTGGCCGGCTCCAGCTCCGGCACGGCGGCGGTGGCGCGGATCGGGCCCACCGTGCCGCCGAGCATCCAGCGCGCGCGTGCCTGTCCGTGGGAATCGGTGGTGTTGGTGAGGGGCGTGATGTGTCCGTCGCCTTCCG
>DASUSR010000228.1:0-8949 GCA_036375015.1 Gemmatimonadales bacterium
GTCATCTCGATGGGCGGCATCCTCCGCAAGTTCTTCGAGAACGGCAACGACATCATCGTCGCCTACATGACGAGCGGGAACATCGCCGTCTTCGACCATGACGTGCACCGCTACGTGGACTTCCTCGAGCGCCTGGATCGCGAACGCCCGCTCGGCCAGGGCGACGTCGCGCGGCTGGCCGAGAAGGTCTTCACCGCGCTCGAGAGCAAGCAGCCGGGCGACGTGGACATCCCGGAGGTGCAGGACATCAAGCGGATCATCCGCGAGTCCGAGGCGGTGAGCGGCATCAAGGTCGTCGGGCTCCCCGACTCCGCCGCGCGTTTCCTCGACCTGCCCTTCTACCAGACGGGAAAGGTGCGGAAGGACCCCGTCGGACCGGCCGACGTGGCCATCGTGCGCGCGCTGCTCGAGGAGCACCAGCCGGAGCTGATCTTCGTCGCCGGCGACCTCTCCGATCCGCATGGCACCCACCGCATGTGCAAGGAGGCCATCGACCGGTCGCTCGCCGAGCGGGTGGCCGTCGGCGGCTCGCTGCCCGAGGTCTGGCTCTATCGCGGGGCCTGGCAGGAGTGGCCGGTCACGGAGGCCACCTGGCTGGTCCCGCTGTCGCAGGAGGAGCTGCGGCTCAAGATCCAGGCGATCTTCAAGCACCAGAGTCAGAAGGACACCGCCCCGTTTCCCGGCCCCGACGAGCGGGAGTTCTGGCAGCGGGTCGAGGCGCGGAACAAGGGGACGGCAGCGGAGCTGGACCGGCTGGGGCTGGCGGAGTACTTCGCGATGGAGGCCTACGTGGTGGAGACTGTGGGGGAGGGGACCGGGTCCTAATCCCCGGCCACGTACCGCGTCCGCAACGACGCGATCAGCGCGCGCGAGTCCGGAGGGGCGCCGGTGGCTCGTTCCACCAGCGCGGCCGCGGTGTAGCGCTGCCCGTGGCGGTGCACCTGCTCGCGCAGCCAGCCCAGTAGCCCGCCGTAATCGCCGCGGGCGAATTGCGCGTCGAGGTCGCCGAGATCGCGGCGGGCCGCGGCCATGAGCTGGGCCGCGTAGACGTTGCCCATCGTGTATGTCGGGAAGTAGCCGATCAGCCCTTCGGCCCAGTGGCCGTCCTGCAGGCATCCCTCCCGATCGCTGGCGGGACGGATGCCGAGCGCGTCGTCATACGCGTCGGCCCAGGCGCCGGGAAGGTCCCGCGCGGGCAGGTCGCCCGAGAGGAGCGCCTGCTCGATCTCGAACCGGATCAGGATGTGGAGATTGTAGGTGACCTCGTCGGCCTCGATGCGGACGGGAGAGCACTCCACCCGGTTGAGCGAGGCCACGAACGCGTCGAGCCCGACGTCGTGCAGGGCCTCGTGAAAGACGCCGCGCGCGCGGGGGAAGAAGTGGCGCCAGAACGAGTGGCTCCGGCCCACGAAGTTCTCCCACAAGCGGGACTGCGACTCGTGCAGCCCGAGCGAGGCGGCCTCGCCCATGGGCGTCCCGTAGTGGGCCGGATCGAGCCCCTGCTCGTAGAGGGCATGCCCCACCTCGTGGAGCACCGTGAAGAAGCCGCTGGCGAAATCGCTCGAGCTGTACCGGGCGGTGATCCGGCAGTCGCCCGGGCCGAGGCTGGTGCAGAACGGGTGGACCGCGGTGTCCATCCGGCCGCGGTCGAAGTCGAAGCCGACGGCGTTGGCCACCGCCTCGGCGAAGATCCGCTGGCGGTCCACCGGGTAGTCCCGCCGGAGCGCCGGTGTGCGCCGGTCCGCCATCGCCTGGACCAGGGGCACCAGCTCCCGCCGAAGCGTGGCGAAGAGCTCCGCCACCTGCGCGGTGGTAACGCCGGGCTCGTAGTCTTCCAGCAGGGCGTCGTAGCGGGTCTCGGGATAGCCGACCGCGTCGGCCTCCTCCCGCGCGAGCGCGAGCTGGCGCTCCAGCCAGGGGCGGAAGCCGGGAAAATCGGAGGCTTCACGGGCGTCGGCCCAGGCCTGCTGCGCGAGCGCGGTCACCCGGGCGCTCTCCTCGACCAGCCTGCGGGGGAGCCGGCGCTCGCGGTCGTAGGCGCGACGCAGCTCCCGCACGTTGACTGCCGCGGGCGACAGGGGGTCGGCGACCAGGTCGCTCGCCTCGAGCGTCGCCAGCAGCTCCTCCACCCGCGGATCGGTGGTGCGGTCGTGCAGCAGGCCCGCGAGCAGGGCGAGCTGCTCGCTCCGGTGGGCCACGCCGGCGCGCGGCAGGCAGGTTTCCTCGTCCCATTCGAGGACGTCTACGCAGGAGGCGAGCACCGCCTCTTCCCGCGCGAGCCGGATCAGTTCGTCGTAGGCCGTCTTGGTGGGCATGTGAGGACCCGCTGGAGTCGGCGAGGAAGATAGCGCGCAACGCCGTGATCGAGGAACCCATGCCCGATGACGCCGCGACGGTGCCGGAATCCACCCCGGCCGAGACGATGGGCCTGCAGGGCCCGCGGCTCGCCGCCCGGGTGCGGCAGGCGCTCTACCACGTGCCCGCGTCCGAGCTGGCGCATGCCCATGCCCGGATCCGGGACGGCTCGGTGGCGCGCAACCTGGACTACTTCCACGACGGCGTCCGCGAGACCATCCGGGTGCTGCCCTGTCCCATCGCGATGCCGGCCGAGGAGATCGCGTACCTCCACCGGGTCACCCGCACCCTGCACGATGCGCTGCTCCGGATGCCCGAGCTGTACCTGGCCGAGCCCCGCGTGCGGGAGCTGCTGCGGCTCACCCCCGAGGAGGACGCCTGGCTGCGCGAGTGCTGGACGCCCGCCCACCAGGCGCGCAATCCGGTCTTCGACCGGCTCGACGCCCTGGTGGACTTCACGGGCCCGGTCTGGAAGGAGACCCTCAAGTTCGTCGAGCCCAACCTGACCGGCATCGGCGGACTGCACCTGGTGCCCTCGGTCGAGGAGGTGGTGGACGCGGTCGTCGTGCCGCTCATCGTCCGGCAGGATCCCGGTCTCCGGCTCCACCGGCTTCCCGACGCGCGGGAGCTCCTCTTCGGCGAAATCGCCCGCCACCTCGCCGCCATCGGCCGGCCGGGCGGGTCCATCTGCATGGTGGAGCCCAAGTACGAGCTCGAGGGCATCGACGAGCAGCGCCGGCTGGTGGAATGGTTCGAGCGGCACTACCGCATCGAGGTCCTGCACGCGGATCCCGCCGAACTGCAGCTGGTGGGCGACGAAGTGTACTGCGAGGGCCGGCGGGTGGACCTGGCGTACCGCGACTACAGCGTGCTCGACCTCATCGACCTGGAAGCGGAGGGGGTGAGTGTGGAGCCGATGCGACGGTTGTTCCGCGAGAACCGGGTGATCTCGTCCATCGGCGCCGAGCTGGACCACAAGGCCTGTTTCGAGGTGCTGACCGATCCCGAGCTCGCCGAACGCTACTTCGGCGAAGAGGACCGCCGGGTGTTCCAGCGACACGTGCTTTGGACCCGGGTGGTCGGAGAGCGGAACACGTTGCTCCCCAACGGCGAAGCCGGCGACCTGCTGGAGTACGCCCGGCGCGAGCACGAGACGCTGGTGCTCAAGCCTTCCCGCGGCTATGGCGGCGACGGCGTGCTCATCGGTCATACCGTCGCCGCGACCGAGTGGGACCGTGCGCTCGACGCGGCCCTGGCCGACGAGGAGCGCTGGGTGCTGCAGCGGCTGGCACCGATACCGGTCGTCGAGGTGCCGACGCTCGCCCCCGACGGAACGCTGCGGCCCGACACGTTCTATCACGTCATGGGCTTCGCCTCGAGCCCCGACGGTCTCGCGATCCTCGCGCGCGCGTCGCAGCGCCAGGTGGTGAATGTCGCGCAGCGCGGCGGAATGTGCGCGGTGATGGTGGTCGAGGACTTATCGACAAATCAACGTCCGTAACGTTGATAAGAACCGCTGGCGATGTGGATTCGAATTCCCTAGCTTGACCGCTTCCTCACTGGCGACCCCCCTGGTGAACAAGGAGCGGCCCATCGTGTACGGGACCGAGATTGCGCGGGGCGGCAGCGTCCTGCGCGAGATTGCCAGGAACATCGAGCGGATCGAGAGCGGTAAGGGCGAGGAACGAGTCTGTCTCGCCGGGCACGGCGAAGGAGGCCACTCCTGCGTGTGCTACCGCGACTCGGACCACGGCGGGAGACATCAGTGCCCCTGCGGGGCGGTATGGTAGGTTCGGCGCTGCGTTAGCCCGTCGAGCGCGGCCAGCTCGCGCGCGCTCTCCGCGGTCTGCGGGTGATCGTCCCCCAGAGCGCGGCGGCGCAGATCCAGCGCTTCGCGGAACGCCGCCACCGCTTCGGCGGGTCGGTTGGACTGCCTCAGAACCACGCCCAGGTTGTGCAGGTCCACCGCCACGTTGGGGTGGGAATCGCCCAGCGCCGCGCGGCGGCGGTCCAGCGCGGTCCGGATCGTCTGCTCCGCCTCGTCCAGCCGTCCCATCTTCGTCAGCACCTCTCCGAGGTTGGTCAGACCGGTGGCGACGTTCGGGTGCCCTTCGCCCAGCACCCGCGTGTGCATCGCGAGCGCCTCCCGGAGCAGGCGCTCGGCCTCCGCGTACCGCCCCATGTCCGCCAGCAGCAGTCCGAGGTTGTTGCTGGCGATCGCCACGTCGGCATGATCGCCCTCGTAGGCGCTGCGCTTGCTTTCCAGCGCCTCGCGATAGAGCGGCTCGGCCTCGTCGAGCGCGCCGCGCCGGCGCAGGATCGAGGCCAGGATCATGACGCTCGAGATCACGTCGGGATCGTCGGGGCGCAGGGCGCCGCGGCGGATCGCGAGCGCGTCGCGGGCCGACTGCTCGGCGAGAGCGAGGTCGCCCCGGTCACGCTGCTGCCGCGCCATCTGGCTCAGCACGTAGGCCACCCGGGGGTGGTCCGGGCCCAGTTGGGCACGCAGGGTCCGGAGCGCGCTGCCGAGCTCGCGTTCGGCGTCGGCGCTCCGCCCGGCCATGAGGTAGGCATCGGCCAGGACCCACTGCACGTCGGCCACCTGGAGATGGTCCTCACCGTAAGCCTCGCGGGCCCGGGCCAGCGCCTGCTCCAGCCGCGCCACCGCTTCCGGGTAGCGGCCGAGGTGCCGGTACACCCGGCCGAGGGCGGTCAGCGACGCGGTGGCCGCCGCCGGGCTGCCTTTGACCCGGGCCGCCCGCTCCTCCGCCCGGCTCACCATGGTGCCGATCACGAGCGAGTCGATCATCGGATCGGCCCCTCGGGGCTCGAAGAGCGTCAGCAGGAAATCGTTGAGCTCGGCCGCCTTTTCCGCCCCGGCCCGGGCCTCTACCAGCGCCGCCGTGGTCCGCCGGTTCTGCACCTGGAGCACGATCCCGTAGCCCGCCAGCGAGAGCACCAGCAGCGTCACCAGCGCGACGGGCAGGCGGTGTCGCCGTACGAACTTGCCCGCACGGTACCCGGCGGAGTCGGCCCGGGCCTGGACCGGCTCCCCCGCCAGAAAGCGCTCGATGTCCTCGGCCAGTTGCTCGGCGGAGGCGTATCGCCGCTCCGGCTCCTTGCGGAGCGCGAGCGCCACGATCCGGTCGAGGTCGCCGCGAAGACGGCGCCGAAGCTCCGGCGGGGCCGCGCTCGACAGGGCGGGCGGCGCGATCTCGCAGACGACCCACTCGATCTGGGGCAGCGAGCGACCCGACAGGTCGAACGGCCGCCTGCCGGCGAGCAGCTCGTACAGCACGACCCCCAGGCTGTAGACGTCGGCCGCGGTGGTGATCGGGGCGCCGCGGACCTGCTCCGGGCTGGCGTAGTCCGGAGTCATCAGCCGGAGCCCGGTCTGGGTGAGCGGGGCCCCCTGCGGTAGCGCCTGAGGGTCGAGCAGCTTGGCGATCCCGAAATCGAGCAGCTTCGGCTGCCCCTCGGCCGTGACGAGGATGTTGGAGGGCTTGAGGTCCCGGTGGACCACGAGGTTGCGATGCGCGTAGTGCACCGCGTGGGCGATCTCGCAGAAGAGCCGCAGCCGCTCCTCCAGGCCGAGTCCCGTCCGGGCCGCGAAGGCGTCGAGCGGCTCCCCGTCCACGTACTCCATGACGTAGTACGGCCAGCCTTCCCCGGTCACGCCGCCGTCCAGGAGCCGGGCCACGTTGGGGTGGTCGAGCGCCGCTAGGATTTGCCGCTCGGCGACGAACCGTTCGACCAGCTCCGCCGTGGTGGGACCGGGGTTGAGGAACTTGATGGCCGCCTGCTGCTGGAAATGGCCGTCGTCGCGCTCGGCCAGCCACACCACGCCCATCCCGCCTCGCCCGAGCTGCCGGACCAGCCGGTACGCCCCGATCCGCTTGCCTTCGGCCGGGCCGGTCAACGCCCCCCAGACCGGCCCGGCCTCGAACACACCATGGGTGCGCCCGTGCGCCTCCAGGAGGGCGGACACCTCGGCGCGGACCACGGCGTCCTCGCAGGCCGCCAGGAACGCGCCTCGCTCCCCAGCGGGACGCTCCAGCGCCGCCTCGAAGAGGGCTTCGATTCGGGATCGGTCGTGGGCCGGCATCGGCTCCGGTTGTGCGGGTTCGGTCGAAATCTGCCCCTCCCACACGGTCCCGGCAACGCGGCGCCTCTGGCAGGGCGCGATCCCGCGCAGTATGATGGGAACAGGAGGCTGAAGCTCCGCCTCCATTCCCACATGCAACGCGACGTCCGCCGCCGCCCCCGCACGCCGGGGCTCCGGTCGTGTCCCCTCACATCCGCGTCGAGCTCCCCGTGCACCTGGGCCTCACTTCGGTTCGCCTCCTCGCTGCATGCGCGGCCGCCCTGCTCGTCGGTTGCGGCATTTCCACGAATTCCACCACGCTCGCGGCAGGGCCCGACCCGGTGAAGGTCCGGCTCCAGCCGGCGGTGCCCCGCCCGGGGCAGAGCGCGGAGCTGGTAGTCGAAAGCCCGACCTCGGACAGCATCGTGGTCGAGTCGCTGAACGGGGTGGACCGGTACTGGGGTCACGGCGGCACCCTGCGGGTGTCGATCGGCGAGGATTTCGGGAACGCCTGGCGGCCCGGGCGGTCCGCCGAGCGCCATGGCGGGCTGCTGCTCGACCACCTGCGGCGACCCGCGCGCATTCTGGCCTGCCGGCTCGGGCGTTGCCGGGAGCTCTACCACGTGATTCCGCTCAGGATCTCGGAGCGGAACAACCGCACCGTGGCGGTGACGGCCGGGTGGAGCAGCGTCTTCGCCCGGCGGGCGATCACCGGTGGCGACCGCACCGTGCTGTTCAAGGAGGTGCTGAGCAGCGGTGTCTGGACCGTGGAAGGCGAGCTGGCGTCGCGAGGCTGGAACATGCAGGCGCACGGGTTCCTCAGCGCCGACGAGTACGGCGGGGCGCTGGACGTGTCGCGGGTGGTGAAGCGGAGTGAGAGCGTGAGCTACGGGCTGGCGATGCATCTGGGGCTGAGCCACAGCGACTGGCTGCCGGATCTGCCCATGCTCGCCGACCGCACGGTGTACCAGGCGAGCCTGGGACCGAGCATCATGCTCCGGGGAATCACGGCCAGCTCTCAGCTCGGCGTCGCGATCGACGGCGAGGAGACGCTCCAGATCGTGAGCACCCGGATCTCCGCCAACGGCAACCTGATGTCGGTGCGGCACCCGATCACCGTGACCGCCGTCAAGACCTTCGCGTTCGGTGGAGGACCGATCGTCTCCCGCCGCCGGGAGCATGCCGAGGAGCTGAGCGCGGCCATCCAGCTGGTGCGAGACCTCGCCCTCAAGGTGGGGTTGAGCAGCACCCGGATCGCCTGGCCCAGCGAGCACCCGGCCGACGACCTTCGCGGCTCCGAGACGCTCATCACCCTGGGAGGGCAGTACACGCTGACCTGGTAGACGGGCCGGCCCTAGACTCGGGCCCGTTCCCTCCGGCGGACGGCGCGCAGTGCCAACAAGCCCAGGAGCGCGCCCGCGATGCCGAGGAGCAGCAGGGGCACCAGGCGGCGTTCGAGGAAGCTGGTGCCCAGGTACACGGCCCCGACGGCATAGGGCACCTCGGCCACCGCGAGCGCCAGCAGGTAGATCCCCACCGGGCACCGCACCATCCCGAACAGGTAGCCGGCCGTATCCGACGGGACGGCGAGCTGAAGGAGGAGGATCGGCACGAACGCCGCGCCGCGACGGGTGTACGACTCGTAGCGTGCCATGGTGGTCGGCCGGACCAGCCGCTCCACGATCGGGCGCCCCAGATAGCGTCCGACCAAGTACGAGAGTACCCCGCCCAGGAACCACCCGATCCAGAGCAGGACCGCACAGCGAACCGGTCCCCAGGCGTAGACCGCGACCGGAATGAGCGCGGCGCTGGAGATGAACGCCAGCATCGCGGACACCGCGGCCAGCAGCACGAACACCACTGCGCCCCAGCCGGGGTGGCTCCCGATGACCGTCTCCGCCGCGGCGATGAGCTCCAGCAGCCGCGCGTGCAGCGGCCCCCACAACAACAGCGCGGCGGCACTCAGCACCGCCGCCGTGACCAGCACCGGCCTGCCGGCCCACCAGTGACGGGTCTCGACGGCGGAAGGCGACGCGGTCAGCGGGATGCGATGACTCGGTCGAGGGCGGCGGACGGATGGTAGGAGAAGACCACCGTTCCGTCTCGGATCAGGTCGATCACGCGCGGCGCGGCGCTGCGGCTGAGCGCGGGGCAGCCCTGGCTCCGGCCCAGGCGGCCCAACTGGCGAACGATTGCCTGGTCCACGTATTCGGCGCCGTGGATGACGATCGCCCGCGCCTCGGCCAGGTGATTGAGCCCGCGGTCCAGGCCCTTGAGGCGGAGCGACACCCCGTGCTTGCCGCGATAGGTGGCCCCGGTCAGGAAGGTGCCGAGGCTCGACTGGTGGCTGCCGGGGCGGTTGGAGAACTCGCGGGCCTCGTCGCCGCCGGTCCCACGGCCGTGCGCGACCAGCTCCCGCGCCACAACACGGCCCGCCGCGAGATCCAGCACCCAGAGCCGCGGCTCCCGGGAACGGAGGCTGTAGTCGATGACCGTGAGGAGGGGGCGGC
>DASUSR010000229.1:0-3566 GCA_036375015.1 Gemmatimonadales bacterium
CACCGTCGGCTTCGGCGCCTGGGCCATCGGCGGCGGAGGCTGGGCGTTCGGGTGGGGCCCCCAGGACGACGAGCAGTCCATCGCCACGATCCGGCACGCGCTGGAGCGCGGCATCAACTGGATCGATACCGCGGCGGTCTACGGGCTGGGCCACTCCGAGGAAGTCGTGCGGCGTGCGCTCGCGGGAAAGGCCCCGGCAGAGCGCCCCTACGTGTTCACCAAGTGCGGGATGGTATGGGACGACCGCGACCGGATGGCTTCACCCCGGCAGATCCTCCGTCCCGAGACCATCCGCGACGAGTGCGAGGCCTCCCTCCGCCGGTTGGGGGTGGAGCGCATCGATCTCTATCAGTTCCACTGGCCGGACCAGTCCGGGACCGAAGTGGAGGACTCCTGGGCGGCCATGATCCGGCTGGTCGAGGAAGGAAAGGTCCGTGCGGCCGGAGTCTCCAATTTCGACGTGCCGCTCCTGGAGCGCTGCGAGGCCATCCGCCACGTGGATTCCCTCCAGCCGCCGTTCTCGCTGATCCGGCGGGCGGTGGCCGAGCGGGAGATTCCCTGGTGCGCGAAGCACCGCACCGGAGTGATCGCGTACAGTCCCATGCAGTCGGGGCTGCTGACCGACCGGTTCGACGCCGAGCGGACGCGGCGCTTCGCGGCGGACGACTGGCGCCGCCGGTCGGCGGACTTCAACCCGCCCCGACTGGAGCGCAACCTGGCATTGCGGGACGCGCTCCGGCCCGTGGCAGCGCGCCACGGGGCAACGGTGGCCGAAGTGGCGGTCGCCTGGACGCTCGCCTGGCCCGGGGTGACGGGCGCCATCGTCGGAGGACGCACGCCGGAGCAGGTGGACGGCTGGATCGGGGCCGCCGGGCTGGAGCTGGAGGACCGGGACCTGAACGAGATCGCCGAGGCCGTGCGCGCGACCGGGGCCGGCACCGGTCCCGACCGGCCGCCCCTCACTCGATGAGCACCCAGCCCCTGGGGACCCGCGCGTTCCAGCACCGCTTCCTTCCCGGCACCGATCCGGCGGCCCCGCCGCTGCTGCTGCTGCATGGAACGGGCGGCAACGAGGAGGACCTGCTGCCGTTCGGCGAGGCGCTCCGGCCCGGTGCCGCCCGGCTGAGCCCCCGAGGCCAGGTGCTGGAGAACGGCATGCCCCGATTTTTCCGGCGGCTGGCCGAAGGAGTGTTCGATCTCGAAGACCTGCGGGCGCGAACCCACCAGCTCGCCGACTTCGTGGAGGCGGCCGAGCGCGAGTACGCGATCGGACCACCCCTCGCGGTGGGGTTCTCCAACGGCGCCAACATCGCGGCCGCGGTGCTTCTGCTCCGGCCAGGCACCCTGCGCGGGGCGCTGCTGCTGCGCCCGATGGTGCCACTGGTGCCCGAGAGCCTCCCGGCCCTGGAGGGCGCTCCGGTCCAGATCGTCGCGGGTCGGACGGATCCCATCGTCGCGCCCGCCCAGACCGAAGCCCTCGCGGAACTCCTCGTCCGGGCCGGGGCCAAGGTTCGGCTGAGCTGGCTGCCGGGCGGCCACGGGCTCACCCGCCAGGACCTGGAGATAGGGAGAGAATGGATCGCGCCGTCGTTCGGGCTTTCTTCTCTTTCGCCCCCGCCCGGCGCACCGCATTGGTAGAAACACCCCGCGCCGTGGCGCGGCCTCCCGGCGCCTGGCGCCGCCCCACCCGTCACTCGCCGGCCGCGCCAGTCCGGGCCGGCATGCCCAATTGAGGGATTATGTGATGCTCTCAGCGTCCCTTGAACAGGAGCGCATGCTGATCGCCGAGCGCCTCCTCAGCGAGATCGAACGTCGTCACGGTCTGCCGCATCCCCGCCAACGAGAGATTCCACCCGTCATCATCGAACGCTTTCTCGCCGCCTACCTGCCAGGGGCCCGAGAGGGGGAGCCGGCGCCGCTCGCGCTCGAGTACGCCTTCGCCCCCAGCCTCACCGACGCGCTACGGTTGCTGCGAGACGTCATCCAGGAGACCGCCGACGAGCGCGGGGCCGCGATCTACGTCCACGACCTCGATACCGGGGTCACGGCGGATGCGCGCCAGCTGAGCTGAGCGGCACGGCCGTGCGGAGGTGGGGAGCGAGCCGGCGACCGGCCCGCTTCCCACCTCTCGTGCTTTTCCTGACCCTGACGGCGGCGGGAGCCGCGGCGGCTCAACGGCCCCTGGAGGAGTTCGACCGCCTGGTCGGCAGGCTGGCCGGCATGACCGCGGTGACGGGCTACGAGCAGGGAATGGTGGACACCCTGCTCGCCCTGGTCCCGGGGGCGGCCCGCGACCGGGCCGGCAACGCCGTCCGGCCGGGTTCCGCCGGCCGCCGTCGGCTGGTGGCCTGCGCACTCGACGAGCCCGGGTGGGTGGTCGGCGGCGTGCGGCCGGATGGCTGGCTCACGCTCCGGCGGTCGCCCGGGCCGGTGGCAACCCTGCGCGACCAGCAGCTGGAGGGCGCGCGGGTGACGGTGCACGGCCGCCGCGGCCCGGTCCCGGGGGTGGTGGCGGTGCGGTCCATCCACCTGACGCGCCAGCGAGCAGACCGGTCGGGCGGTCCCTTCACCGCGGACAGCGCCCTCGTGGATCTCGGCGCCGAGTCCTCGGACCAGGTGGCGCGACTCGGGGTCGAAGTGCTGTCCGTGGTCACGCTGGCCAAGCGGGTGCACCGGTACGGCGACGGCCTGCTGGCGGGCCCCCATCTCGGGCGCAGGGCAGCCTGTGCCGCCCTGGTCCACGCGGCGGGAATGGCCCCTGCCGGCTCGGCGACAATCGCGTTCCTGGTGCAACAGGAGCTCGCGGGCCGCGGACTAGCCGCGGTCGCCGGGCTGAGCGGGCCGTTCGAGGAAACCCTGCTGGTCGAGGCCTCGGGTGACGGCCCGGGCCCGGTTCGCCGGCTGGATGACGGCGGATCGGCGACACGGGCGAGCGGGCTCGGCCGGGTGAGCCGGCTGGCGCTCCCGGTGCGCTACGCCGGATCGCCTGTCGAAACGGTCTCCACGGCGGATGCTGCCGCGCTGGCCGCGCAGATCGCCGCGTGGCTCGGGAGGGACCGGTGAGAGCATGGTCCGCCGTGCTGCTCCTGATCGCCGGGCCGGCCTGGGCGCAGGACGGCGTCGCGCTCCGGGAGACCGAGGGGTTGCTGCGCACCCTGGTCGAGTCGTACGGCCCGTCCGGTATGGAGGCGCCGGTGCGCGAGGCGATCCGGCGGGCCCTTCCCGCGTGGGCCCGCCCGGAGGTGGATTCGGCCGGAAACCTGGTGCTGGCCGTCGGCAGCGGCGAGCCGACGGTGGTGTTCGTGGCGCACATGGACGAGGTGGGATTCGTGGTGCGGGGCGTGGCGGATGACGGCACCCTCGAGCTGGAGCCGCTGGGCGGCCTCTTTCCCTCGCTCTGGGAAGGGCGGCCTGCCCTGGTGCACACCGGCTCCGGCACGGTGCCGGGGGTGTTCCAGCCCAGGGGGGTCGAGGGCCCCGCTGTGCGGCAACCCCCGGCGCTGCGGGTAGATCTCGGCTCCGGCTCCGGGGCCGGCACCGAGGCACTGGGGGTGCGTCCGGGACAC
>DASUSR010000230.1:0-9712 GCA_036375015.1 Gemmatimonadales bacterium
AGTTCACCAGGTAGATCCTTACCGGACCGTAGAGGCGGTCCTTGCATAGGATGCCGCCTCCCTTTGCCGCGGAGTTGCCCGAGATCGTGCTGTTCGTGATCCACACGCGGACGCTCACGCGGGGCGCGGTCCCGCACAAGATGCCGCCACCGTTGCCGGGGGTGGTGTTCTCGGCCACCGTACTGTGGCTGAGCCTGAGACGCGCGCGCCAGTTGTAAATCCCTCCGGCCGAGTTCCGGGCGATCGTGCTGTGGGTCACCGTCATCTCGGCCCCACCGCTAAGGACGACAAGCCCTCGGCCACCATTGCCGATGATCTTCATGTGATCGAGCGTGGTGTTGCCGCGATCTTGGTATACCCCCGCCCCTCCGTTGAATGAGACCGAACTCCTGGCCATGGTGAGCGTGCCGCCCCGGTTGGCGATGCCGCCGCCGTTCCGGCTGATCTCGCTTCCAGTGACCGTCGTGGTAGCGTGGGGCACCCCGGTGATTCCGCCAGCGGCGTTGCCCACGACCTCGCTGTTGGTGAGCGTCAGCGTGCCGTCGTTGTGGATGCCGGCGGGCGCGTTCTGCTGGACCCGGACCCTGATCAGCGCGAGCCTGCCGTAGTTCGCAATGCCGCCAGCGCCCTGGTCGGCCTGGCCGCCGCGGAGGGTGATATTGCTGAGCGTCGCGTTTCCGCCGGCCAGGACCCGAAGGATCCGGAATGCGGGACCGGCCGGGCGGCGGCGGATGATCACGCCGGCGCTCGGTCCGGTGATCGTCAACGGCCTGTCGATCACCAGCGACTTGACGAGCGTGATGGGACCGGTGAACCCCGGCGCGAACCGGACTTCGGTGCTCGTCGGATCCTTGATCGCCTCGCGCAGCGTGCACTCGCTGGCGTCGCAGATGCCGGTCCCCGGATCGGCCGCGCTGTTCACGACTCGGAGGACGGCCGCGGCCGGTGCGGCGGCTGCGTCTGGCGCGGTGGGAGCGGTAGGTGACTGGTCTTCGCCGCAGGCGCCGACCGCGAAGGCAAGCAGCGGCAGCAGCCCATGACGGAGTCGATTGGGATGACGCATAGGAGCCCCCTCGAACCGAGAGTAGTCTCCGCGGGCGGGGCGGCCGGCTGCACGGCGGAGGCGTCGTGCACCTCCAGGAGTCCCGGCGGATCGACGATGTACGCTGTCACACGACCGGCGGCGGCGGTTCAGCGCCGCCGATCGGTGGTCAATGTGCGTCGAGCTGCATGAGGGGAGGATGAACGGAGTGCGAACGTCCCTTGCTTGCGGTCAGATCAGCCCCAGCCGGGCTCCCACCCGCTGGAATGCCGCGAGCGCCTCGTCGAGATCCTCGCGGGTGTGGGCCGCCGAGATCTGGCAGCGCACCCGCGCCTGCCCCTGGGGCACCACCGGGTAGCCGAACCCGGTCACGAACACGCCCTCCGCCAGCAGGAGATCACTCATCCGGATCGCCGCGGCGGTTTCGCCCAGGATCACCGGAATGATCGGCGTCTCGCCGGGGAGCGGGGCGAAGCCCAGCTCGAGCAGCCGCTCCCGGAAATAGGAGGCGTTCTCCCGCAGCCGGGTCACGAGCTCGGGATGGGCCTCGAGGTACTCGATGCTCGCCATCGAGCTCGCCGCCACGGTCGGTGGGAGCGCGTTGGAGAAGAGCTGGGGCCGGGCCCGCTGGGTGAGGTAATCGCACACCGCCGCCGTGCCGGCCACGAAGCCCCCGGCGGCGCCGCCCAGGGCCTTGCCGAGCGTGGAGGTGATGATGTCCACCTCTCCGACCATCCCGAAGTGCTCCGCGGTGCCCCGCCCGGTCCGGCCCAGCACGCCGGTGGCGTGGGAGTCGTCCACCATCAGCACCGCGTCGTGGCGGCGGCAGAGGTCGACCAGGTCGGGCAGCTTGGCGATCGCCCCCTCCATCGAGAAGACCCCGTCGGTGACCACGAGGCGCACCCGCCGGCCCCGCGCGGCCGCGAGCTTCTCGTTGAGGTCGTCGAGGTCGCCGTGGCGGTACACCGCGGTCTGGCACTTGGTGATCGCCTTGGCGAGGCGGATCGCGTCGATGATGGAGGCGTGGTTGAGCTGATCACTGATCACGAGGTCCTGCTCGCCCAGCAGGGTGGCGGGCACGGCCTCGTTGGCGTTCCAGGCGCTCACGAAGCTAAGACTGGCGGCGGTGCCCACCAGCCGGGCGCAGGCCGCCTCGAGCGCGCGGTGGATGGTGAAGGTGCCGCAGATGAAGCGCACCGACGCGGTCCCCGCGCCGTACCGGTCGAGCGCGGCCTTGCCGGCCTCGATCACCTCCGGCTGGGCGCTCAGCCCGAGGTAGTTGTTGGACGAGAGGATGATCACGCGGCCGCGGCCTTCCATGGTGACCCGCGCCGCCTGCGGGCTGTCGAGGAAGTTGAGCCGCTTGTAGACCCCGTCCCGGATGAAGCCCTCGAGCTCCTGCTCGAGCCGCCGCTCCAGCGCGTCGCTCATCGTCCGACCTCCAGGATGACCTTCCCGGCCTGCCCCGCCTTGATGACTTGAATCGCCTCGGCGATACACTCCAGCGGGAACCGGTGGGTGATGACGGGCCGCGGGTCGAGCTGGCCGCCCCGGAGGAAACGGCGCATCTGGTGCCAGGTCTCGTACATCTTGCGGCCGGTCACGCCGTACAGGGTGAGCCCCTTGAATATCACGTCGCGGGCGAAGTCCACCTCGGTGAGGCGGCTCGGCGTGCCCAGCAGGTTCACCCGGCCGCCCAGCCGCGCCGCCGCGAAGGCCTGGGCGTGGCCGCTGGGGTGCCCGCTCATCTCGCACACCAGGTCCACCCCGTCGCCGCCGGTCAGCTCCCGCACCCGCGCCGTCACGTCGTCGCGCCCCGGATCGAGGGTCACGTGGGCGCCCATGGCGCGGGCCAGCTCTAGCCGGGTCGGGTTGTAGTCGCTCGCGATGACGAGGGACGCCCCCGCGGCGCGGGCCACCCCGACGGCGAAGCATCCGATCGGCCCGCAGCCGAGCACCAGGACGGTGCTGCCCGGCACCTGCGCCTCGAGCACCGTGTGGACCGCGTTCCCCATCGGGTCCATGATCGCGCCGATCTCGGTCGGGATCCCGTCGAGCTTCATCACGTTCGAGGCCGGCATCGCGATGTAGTCGGCGAAGGCGCCGTCCCGATCCACGCCGATGATCTGGGTGCGCTGGCAGAGGTGTCCGGCGCCGAGCCGGCACTGGAGACAGTGGCCGCAGATGATGTGCCCTTCGGCGGTCACCAGGTCCCCGCGCGCCAGCAGCTCCCCGGCCTCGGCCTCCCGCCCGAGCTCCACGATCTCGCCGGCGAACTCGTGCCCGATGACGACGGGAGGCCGCAGCCGGTTGCTGGCCCAGCTGTCCCACTCCCAGATGTGGAGATCGGTGCCGCAGACCCCGGCGAAGTGCACCCGGATGAGCACGTCACTCGGACCGCAGCGGGGAGTGGGGACCTCCCGCAGACTCATCCCGGGGTGGGGACCCTCCTTCACGACCGCGCGCATGCCGCTCCAGGGCTGAAGGTCGGCGGGGAATATAGCGGGCCGGGCGCGGGCGCCCGAGGGCGTCACCGACTCTCCGCTGCCGGTTGCCGCTCAAAGAGCTCCATCTCGCCGAACCGCGCGACCGGGGCGTACCGCTCCAGCAGCCGATCGCGCAGCGCCGGAAAAGCGTGCGCGATGTTGGCCTCGTTGAGCGAATCCGCCTCCTCCAGGTGCCGGCGCCCGACCGCGATGTAGCGCGGCGGCCGGCGGTCCAGCTCCTGGAGCAGCTCGTCCCGGTAGCGGTGGTGGAGCGGCGTCAGGACCGGCGCGCTGAACGGCACGTGGAACCCGAGCCGACCGACGCTCGGCCTCTCGCTCAGATAGTTGACCAGCGGATCGCTCCACACCAGGACCGCCTCGTTTGGCGCGGTACGGCTCCGCAGGTACCCGGCAAGAGCGCGGGAGGTCGCGATGGTCCAGGACACCGTGGGGTGCCCGAAGGCCGCCTCGTACTCCGCCGGGGTGAGCCGACCCGCTGTGAGCTCGAGCCATCTCCGGGCGTGGTGGAGCGGCTGCGGCAGCGACGAGACCACAATCGCGGCGCCCAGTCCAGCCGCCAGGAGGCGAGCGCCTGCGATACGGCCGCCACCGGGGCGATGCCAGAGGCGGCCCAGCCCGATCCCCGCAAGCAGTCCGAGGGTGAGGTAGGCACCGTGCCAGTGATAGCGGTTCCAGTAGCGCTGCTGCACAAAGACGGTGAAGAAGGCCGCAACGGTGGTGAGGAGGAGGATCTTCACCGCCCGCGGCCGTTCTCGCCACGTCGCCGCGACCGCGACCGCTGCGGCGAGCGCCGACGCCGGCAGCACCGGATCGAGGACCAGTCGGCGCCCGAACCGGAGGAGCGCGCCGCCCGGCGACATGTCCAGCCCGGGGAGCGGCACCGAGGCCTGGGCCAGGTTGAAGAGCACGTAGGTCTCGAGCAGCTCGTCCAGGGCGCCTCGCCAGGCGAACCAGGCCGCGCAGACCAGGGCGGGGAGGAGGAACGCCGCGCCGGTCACGACGAGGGCACGGAGCTTCGCCGCGGTCACCAGGTCCGGGGCCAGCAGCAGGTACGCCGCCGGGGCCAGAGCGAAGATCCCGTACGGCGGCTTGAGGAGAAGGCAGGTGCCGAGGGCGATCGCGGATCCGATGGCGGGCCCGAGAGCGGTGCGGTCCTCCCGCCGCACCAGCGGCACGAGGCCGAGCAGCAGAAGGAATCCCGCCCATCCGTCCGGCTGGGCGGTCTCGAAATAGCCGGTGCCGATGTACTGGATCGCGAGGACCAGGAAGGTGTACGCCCCCGCGCCGGGGCCGCCGAGCAGGCGGGCCATGCGGGCCGCCGCCCCCGCGCCGAGTCCGAGCATCAGCAGGTCGAGGATCCTGATGCCCCGCATCCCGGCGCCACCTAGCCACTCGACCGCGGCGAAGGCGTAGAAGGTGAGCGGGCCCTTCACGTCCCAGGCGTCGCGGTAGGGCATCCCGCCGCGCACGATGGTGTCGCCGATCCAGGCGAAGATGCCGTGGTCCCAGGAGAAGGGCCAGGACAGGGAGGCGGCTGCGAGGAGGAGCACCAGCGCGGCCAGCCCCGCGAGAAGCGACCGGTGCAACAGCAACACGGGCGAACCGATGCCCGGTCCGCCCGTGGTCGCTCCGGCCGGCGCGCCGGTCACACGGTGACGGGCACGCTGAGCGGCACGCGAGCGGTCTCCGGCTCGATCCGCACCGCGCTGATCTTGAACGAGGCGATGCGCGCGTACGGATCCAGCTGAGGATTGGTCAGCAAATTCGCGGCGGCCTCACGGAAGTGCATCGGGATGAAGATCTGGCCCGGCGCCTGGCGGTCGGAGATCCGGACCCCGATGAGGATGGTGCCGCGCCGGGAGGTGACGCGCACCGTGTCCCCTTCGCCCACGCCGAGGTCGATGGCGTCGGCCGGGTGCATCTCCACGATCGGCACCGGCTCCCGGGCGTCGAGCCCCTCGGACCGGCGCGACATCGTGCCGGTGTGCCAGTGGTACATCTGCCGGCCGGTGTTGAGGATGTAGGGGTACTCGTCGCTCGGCAGCTCGTCGGGCGGCAGGAACTCCACCGGGATGAAGCGGGCCCGCCCGTCCGGCGTGGGGAAGCCGTCCTCGAACAGGAAGGGCGTGCCCTCCGACTCGGGCGAGGGCACCGGGTATTGAATGGCCCGGCGGCGCTGGAGCATCTCGTAGCTCACACCCCGCCAGGAGGGCGTCACGGAGGCGATCTCGCGCAAGACGCCGGCGGGGCCCCGCCAGTCGGTCCGCAGACCCAGCCGGTTGCTCAGCTCGATGAGGATGTCGAGGTCGCGGCGGGCCTCGCCCGGCGGCGCCAGGGCGGCCTCGGAGAGCTGGATGTGGCGGTCGGTGTTCACGTAGGTGCCGGACTTCTCGGCGAAGGACGAGCCCGGCAGGACCACATCGGCCCAGCGGGCGGTCTCGGTGAGGAAGAGGTCCTGCACCGCCAGGAACTCGAGCCCGCGCACCCAGTGCTCGGCGTGGGAGATGTTGGGATCGGAGATGACCGGGTTCTCGCCCATGATGTACATGCCGCGGATGGGGCTCCCGTCCTGGACCATCTCCGTCACCATCATGCCCCGCTCCAGCGAGAGCGACTCGGCGGGCACGCCCCAGGCCCTGGCGTACTCCGCGCGGATCGCCGGATCGGTCACCGGCCGATAGTCGGTGTAGGCGAAGGGGATCGCGCCGACGTCGCTCGCGCCCTGCACGTTGTTCTGGCCCCGGATCGGGATCATCGCCGCGCCCCACTTGCCGATCATCCCGCACGCCAGCATCAGATTCAACAGGCTGGCCACGATGTCGGTGCCGGTGTTGTGCTGGGTCAGACCCATGGCCCACAGGGTGGAGGTCCGTGGGCCGCGGGCGTACATCTCGGCCGCGCGGCGAATCGTCGCGGCGGGAATCCCGGTGATGCGGGCGGCCTTCTCCGGCGTGTAGGGGGCGACGGCCTCCTTCAGCTTCTCGAAGTCGTGGGTCCGCCGGGCGATGAACTCCTGATCCGCCAGCCCCGCGGCGATCACGTGGTGCAGCATCCCGTTGTAGAGCGCCACGTCGGTCCCGGGGAGCATCTGCAGGTGCACGTCGGCCAGCTCGGCCAGCTCGGTGCGGCGGACGTCGGCCACGATGAGCCGGGCGCCCTTGGCCACGGCGCGCTTGATCAGCGCGCCGAAGACCGGATGGGTCTCGGTGGTGTTGGCCCCCGAGATGAAGATGACGTCGCACGCCTCCTCGATCTCGCGCATGGAGCCCGAGGCGGCCGAGGTCGAGAGCGCCCGGCTCATCGCCGCCACCGAGCTCGAGTGGCAGAGTCGGGTGCAGTGGTCCACGTTGTTGCTGCCGAACCCGGCGCGGACCATCCGCATGAACGCGTAGTTGTCCTCGTTGCTGCACTTGGCGGAGGAGAGCGCGGCCAGGGCCCCGCTGCCGTGGGCCTCGCGGATCCGGAGCAGCTCCTGGGCGGTGAGGCTCATCGCCTCTTCCCAGGTGGCCTCGCGGAACGCGCTGTACCAGCCCGCCGGCGTCGCGACGCGGTTGCGCACGTCCTCGTCGTCCGGCACCGACGACCCGGTGCCCGTCAGGGGCGGCTTGCCGATGCTGCGCCGCGGGGGGCGTGCCTTCTTCCGCTTGCCCATCTCCTCGATGGTGTGCCAGGGTCCCTCGCGATGCCGCGGCCACTCGCCGGTCCAGACCCACTTCTCCCCGTCGTGCATCCAGCCCTTGCGGATGAGCGGCACCTTGAGGCGGTCACGGTGCTGGCCGAAGTCGAACCCGAAGCGGCCCTTCACGCAGGTGCTGCCCTGGTTGGGAGTGGTCTCCTCGATCCAGGGGGAGGTCACCCGCATGATCTCGTCGCCCTTGACGTGCAGGTCGAGCTGGCAGCCGACGCCGCAGTACGGGCAGACCGAGCGCACCACCTTGTCCGGATTGCGCACCGCCTCGGACCCGAAGCGTTGCTTGGGAATGAACTCGAAGATGGCCCCGGTGGGACAGACGCGGATGCACTCGCCGCACCAGGTGCAGCCGGCGTGGTCGGGGTCGCCGTCGCCGCCGACGATGATCTGCGCGTGCTCGCCCCGCATCCCCATCTCCAGCACGCCGACTTCCTGGATGTCCTCGCAGGCCCGCACGCAGCGGGTGCAGAGGATGCAGGTGCTCATGTCGTGCTGGATCATGACGTCGCCCGGGCGCTCGTCCCCGGTGCGGAGCGGGAGCTCGCGGAGCTCGCGCACCGGGACGTCGTACTGGACGACGTAGCGCTCGAACTCGTTCCGTGGGTGCGCGCGACCCCCGTTGGCCAGGTGCTCGCCGGGGTAGCGCTCCAGCAGGAGGCCCAGCACCCCGCGCCGATTCTCGACCGCCGCCGGCGACTCGGTCTGGACCACCATGCCGTCGGCCGCCGGGGTGGCGCACGCGGGTGCCAGCTTGCCCTGACCCTCCACCGAGACCAGGCAGATCCGGCAGTTCCCAACAATGGGGAGCTTGGGGTACCAGCACAGGGTGGGGATCTCGATGTCCGCGGTCCGGGCGGCCTCCAGGATCGTGGCGCCGGGCTCGAAGGGGATGGAAGTACCGTTGACGGTCAGGCTTGGCATCAGGCACCGGATGGGCAGGGGAGAAGTGGTCTAAGTGATACTAGACCCGAGAGATGGCCATAGCAAGGGTGAAACGTACAAACGCCCCCGGACCGGGGTCCGGGGGCGTTTCGATGCGGCCCGCGCGGTGGCGGGCGCGCGCCGCTCAGGCCGCGTGTTCGGTCGGGACCCGCTGATGCCAGTGGTCCTCGGCGGTTTCCTCGTCGGCGGCCCACATGTAGGCCCAGAACCGCGCCGGTTTCTGGGCGGGTGCGCCGTTCTTGATGACGATGCCCACCGGCACCTGGGGTACCACGAGCGGACGACTGGCCACGGTTCGGTCCTCGCACCTGCGGGAAGAGCCACGACTCCTTTGGCCGGGCTATTGGCAGGGTGCGTGCCGGATGGGAGGGCCAGCGCTAAAGCATTGTCTGTGTGACTGTTGTGTCGGTGAGGTCCGGCAGGTAGTCGTGTCAGATGGACGCGGCGAAACGGCTCCTGCGCGTGTCCGGCGGACACGGCTTGGCCAGCACCAGGTCGTCGGCCCGGCGGCTGGACTGGCGGCGGCGGCGGCGGCACTCCTCGTCGGCCTCCCACCCCTGGTACAGGCCCCGGAGCGTCTCGGGCGCGAGCCCCGGATAGGAGCCCAGAATGACGTGCACCCCGCCGGCGCGGCTGCGGCGCTGGAGGTCGTCGAGCAGCTGAGCCCGGGCCGACGGCGGGAGCTCGGCGATGGCGGAGGGATCGATGACGACCACGTGCAGGTCTTCCACCGAGTCGAGGAAGCAGGGGAGGGTCGGCCCGAGCTGGGCGACGTAGCCCTCGAACATCCCCGCGAGCGACTCGGCGGCCATTCGGGACTCGACCCGCTCCACGCAGCCGAGATCGCAGGCGACGAAGGTGACCGCGGCGTCGTGCGCGGCCAGCAGGTAGGCCGCGGGCTCCGCGGCGCTCCCCACGACCAGCGCGGCGTCCCTCGGCTCCACTCGCGGCGCCAGCCGGCCCAGGGCACACCCGGGCTCGAGCCCCCAATGCGTGGGGGTGCGCTGGGCCTCGCGGAGCTTGATGAACTGCTGCCGCCACCGGCGATAGGGCCGGAGCGCCAGCCGCTTCATGATCAGCCGGTCCACCGTCTCCAGCATCAGTACTTCGGTAAGCACAAACTGGCCTTCCGAGGTGGCCGCGAGCTCGGAGGCGGCCTCGTCGCCCAGACGAAGCAGCTCGTCCCGGCCGATCGAGTTCTTGTACCCCTCGATCCGCTGGAGAATGTACTCGTGATAGTGCTGCTTGTCGGAATAGGGCGCGCGGCGGCGCCGCGCGGTGGAGCGCAGGTCCGCGGCGCTCAGCATGAGACTCGGTTGTGCGGAGCGCCGTGCGGGAGCACGGCATGGCCGGGGGCTTGGTTCACCGTGTCGAATGGAATGGGTGTTCGTGACCGGCGAAAAGACCGGCACCGGCCGGGTAGGCACGGGACCGGCGATGGTCCAAGTTGGTACATGCGGCCGGCGAAGTCAATCGAGCGCTTATCCGGCCTCGAGGACGGCGCCCTTCAGATACCCGGTCTCGGGAATC
>DASUSR010000231.1:0-3950 GCA_036375015.1 Gemmatimonadales bacterium
CGCCGGATCGCGTCCAGGCTGTGACTGACGAAGAGCACGGTGCGCCCGCCGTGCGCCACGTCCTCCATCCGGCCCAGGCACTTCCGCTGGAAGGCCGCGTCGCCCACGGCGAGCACCTCGTCGACGATCAGGATCTCGGGCTCGAGGTGGGCGGCGACCGCAAAGGCCAGCCGCATGTACATCCCGCTGGAGAAATGCTTCACCGGCGTGTCGATGAAGCGCTCCACCTCGGCGAATTCCACGATGCGATCGAACTGCCGGGCGATCTCCGCCCGGCGCATACCGAGGATCGCGCCGTTGAGATAGACGTTCTCGCGCCCGGTGAGCTCCGGGTGGAACCCGGTGCCGACCTCGAGCAGCGAGCCGATCCGGCCGTGCAGCACCGCACGGCCGGTGGTGGGCTCCGCGATCCGCGACAGGATCTTGAGCAGCGTGCTCTTGCCGGCCCCGTTGTGACCGATCACGCCGAGCACTTCGCCGCGGGGAACCTCGAAGGAGACGTCGCGGAGCGCCCACAACGTCTCGGGCCCTCCGACATCGGACCGGCGCGCGAAGGGACGCCTGGCCGCGCTCACCAGGGCATCACGCAGGGTCGGGTAGCGCTCCATCCGGCCCAATCGGTACTGCTTGCCGAGGCCCTCGGCCCTGATCGCGAGATCGCTCACGTCAGGCGATGTCGGCGAAGCGCCGTTCCATCCGACGGAAATAAAAGAGGCCGGCGGTCAGCAGGAGTATCACGCTGGCTCCCGACACCAGCAGCAGGGCGCCCGGCGGCTCCTTGTCGAGCAGCGCCCAGCGGAAGCCCTCGACCACGCCGGTCATCGGGTTGAGTCCGTACAGGGCGCGCCAGCGCTCCGGCACGAGCGAGCTGGAGTAGGCCACCGGGGTGACGAAGAGCCAGAACTGCACCAGGAAGGGGATGGTGTAGCGCACGTCGCGGTACTGGACGTTGAGCGCGGAGAGCCAGAGGCCGACCCCGAGCGCGGTGGCGGCGGCCAGCAGCACGAAGAGGGGCAGGAACACCACGGCCGCCCCGGGGACCATGCCGTAGTACAGCATCATGCCGATCAGAACGATCGAGGCGATCGCGAGGTCCACCAGCCCCGCCAGTACCGAGGCGGCGGGCACGAGGAGCCGGGGGAAATACACCTTGGTGATGAGCCGCGCGTGGTCCACCAGGCTGTTGGAGGACATGGCGAGGGCGGTGGCGAAGTAGGTCCACGGCACCAGCGCGGAGTACGTGAAGATGGGGTAGGGCACGCCGTCCGAGGGGAGCTTCGCCAGCGCTCCGAAGAAGATGCTGAAGACCACCATGGTGAAGAACGGCTGGATGATCGCCCAGGCGGCACCCAGGGCGGTCTGCTTGTACCGGACCTTGATGTCCCGCCACACCAGGAAGTACAGCAGCTCCCGGTAGGTCCAGAGCTCCCGCAGGTGGAGCGGTACCCAGCCGCGCGACGGCTGGATGACGACGGCCCGCGCCTGGGGCACGGCGTTGGCGGACGCATGGGTCACGGCGCTCTCGTCGGCGGCTGTGGGAACGGGGGCTGGTCGGATGCCCGAATGTTAACGAAGGACCCGAGACGGTGTGAAGCGGCGCTAGATTCCCGCCATGTCCACACTTTCGTTGACCGGGCTCTTCGTCTATCCCATCAAGTCCGCCGGCGGCTTCGCCGTCCCGAGCTGGCCGGTGGACGACTTCGGCCTCCGCCATGACCGCCGCTGGATGGTGGTGGATCTGCACGGGGAGGCTCTCACCCAGCGGGAGCACCCCAGGCTGGCCCTGGTGCGCACCGCGATCGAGGGCGATCGCCTCCGGGTCACCGCGCCGGGGCGGGCACCGCTCGACCTGCCGCTCGAGCCGTCCTCCACGGTGATGACCACCGCGACGGTGTGGGGCGACGCCTGCGCCTCCGCCTGGATGGGTGAGGCGGCGGCCCGCTGGTTCTCGGAGCTCCTGGGACACGCCTGCAGCCTGGTCTACATGCCCGAGGGCACCCGGCGCCCCGCCGACCCCGACTTCGCACCCGCCGGGGTCCGGGTGAGCTACGTCGATGCGTACCCCTTCCTGCTCCTCTCCGAGGAGTCGCTGGCCGATCTCAACGCCCGGCTGCCCGCGCCGGTGCCGATGAATCGCTTCCGCCCCAACCTCGTGATCGAGGGCGGCGCGCCCTACGCCGAGGACGGGCTGGCAGGCTTCCGGATCGGCTCGCTCGACCTGGAGGCGGTGAAGCCGTGCGACCGCTGCGTGCTCACCACCACCGACCAGGAGACCGGCGAGCGCGGACCGGAGCCGCTCCGCACTCTGGCCCGCTACCGCAAGGCCGGCGGCAAGGTGCTCTTCGGACAGAACGTGGTGCACCGCACGAGCGGTCGACTCACGGTCGGCGAGGCCTTGCGGGTATAGATTCCCGCCCCATGGAAGTCCAGATCTTCGGGATGCGGAAGAGTCCCGACACCCGCAAGGCGCTCCGCTTCTTCGCGGAGCGCCGGGTCAAGACCCACTTCGTGGATCTGCACGAGCGCCCCGCGTCACCCGGCGAGCTGCGGCGGTTCGCCCAGAAGTTCGGGGTGGACGCGCTGGTGGACCGGGGGTCGCGCCGCTTCGCCGATCTCGGGCTCGGCGCCGCACGACTCACCGAGGAGCGCTGGCTCGACAAGCTCGCCGAGGAGCCGCTGCTGCTCCGGGTGCCGCTGGTGCGCTGGCAGCAGCGGCTCACGGTGGGCGACGCGGAGCCGACCTGGCGGGAGTGGACCGTCCGGTGACGCAGCTCGCCCTGGCGGGGGTCGGGGTGGAGTTCGGCGCGACCCGGCTGTTCTCCGACGTCACCCTGAGCGTGGCGCGGGGCGACCGCTGGGGCGTCATCGGCCGCAACGGCTCGGGCAAGACCACCCTCTTCCGTCTCATCACCGGCGAGCAGGAGCCGACGGTCGGCACCGTCTCCCGGCAGTCGGGTCTCCGCATCTCGCTCATGGAGCAGCACCGCGACTTCGCCGGCGCGGAGACCGTGTGGGACGCGGCCGCGGGCGGCTTCGCCGACCTGCTCGGACTCGAGCGCGCGCTGGCGGCGCAGGCGGCGGAGCTGGCCGCGGCGGGGGACCGGTGCACCCCGCAGATGCTCGCCCGCTACGACCGCGATCTCGAGCGCTTCGAGCGGGAGGGCGGCTACACCCTCACCGCGCGGATCGACGCCGTCCTGCACGGGCTCGGCTTCGATCCCGACGAGGCCCGCCGCCGGCCGGTCGCCGGCCTGAGCGGGGGCGAGCGGGGCCGGCTCGCGCTGGTGCAGCAGCTCGTGGCGCCCGCGGATCTCCTCCTGCTGGACGAGCCCACCAATCACCTCGATCTCGAGACGACCGAGTGGCTCGAAGGGTATCTCCGCTCCCTCGACGCCACGGTCCTGCTCATCAGCCACGACCGCGCCTTCCTCCAGACCGTGGTGGATCACGTGCTCCACCTGGAGGCCGGCACCGCCGCGTCCTATACCGGGAGCTACGACGATTTCCTGCGGCAGCGCGCCGAGCGGCGCCTGAGCCAGGAGCGGGCCTACGTGAAGCAGGCGAGGGTGCTGGCCTCGGAGGAGGACTACATCCGCCGCAACATCGCTGGCGGGAACAGCGCGCAGGCCAAGGGGCGGCGCCGGCGGCTGGAACGGGTGAGCCGGCTCAGTCCGCCGCCGGGAGAGGACGGGGCGATGACGCTCCGCCTCACCGCCGACGAGCGGGGCGGCGACCAGGTGCTCGTGGCCGATCGGCTGCAGCTCGCCGTCGCCGGACGGACCTTGCTGCAGGCATTCTCGGCCACGATCCGGCGCGGCGAGGTCGTCGGCCTGGTCGGTCCCAACGGGGCGGGGAAGTCCACCCTGCTGCAGGCCATCGTGGGCGAGCGCGCGCCCGAGGGCGGCGAGGTGCGCACGCCCGAGTCGGTGCGGATCGCCTACTACCGCCAG
>DASUSR010000232.1:0-8902 GCA_036375015.1 Gemmatimonadales bacterium
GCCGGCGGAGCACGGCGGCGAGCGCGCGGACCTCCCGGACCCCGGTGTCCCGGCCCGGGATCTCGGTCACGGGCAGGCCCTGCCGGGTCAGGCGCTCGGTCAGGCGGGGCACGGCCGTCACCAGCCGGACCTCGTGGCCGCGCTCGAGCAGCCCGCGCGCGATCTTGGCGTAGCTCACGCCGGAGCCGCGCCAGCCGTTGGCGGAAGTGAGGAGTGCGAGTCGCATGGTGAGCCCCCAAAGTAGCGGGACCGCTATCTTTCCGCCCATTTCCCAGGGGAGGGCCGCTGCGCGTCGCCGTGGTGGGTGCCGGTCGCAGGCACAAGAACGAAGCGGCGATCGCCCGCGCGGCCGCCGGGCTGGGGCATCGGGTTCGGCTGGTGAACGCGGTGACTTGGACCCAGACCCTCCGCGGACTGGCCCCGCCTCTCCTCGAGCGCCGCATCGCCGCATTCGAGCCCGACGCGCTCATCCTGACCCGGCACGCCCTCCGGCTGGGCGAGGAGCGGCTGCGGCGTCTGCTGCGCGGCCGCTATTCCGCCTTCTGGTACTTCGACCTTCGTATCCCGCCGCTGCCCGAGGTCGTCCGGCTGGGCCGCCTGGTGGACGTGATGTACACCACCTGCGTGCCCGAGGTAGCGACCTATCGCTCGGCCGGCATCGCACGGGTGCTCTACCTGCCGCAGGGGACGGACCCCGCGGTGGACCGGCCGGCCGGCTCCGCGCCGGCACAGTACCGCTGCGACGTCGCCTTCATCGGGAACGGGGACCATCCCCATCGCGTGCCCGTCCTGCGCGCGCTCGCCGGAGCGACGCGGCTCCAGATCCGGGGCCCGCGCTGGGAGTGGGCCAGGGGCGACCTCCCCGTGGCGGGGGGGCCGGTCTACGGCCGCGAGTACGCCCGCGCCGTGGCGGGCGCGGCCATCTCGCTCGGCGCCAACGCGATTCCGGAGATGGCCCGGCTCTACGGCTCGACCTCGAACCGGATGTGGAAGGTCATGGGCTGCGGCGGGTTCTACCTGGGCGAGTGGGTGGAGGGGATGGACCGGTTCGCACGGGAGGGAGCGCACTGCGCCTGGTACCGCACGCCGGCCGAGGCGGTGGAGCAGGCTCGGCGCTATCTCGCCGACCCGGCGGCCCGCGCGCGCATCGCCGAAGCGGGGCGCCGCCATGCGCTGGCCCACCATACCTACGCCCATCGGGTCGCCCTGCTGCTGCAGGGGAAGGAGTACCAGCTCGAGGAAGCCGAGCCGCCTCAGACCAGCTCGTAGTTCCGGAACTCGAACACCCGCACGCCGGTCAGCCGCTCGATCCAGCCGCTCAGGTAGTACCGCACGAACCGCCACCGGAAGCGGCGGGGCGCGACGAGGCGCTCGGGATCGTCGCGCCGGGCCTCGATCCACTCGCGGGCGGCCGCCGGATGGGTGCCGCGGAACGGCTGCATGCCGGGAATCCACTCGAGCAGCGGCAGCCGCTCGCTGGCGTCGCGCCAGGGGTACATCGTGCGGCCCAGCTCCCGCTTCTCCCGCAGCGCCTGCGCCGGCCGGGCCCACCCGTAGTGGAACATCTCCGCGTCGGTGAGCCGAGCCCGGATCTTCCGGTGGCCGGGGCCCACCCGGAACCCCTGGGCGCCCTGGTAGGGACGGATGTCGAGCGCGGGGTCGAGCCTGACGGCGCGGACCTCGCGGCGGTACCAGCGGCGATGCGTGGCGATGGTGTCGAAGCCGCCGTAGAAGTGCAGGTAGCGCACCAGCAGCCCCTCGACCCGCGGATCGCCGTCGTGTCTCCCGACCGACTCCCGCAGCGCGGCCGCGCCGCGCTCGTGCAGCACCTCGTCCGCCTGGATGTAGACGCCCCAGGGATGCCGGCAGGCCCGCATGGCGCGAAGGGTCTCGTGCCCCAGCACGGTGTTGCGCCGGCTCATGTCCCATTCGGTCTCGAGGATCCTGATCCTGGGGTCCCGGATCGAGCGCACCAGCTCCAGCGTCTCGTCCTCCGAGCGGCCGACGTTCACCACGACCTCGTCGCAGATCGGCAGGATGGAGCGGATGCTGGCCTCCACCGGGAAGTCCAGCTTGATCGCGTTCCGGACGATGGTGAAGCCGGAGATAGGCGGCGGCACGAGGGCTCCTGGGTGGGCCGGCTACAATTTCGCCCGGCCCACCAGCTCCTGGTAGAGGTCGAGGGTGCGCCGTATGGTGTGCTCCAGCGCGAACCTCTCCCTGGCGGTGTGCCGGGCCGCCGCCCCGAGCCGCGCGGCGAGCCCGGGGTCCCCGAGCAGCCGCTCGATCGCGGCCGCCCAGGCAGCCGGGTCCAGGGGCGCCACCAGCAGGCCGTCCACGCCGTTCCGGATCAGCTGGAGGTTGCCGCCGGCGGCAGAGGCGATGACCGGCCGCGCCAGCGCCATCGCCTCGAGCAGCGCCTGCGAGAGCCCCTCGATGCGCGAGGGCAGCAGCACGATCTCGAGCAGGTCGTAGAGCGGCCGGATGGCCGGGCCGAAGGGCACGCAGACCACCCGGTGCGGCGGACGCGCCTCGCCCGCGAGCACGCCGAGCCGGCCGCCGGGATCGACGCCGGCGAGCACCAGCAGCACCGGCGTCGAAACCGCGGGCAGCGCGCGCAGCACCACCTCCTGGTCCTTGGGCCGGGCCACGATGCCGATGGTCCGCCGCCCGGGTTCCCACCCGACCCGCTCCCGCCAGCCGGCCAGCTCCTCGGCGGCGACCGGCGCGTCCACCCTCGCCGTCACCAGACCGTTCGGGATCACCACCAGCTTGCGGCGCGGCGTGCCCCGCCGCCGGAGCGCTGCCGCCACCGCGTCGCTCACGGCGACGACCCGGTCGGCGGCCCGGGAGGCGAGCCAGTTCTCCAGGAAGAAGGTGCGCGGGATCTGGCGTCGGGTGAGTACGAGCGGCACGCCGAGCCGGCCCCGCCGCGCGAGCCGGACGAGCGCCTCCCGGTCGCGCGCGCTCTGGGAGTTGATCAGCTCGACCGGATGCCGCGCGAGCAGGGCCGCGAGGGCGGCGGCGTTGGCGCGGCGGGCGCCGGGCTCGAGCCGGAGGGGATACACGGAAAGCCCGCCCGCCCGGGCCAGCGCCTCGACCTCGGAGTCGGGAGGGCAGACGAAGCGGACATCCGCCCCGGCGGCCTGCAGGCCGAGACTCAGATGCAGGGTGGAAGTGACGGAGCCGGCACCGCCGCCCTGGTGGAGAACCTGCATGACCGTGAGAGGCATCGGGCGGCAAGATGCATAGATTTCCCCCGCCATGCACATCGCCCTGTTCTTCTGGGACCGCCTGCCCGCGCGCGAGTACGGCGGCACGCAGCGGATGGTGCTGTATCTCGCGCGCGGACTCGCCGCGGCGGGACACCAGGTGTCGCTGGTCGCCGGCCACGGCTCGCGGGTCCCGGAGGCCACGCTGGTCCCGGTGGACCTCAAGGCGGCCCGGAGGCCCGAGTTCGACATCCGTGCGCTGCTCCCCGCGGGGCTCGACCTGCTGCTCACCTTCGCCCCACTGCGCACGCCGCCCGATCTGCCCTGGATCCGCACGCTTCCGGGCAACTGGAAGCCGGGGATTACGGCCCCGCCGAACGTCCTGTTCCTGAGCGAGGACCACGCGCGCCGGCACGGCTCGCGCGCCTGGGTCTACAACGGGATCGACCCGGCGGACTTCCACTTCCGCCGCGAGAAGGACGACTACGACCTGTTCCTGGGCCGGCTGCACAGCATCAAGGGGTACCGCTGGGCGATCGAGGGGGCCAAGCACACCCGGCGCAGGCTCCTGCTCGCCGGCGGCTGGCGGCCGAGCCTGAGCCGGTGGGTGCGCTACGTCGGGAAGGTGGGGGGCGAGCGGAAGGCGGCCCTGCTCGCGGGCGCGCGCGTGCTGTGGATGCCCGCGCTGTGGGACGAACCGTTCGGGATCACGCTGATCGAGGCACTGGTGAGCGGCACGCCGGTGCTGGGGACCCACCGCGGGGCGCTCCCCGAGGTGATCTCGCCGGAGGTCGGTGCGCTGGGCGACTCGGTCGAGGAGCTGATCGCGCTGCGGCCGACCCTCGAGCGCATCGATCCCGACGCGTGCCGCGCCCGGGTGGACCAACACTTCACCCACCACGTGATGGCCGAAGGCTACCTGCGGATGTTCCGCCAGTACCTCGCGTCGGGGGAGCTGGCGGAGGGGGTGAGGGCGGGGTAGGGGGCGGGCAGGCGCGGCAGGCGGGCAGGCGCGGCAGGCGGGAAGCGGGCCAGGGGCCGTACCTCATCCCGAGGGAGCGTAAGCGACCGAGGGATCTTGCCGGGCGTGCGCCCGGGTGGCGCCGGGCAGATCCCTCGCTTCGCCCGGGATGAAGTATGCTGGCCTCGACCCGTGCTTACCTTGCCTTCCTCCCTGCCCCGCTACCCGCCTGCCCGTCTGCCCGACTGACCACCTGCCCGCCTTTCTCCCTACCCCACCCGCTCCCGCACCGCCCCGAGCAGCGCCCGCATCCGATGCATGTACGTGTGCTCCGCCAGCGCGCGCTGGCGGGCGCCGGCGGCCACCTGCTCGGCCCAGGCCCGGTCCTGCAGCGCCTCGCGGACCAGGGTCTTGAGCTCGGTCGTGTCGCGCGCGACGAGGATCTCGGAGCCTTCCCGGAAGTGCGGGTGCAGGTCGGGGCGGTCCTCGATCACCTGGGGAACCCCGATCGCGGCCAGCTCGAACAGGCGCCGGTTGCAGCCGGACTCCCCTTCGGCGCCCACGTCCTCGCAGCAGGGGACGTTCACCGCCACCGACGCGCCGGCGTAGGCCCGCACGTAGTCGGCCTGGCTCAGCACCTCCCCGCGGCAGTAGTCGCGCAGCTTGGTCTTGCGCCAGCCCGGACCCCAGAGCGCCAGCCCGTACTCCACCAGTTCCGACAGCATGCGCTCGCGGTAGGGGGTCGCGGTGCCGGCGAAGACCACGTTGGCCCGGAACTGGTCGCGCGAGCGCATGGGGCGGTGGACCGAGGGGTCGCAGCCGGGAGGGAGATAGCGGACCGGGGGGAGCCCGGGTGCCCGCAGCGCCTCGACCGCCGCGCGGCCGGCCACGAAGACGAGATCGTACGCCGGCGCCACGGAGAGGATGCCGGCCGGGCGGCGGCGTCCGTCGCAGAACCAGTTCACCCAGGCGGCGGCGCTCTCCCGGCGGAGGGTCGCCACGATCGGCACGGCGACTTCGCTTCCCTCGAGCACCAGCACCACTTCGGGCGCGGTCTGGTGCAGGGCCCGCGCGAGGCGGTCCTGGAGCCCCACGCGGCGGAGTCGGCTCAGGAGGCCGCCGTTGCCCATGAGGTTGAAGGAGGCGACCCGACAGCCGAGCCGCTCGAGGGCGCGCCGCCGAAGCGCCGTGTGGGCGTGCATACCGTCGTCGAACGCGCCGACCAGCAGCACCCGGGCCCGCGGGCCCGACTCCGTCACCACTCCACTGGCGTGCTCGCCGCCGGTTGCCACCAGATGCATCGCGCCTCCATCGCTGAATACGGCTCAAGCTAGCGCGGGGCCCGACGATTACAACCCTGCGGTCAGCGCGGATTCCTCGTCGCGGAACTGCAGATCGTGCAGCCGGCGATAGAGCCCGCCGGCGCGATAGAGCTCCTCGTGGCTGCCCCGCTGCACCACCCGACCGGCGTCGAGGACCACGATCTCGTCCGCGTCCCGCACCGTGGCGAGGCGGTGTGCGATGACCAGCACCGTGCGCCGGCGCATGAGCCGCTCGATCGCCTGCTGCACCAGGCGCTCCGACTCGGTGTCGAGGGCGCTGGTCGCCTCGTCGAGGATGAGGATCGGGGGATCGCGTAGCAGGGCCCGCGCGATCGCGATCCGCTGCCGTTGGCCGCCCGAGAGCCTGGTACCCCGTTCGCCCAGCAGGGTGTCGTAGCCGTCAGGGAGCTGGCGGATGAATCCCGCGGCGTTGGCGGCGTCCGCCGCCGCCTCCACCGCCTCCCGGGTGGCGCCCGGGCAGCCGTAGGCGATGTTGGCGAAGACGGTGTCGTTGAGGAGCACGGTGTCCTGACTCACCACGCCCATGATCCCCCGCAGCGAGCGGCGGGTGAGCCGGGTGAGCGGCACGCCGTCCATAAGGATCCGCCCCTCCGTGGGGTCGTGAAAGCGGGGCAGCAGGTCGGCCAGGGTGGTCTTCCCCGCCCCGGACGGCCCGACCAGCGCCACCACCCGCCCCTTGGGGAGCGTGAAGGAGACGTCGCTCAGCACCGGGTCGCCGCCGTCGTAGCGGAACGACACCGCGTCGAACACGATTTCCCGCTCGAACCGCGCCGGACCTTCTCCCGGCCGATCCACCTCCGTGGGTGGCTGGTCGAGCAGATCGAACACCCGCTCCGCGCTGGCGAGGGCCACGGCCATCGTGGCCGGGAACGACGAGATGGTCTTGAGCGGAGAGGTGAGCCGGAGCGCCGCCATGAGGAAGACGATGATCGCCTCGGGCGCGAGCCCCGCCTGGAGCCCGAGCAGCTCGGGGCGGGTGCCCGCCCAGATGATCAGGATGACGAGGAAGCCGGAGAACACCTCGGTGAGCGGGCTGGTGAGCGAGGAGAACCGCTGGGTGCGGATCACCTGCTTGCGGTACCGGCTGGCCTGGGCGGCGAACCCCGCGGACTCCCGGCCCTCCTCGCCGTAGGCGCGGATCAATCGGATCGCCCCGACCCGCTCGGTCACCGTGGCGGTCACCTCGGCGCGGTCCTCCGCCCGGGCCCGGGCGTGCCGCCGGAGCCGCCGGATGAGCACTTGGAGCAGCAGCACCAGCAGGGGGACGAAGGCGAGGGTGAACAGGGTGAGCCGAAGCGAGATCTGCGCCAGCACCAACAGGGTCACGGCCACCACGACGGCGTTCCGGAAGAGCGAGACCAGCGAGGCGGTGATGACCGTCTTGGTCTGCTCCACCTCCGTGATGATCCCCGAGACCAGCGCCCCGGCCCGGGTCCGCTGGAAGAATCCGAGATCCAGGGTCAGGAGGTGGTCGAACAGCCGGATGCGGAGGTCCCGCACCAGGCCCTCCTGGGCCCGCACCGTGATCTGCGTCGAGGCGTAGGAGAGCGCGTTCTTGAGCAGCAATCCGATCGCCAGCACCACCACCAGCCGGCCCGCCGCGGCTCCCGGCGAGAGTCCGGCCACCAGCGGCTCGACGGCCCCGTGCACCACCTCCTCGAGCCGGGTCGAGGACGGGCGAAGGTCGCCGGAGGTGCCGAACAGGTGCCGCAGGAGCGGGATGAGCACGACGAGCACCAGCCCGTCGAGAAGCGAGGCGAGGAAGGTGGTGAGGAGCCCGAGCGCGAGCAGGCCGCGGTACGGCCGCACCATACGCAGCAGCCGGAGCTCGGCCCGTTGGCTCACGCGTGGCGCGGGGTGAGCAGCGCGATGGGGAGGACCACCTCTTCGGGCGAGACGCCGCCGTGGAGGAACGCCCCGCGGTACCGCGCCTGGTACTCGCGCAGCTTCGTGGGATAGACGAAGAACCGGTCGCCGGTGGCGAGCAGTAGCCGGGTGCCGGGGGCCCGCGCCGGCAGCCCGAAGCTGGGCAGGTCCTCCACCACGAGGGCGGCATCGGCGTCCTGGGCCCGGAGGTCGTCGCCGAACTTGTAGCGCAGGTTGGAGGTCGTGTCCCGCTTGGCGTACACCGTGGCCGGCGTGTGGCAGTGAATCGAGCCGTGATCGGTGGTGAGCAGCACCGGCACTCCGCGCCGCTCCGCCTCCCGCAGCGCGTCCCACAGCGGCGAGCGCTCGAACCAGGTGCGGGTGAGATTGCGGAGCGCGGGCGTGTCGCGGGCCACCTCGAAGAGCGTGGAGTTCTCGGTGCGCCCGTGGGTGAGCTGGTCGATGAAGTTGAACACCAGCGCGGTGACCCCCTCCTGGGTCAGGAGGCCGGGGAGCCGTCGCAGCAGCCCCTCGCCGTCGGCCGCGGTGAACACCTTCTCGTAGTGCACCGGAACGGTCCGCCCGGTCAGCTCCTTGAGCTGCTCCACCAGCAGCTCTGCCTCGTGGGCGTTGAGGCTGGCCTCCTCCTGGTCGCTCCACCACCTGGGATACCGCGCCTTGATCTCCGCCGGGAAGAGCCCGCTGAAGATGGCGTTGCGCGCGAACGGCGTGGCGGTCGGGAGGATCGAGAAGTAGTGCGCCGTCTCGATGTCGAACCGGGCGGAGATCAGCGGCCGGAGCATCGCCCACTGGTCGAGCCGGAGACAGTCCACCACCACCAGCAGCGCCTTGCCGTGCATCTCGAGCACCGGGCGGAGGAACTCCGCCCCCACGTCCACCGAGAGCGGCGGCCGGTCGCTGCTGCCGTCATGCAGCCAGCGGGCGTAATTGCGCTGGAGATAGCGGGCGAAGTCCTGGCGGAGGCTCTCCTGCAGCGTGCGGAGCGCGTCCTGGAGCCCGGGCTCGTCCGCCTGGCCCAGGCGCACCTCCCACTCCGCCAGCTCGGCCACCAGCTCCACCCACTCCCGCCAGGAGAGCGGACCGCCCCGGCGGGCCTCCAGCTCGCGGAACCGGGTGGCGAAGTCGCGGGAGAGCCGCTGCTGCCGGATCCGGTCGCCGTCAAGCAGCCGGGTCACCACCGAGAGGATCTGCCGGGGGTTGACCGGCTTGATCAGATAGTCGGAGATCTCCGCGCCAATGGCGTCCTTGAGCGTGTCGGTCTCCTCGCTCTTGGTCACCATCACCACGGGCATGCCGTGGTCGATGGCGCGGATGGCGCGGAACAGCTCCAGCCCGCGCCGCCCCGGCATCTGCTCGTCGAGCAGCACCACGCCGTAGGGCTGCCGCTGGAGCAGCACGAGCGCGTCGTCGCCGTGCGGGGTGGTCTCCACGGCGAATCCCTGCTCCTCGAGAAACAACACGTGCGACGTGAGGCTCTCGACCTCGTCGTCGACCCACAG
>DASUSR010000233.1:0-7309 GCA_036375015.1 Gemmatimonadales bacterium
TCACCACCAACGACGCCTACGACGCCGAGGCCACGGTCTCGCCCGACGGGAAGCGGGTGGTCTTCACCAGCACGCGGGACGGCGACATCGAGCTGTACAGCATGGACGTGGACGGCGGCGACGTGCGCCGGGTAACCCACAGGGTCGGCTACGATGGGGGAGCGTTCTTCTCGCCCGACGGGCGCCGGATCGTCTGGCGGGCCATGTATCCCGAGACCGCCGCCGACACGGCCGACTACCGGCGGCTCCTGGCCCAGCGGCTGGTGCGCCCGGCGCGCCTGGAGCTGTGGGTGGCGAACGCGGACGGCAGCGACCCGCGGCAGGTTACCCGACTCGGCGGCGCCAACTTCGCACCGTACTTCCATCCCGACGGCCGGCGGATCATCTTCGCCTCGAATCACGCGGAGCCGCGCGGCCGCAACTTCGACCTGTATCTCGTCGGGGTGGACGGCACCGGGCTGGAGCGGGTGACGACGAGCACGGAATTCGACGGCTTCCCCATGTACAGTCCGGATGGGAAGCGGCTGGTATTCGCTTCCAATCGAAACGCGGCCAACCCGGGGGAGACGAACCTCTTCGTCGCCGACTGGGTGGAGTGAGGGCGCCGCGGCCTCGGGGCCGGCGGCGCGATGGCGTATGAACCTCGCACCTGTGCTGTTCCTTCCGTTCGTCCTCTCCGCATGCGGCACCTTCCAGCGGGCCCTCGCTCCGGCGCTGCCCGGGGATGCTCCGGAAGCCCGGTCCGGCCCGGTGCCGGACTCGCTGCTGGGACGTGCGCTCGAGCGGGGTGAGCTGGTGGTGCTCGCCACGCCGGTGGAGATGGCCTCGGCGCACGGACTGCTCACCCCGAGCCTGCAGCTCGGCCCCAAGGAGACCTGGTACGACGTGAAGCTGGTGGTGGATTCCGTGGCCAAGGGCAAGCTCAAGCACGCCAAGATGCGCGATCTCGGCTTCCTGCCGGCGGTGCTGCGCCCGCCGCCACCGTTCGGGCGGCTGGCCGAGAACGAGATCATCGTGCAGTACCCGGTGACGAACGCCTCCTGGAGCGACTGGGTGGCCGCCGCCCCGCTGACGCTGGGCGAACAGGCGGCCTTCGTTTTCCGGAAGTGCCACTACTGCGTGCGGATCACCGGGATCGCGACGGGCCGAGGCCCGTACTACACGGCGAGCCCGTGGGTGGCGGTAGGCCTGGGAAGCAAGCTGCCGGCGTCGGAATGGTCGCGGGTAGCCCGGCTGCTGGGTGAGCGAAGCGTGGCGGGACGCTGACCTACGGGTCGAAGACCTCGACGACGGCCGTCTGCGCCAGCCCGGCGCGCGGCCCGCCGCCGATGACGAAGAGCCGCCCTCCCACGGCCGCCGCGGCGAGTCCGTGGCGCGGCGTCGGGAGCGGCGGTGCCGTCCGCCAGCCGGATGGCCCCCAGACCTCGTGCTCGGCGAAGACCCTTCGGCTGGTCTCCCCGCCCAGCACGTGCACGGCGCCGTCCAGCACGGCGGCGGCCAGTCCGCCGCGCGCGGTCGGCATCTCCGGCTCGCCGGTCCAGCGGTCCGCCGCCGGATCGTAGCGCTCGAGCACCGGAAAGTTGCGGTCGGGGTCGAGCGGCCGGCCGCCGACGGCATAGACCCCGCCGTCGAGCACCACCGCCCCGAGATGGTCGCGCGGCGTGAGGATCGGCGCGCCGTGGGACCAGCTTCCGGTGCCCGGCTCGTAGATCGCGATCGAGTCGAGCAACGCGTTGCCCGGGCCCACACCCCCCACCACCACGATCCGCCCGCCGATCTCCACCGCGGCGCCGGCGCCCCGGGCCACCGGGAGCGGCGGCCGCTCCAGCCAGCGATCGCCCGTCGCGTCGTAGACCCAGACCGTCGCCACCGGCTCGAACCCGCCGGGCCCGAACCCGCCGATCGCGTACAGCGAGTCGGCGGCGATGGCCAGCGGCATGTGGTGTCGCGGGGCGGGCAGATCGGCCAGTCGGATCCAAGCGCCGGCCGCGGAGTCGAGCCGGTAGGCGAGGGTCGTGACCGCATCGCCCTCCGCGATCCCACCGGCCACGTAGATGCTGCCGCGGAGGACCGCCGCGTGCAGCTCCTGGATCGGCACGGGCAAGGGTGGTCCAGAACTCCACCCCTGCTGGTAGACCGGGGGCGACGGACGGCAGGCGAGAAACGCGATGAATACGACCGCAAGCCTCGGCTTGTGCATGGGACTGCCGCTCACTGCTCGGTGAGCTAGCCCGCCACGCCGAGCAGGCGCTCGCCGCCGGCCGCGGTGAAGGCGGCCAGCGCCGCCGCGTGCCGCTCCTCCGCCTTGCGGAGCGCCCGGTTGAACGCGGGGTCCGCGCGGATCGGGTCGAGCCACGGATCGCGTACCAGCGGCGTGGGGCAGTGGAAGCCGGCATCCACCACCCGCTCCAGCATCTCCAGCGCGAGCTGCTTCTCCCCGACATGGCTGGCGTTGCGGAGGCAGAAGTACAGCCCTTCCGGGTCGTGGAACCCCGCCTCGAGCACCCGCCGGAGCGCATCGGCACATCCTGCGGCGTCGCCCTCGAAGGCCATCCTCTGGGCCCGCAGGTACCAGACGTCGGCGCCGCCGGGCCAGTGCGCCTCCAGGCGCCGCACCCCATCCAGCGCGTCCTGCTGCCGCCCGATCATCCACAGCGCGCCGTGGCGGAGGGCCTGGATATCCTCCAGGTCGGTGACCACGGCCTGCTCGTAGTCGCCCATCATCCAGTGAGTGTAGGCGACGCTGGTGCGCACCCCCGGGTCGATCCGGCGGGCGCGCTGGTCCGCCGCGAGCGAGGCCTCGAGCAGGCCGCAGAAGCGGCAGGCGACCACCAGGCCGGCGTAGAGATCCGGCACCGCGGCCCGGGTCTCCACCATGCGCAGCAGCCGCAGCATCGCCTCGCGGCCCCGTCCCTGCTCCTCGATCTCGAAGTAGGTGAACAGATTATGGGCCAGCGGCAACTCGGGGTTGATGTCCAGGGCGCGGCGGAAGGCCTGCTCGGCCAGACGCATCTCCTCCGCCTGGTCGCCGTAGCCGTACTTGCCGATGACCCGGTGCACCCGGCCCAGACGGGCCCACGCCGGAGCGTAGAGCGGATCGCGCTCGAGGCAGCGGGTGTACAGGTCGCGCGCCGTGGCGAGCCTGCCGGGACTGGCCGAGCCCTCGCTGATGTGATTCGCCCGCAGGTAGAGCTCGTACGCCGCGGGGTCGGAGGGCACGTCGTGCCGCAGCAGGGTCTGATCGTGGGCCGACAGCGGGATCGCCAAGGCCTCGACGATCTCCCGGGTGAGCTCGTCCTGCAGCCGGAAGATGTCGGTGAGCCCGACCTGGGCCGTGCGGGTGCACACCACGGTGCCGCTCGGTGCCTCGACCAGCTGGGTCGAGACCCTGACCTGCTCGCCCGCCCGGAGCAGCGTGCCGAGGAGCACCACGTCCACGCCGGCTTCGGCGGCGATCAGCTTGAGATCGGGACGCTCGCCGACGAACCGCTCCGCCGTGGCGCTCGAGCGCACGGTCAGGGTCTCGAGCCCGGAGAGCGATGCGGTGATCGCCTCCGGAAGGCTGTAGGCCAGGAAGTCGATCTCCGGATCCGGCCGCAGCACGCGGAAGGGCAGCACGAGCAGCCGGGTCATCGTCCGGACGCGGGGGGCGGGGCCGGTGTCGAGCAGGCTCAGCGCCTCGCGGACGTCGCGCGCCATGGCGGCGGCATCGCGGTACCGATCCGCCACCCGCTTGACCAGGGCGCGCTGGATCACCCGGTCCACCGCGACCACGTCGGGGCCACCCGCGAGAGCGGGCGGCTGCTCGTGCATGATGGCATGCGCGACCTCGAGCACGGTGGAGCCGCCGAAGGCAGGCCTGCCGGTCAGCATCTCGAAGAGAATGGCGCCGAGGGCGAACAGGTCCGCCCCGGGGGTGGGCGGCTCCGCGCTGAAGAGCTCGGGCGCGAGGTAGCGCGGAGTCCCCAGAATGGCGCCGGGAGCGGTGAGGGTGGTGTCCCCCTCGAGCCCGGGGGCGGCCCGAGCCACGCCGAAATCCAGCAGCTTGGGGCCGTGCGGGGTGAGAAAGATGTTGGAGGGCTTGAGATCGCGATGGATGATGCCGCGGGCGTGGATCACTTCGAGGGCCGACAGCACGGCGAGAGCGATCTGGAGCGCTTCGGCGAGCGGCAGTGGACCCCGGGCGATGCGCTCGGACAGGGTGGCGCCGGTGAGCAGCTCCATGACGATATAGAGCTCGCCCTCGTCCTCCCCCAGCTCGAACACCTGGCAGATGTTCGGGTGGCTCACCCCGGCCGCCACCCGGGCCTCCCGGCTCAGCCGCTCCCGCAGCACGGGGTCGCCCGAGACGTTCCGCAGGCGCTTGATGGCCACCGGGCGGTCCAGACGCTGGTCCCGGGCCTCGTAGACGATGCCCATGCCCCCTTCGCCGAGCTTGCCGGTGATCCGGTAATGCCGGATCGACGCGGCGGCGGGCGGAGTGGACTCGGCCGACGGCCACTTAAGCCAGCGAAACATTATGACATACAGTCTAGGCGCGCCGCGGGGGAGTGTCGAGGCCGGGGACCGGGGAGCCGCACCGGCATGAGCCGGCTTTCACGGCATTCTCATGATCGTTTCGTGCTGCCGAGCTCATGTTGCAGGCGGGACAGCGGAGGGGGCATGTATGGAATCCAAGACGACGGTCCCCGTGGTGGACGGGTGCCCTGCCTGGACGCCGGCCGCGAGCGGGGACCGCGCGGACGCGAAGGAAGAACGGCGTCGGCGCAAGCGGCAGGAGAAGCTACGGCGTGACTCGGCCCGGGCGCCGGACAGCTGGGAGCGCTTCCGGATCCTGATCGAGGTCGTGAACCAGCAGCGAAACGTCGTCGAGATCGCCGACCACAAGGCGCGCTACGCCTTGATCGTGCTGGGCGTCCTCAACGCGATCATGTTCGTGCTGCTGGGGCGGGGGGGCGTGTTCCGCGAGCTGCCCCCATTCCTCCAGCCCTGGCTGGTGGGACTGATCTCGGTCTACGCGGCACTCACCTTCGCGTTCGTGCTGCATGCCCTCGACTGTCTCCGGCCCCGCGAGCTGTCCGGGGAAAGCTCGGCGCATGTGCATAAGGCCGGCATCCCCGGCCTCCTCTTCTGGGAGGGCATCCTGCAGCACGATCCGGCGGCACTGCGCCGGGAGTGGGAGGAAGTCCGCATGAGCCAGCTCAACATGGAGGCGGAGCTCATCTCCTACCGGATCTCGCATCTCATCAAGGCCAAGTACCGCGCCCTGCACCGCCTCTACACGGGCCTGGTGGTGCTGGTCTCACTCTGCGCCCTGCTCCTGATCGCGTACGCCATCTGGGGGTCCGTCCCCTGACGCGAGGCGTCAGCGGGCGAGCCGGAGGTTGGTGTACTCCGGCTCCCCGGTGACGTCCCGCACCACGTAGGGCCGCAGCCACCCGGGTGGCTCCACCTGGGTCTCGGGCGACGGCAGCTCCACTTCGGCCAGCACCAGATCGCGGTCGAGGAACTGGTCTATCTCCCAGGTCAGGTCGCCGTCGGGAACCCGGTAGCGGCGCTTGACCACCCTCCGACCCTCGGTGAGTGGCCAGACCCTGTCGAACAGCTCCCGCGTGGTCTCCTCCTCGAGCTCCAGCCGCGAGAGGCCGGTTCCGGACTTGACCGTCCGGAGCCACGATGCGGTACCGTTCCGCCGGACCTCCCGGAGTCGCTCCACCAGCCTCGTGCCCGGGAGGTAGCCCTGCTGGATCTCCACCCGGTCCGCCCCGTGGACCGCCGGCGGGAGGCCCCGCAGGAGGTACTTTCGCTCTATCTCCAGCTCCGGAGCCGGCGCGGCCAGCAGGCGCCTTCCCAAATCGGCGACCTGGTGGAAGAATGAGTCCGCGGCGCCGTTGAGCCATCCGGCGGACACCGCCTCGAAGGCGGTCCTCCCGCGCTCCCTCAGCTGCCGGGCCAGGGCGAGCAACCCCGGGCGAGGATCGTCGGCCTCCGCCGCCCCCACAGGAGGCTCCGCCTCCCAGGCCCGAAGCGCCTCGGTCACGTGGCGGGCCTGGGTCATCGCCGCCTCCTCGACCGCACCGGCGAGCTCGGTTACGAAGACGTGGCTGTCATGGAGGTCGCCCAGCTGATCCTGTAGGAGCTTCAGCCGGTCGATGATCTCCTCGACCCCTTCGGCCAGCCCGGCGACCGGCTCGAGCACGTAGCGCAGCCGCTTGGCGGCGATCCGGGCCAGGTGAGCCGGCTCCTCGTCCTGGATGGTGTGGACGTCACCGAGCGCGACCTCGAGATCGCCGGCGAGCTGAAGCACCCGGGCGCCGACCACGGCGGACGCGGTCCGGAACCGCCGGCTGGGATCCAGCGAGATCGTCGCCTGATAGGTGGACAGCCGCCGCTCCAGCGGCTCGACCGTGCGGCCGAAATCACGCTCGATGGTCTCGGTGAGCGACGAGTCGGCCTCCCGCCGACGGCGGCTGAGGGCTTCGACCAGCCACGCGACCCCGGCCTGCTGCCGCGGAGTGAGCAGCGGGGCCTGGGCCCGCGACCACTCGATGTGGACCTCGAGGTCGCGGCTCTCGCGGGTAGCCCGGGCCATCCGGCGCAGCCGGCGGTGGGTCCGCCGCCCCACGCTGTCCCGCAGCTGCGGCCGGTAGGTACGGAGGGTGGTCCTCAGGCGGCGAAGCGCGACGCGGAAGTCGTGCAGCCCCTCCGGGTCGTCGCTGCCCATGCGCGTCCGGGCGGCGCGCAGGGTGTCGAGCAGGCTCAGCGCGATGAAGCGGGTCGCCTCCTCGGCAGGCAGCTCGAGCAGCGAGTCGGGCAGTCGCATGACGGGCCTCCTTCGCAATCGGCCTTCACACACCGGAGCTCTTCCATGGGCTATCTCTGGCTCAAGGCGTTCCACCTCGTGGGCGTGGTCGCCTGGTTCGCCGGGCTGTTCTATCTCGTGCGCCTGTTCATCTATCACGTGGAGGCCGACGCGCGGCCCGAGAGCGAGCGCGCCGTGCTGCAGCCGCAGTTCGCGCTGATGGAGCGGCGACTCTTCGTCATCATCACCCGCCCGGCGATGATCGTCACCCTCGTGACCGCGGCCCTCATGCTGGCGCTCCAGCCGGGCTGGTTCGGCCAGTGGTGGCTCTGGGCCAAGACGGCGCTGGTCGGCGGGCTGCTCCTGTACCATCTGCTCTGCGGCCGCATCATGCGCCGGCTGGCCGCCGGAGCGGGCGGGTGGACCGGCCAGCAGCTGCGGGTGCTCAACGAGGTCCCCACCCTCTTCCTCATTGTGGTGGTGCTGCTCGCGGTCTTCAAGAACCAG
>DASUSR010000234.1:0-6908 GCA_036375015.1 Gemmatimonadales bacterium
TCCGCCGCCAGGATGCTGCGGGCGGCCCAGTCGGCGCTGCGTTCCTCGTTGTCGCGCGCCTTGGGGTCGTACACCGCGTCGTGGAACCAGAGCGCGGCCTCCACGGTGGACCGATCGGCGCCGTCCGCGGGCGCTCCATCCAGCTCCGCCAGGCACTCCCTCAGGTGGCCGGTGCCGTGGTACACCCGATGGGGTTCGGCCCAGGCTGCGGCCAGCGCAGCGTAGAGCCATCCGACCTCGGGCCCGCCGCCCAGGCGGTGGACGAGGTCCGAGAAACGCCGGCCCGGCTCTTCCACGCTCACCCCGCGAGAAACCAGCGGGCCAGCGAGCGGCGCGCGGCGGGCAGGCGGGCGAGCGTGTCGAGCGTCCCGAGCAGCGGCGCACGCGCCACGGCGGATTCCAGCAGGCGGGCAAGCCGGTCGTGCCGGCGCTTGACCCGGAGCCATCGCGCCGTCCGGGCGGCAGGGTAGGCTCGATCCAGGATGCCGAGCGCCGCCTCCTCGCCAGTGACGAGTGCGGGATAAATCCCTTCCGCGGTGAGCGATGAAGGTGTACCCGCGGCATCGCCCACCAGGTGCACCCCGCCGGGAAAGTGGATGCCGCAGTAGTGGACCTCGAGAGCCGCGCCCTCGAACGGCACGCCGCCCGTCGCCACGCCGAGCTCCGCCATTCTCGAGTCGAGGAAGCGTCGCAGGCTCGAGGGCCGGACCAGGTGTTTCGGGGCCACGGCGCCGAACGAGGTGTAGTCGCAGTGCGGGAATACCCAGAAGTAACCGTTGGCGAGGGTGCCGGGCACGCACTCGACGCGGAGCGGTCCGAGGCGGAGACCGGGCACGTTGTACTCGGCAGCGAAGTAGGCCCGCGGGGAGGGCAGTCCGAGCGCGCGGCGCACGGACGAGCCGGACCCGTCGGCGCCGACCAGGTGCCTCCAGCGCACCACGCGATCGCCGATGCGGGCGCGGCGGCGCGGCAGATCGAGCTCGGTCACCGCCACACCCGACCACACGTCCGCACCCGCCCGCCGGGTCCAGCCCAGCTGCATCCGCCCCAGGTCGCGGCGGGGGAGCGTAACCACCGCCGTGTCCGCCTCGTCCAGCGCCCGCAGCCGGTCGCTCCGGAAGACGACGTGCCCCCGATTCTCGAGGCCCGCATGGGGAGGCAGGCCGAGCGCCCGCAGCAGGCTGATTGTCTTCCGGGTGAGCCCGCCGGCGCAGGTCTTGGGTCCGATGTCCGCGCGACGCTCGACGACGAGCACCTCCCGCCCCGCGTCCGCCAGCACCTGGCCGGCCCGCAGCCCCGCCGGACCCGCCCCGACGATCAGGTGCTCAATCGTTTCCATGCGTCGTCCTGCCGGATGCGCTCGGCGACGGCGGCGCGGTCCGTCGGGGAGGGATTTCGCGCGACTCCCCAGCCGCGGAGCAGGGTGCGGCCACGCTTGTAGACGTCCGAGAGCACGTGTCCCGCCGGCATCGAGGCGGTGCGGGGCAGCACGTAGAAGTGCACGTGCGGCACCCGCTCGCTGAACGAGGCGACGTAGACTCGCTCGGGACGGATCGCGTGGTCCACTGCCACCACCGCCGCGCGCAGCACCGGACCGATCGCCGCGGCCTCCGCCTCGGTGAGCTCGCCCAGGGATTCGCCGTGACGACGGAGCTTGACGATCAGCTCGCCGGGATCGGTGTAGGCGCCGAGATGATGGGAGACGAGCCAGAGGCCGTCGTCGTAGATGGGTCCGCCGGGGGCGGTGCGCCGTCCCGCGACCTCGTCGCAGATCGGGCAGGAGCTGTTTACCATCGGTGCCGGCCTCGGGTGCGGGTCTCGGCGTAGGCTAACGCGCGCCCGCGCCGCCGGTCAACGCTCGCTCGGTCGGGACGGCGGTAGATCTCGGGGGGCAGCTGCAGCCCCTGCAGCGCGTCCACCGGCGCGGAAGGCTCGCTTGACGCCCTGTGAGGTGCGGCCTAACATTCGATTTCCCAAGCGCATCGGGCGCCGTCCCGCGCCCGGCCCGCGCCTTCGGCGCGGGACAGATCCCAGGGGTGCCAATCATGATCGGGGCTCACCGGCCATGTTCGAGGGCCTGAAGGCACGGCTCGACCGGCTCCTGCGGGAGCGCGGATCCACTTCGGCGCGCGAGTACGCGGCGGGCCTGCGGGAGGCCCTGCTCGAGGCACGCCTGGGTATCACCAGCATGCGGGAGGCTCTGGCCCGGAGCGAGCGGGAGCTGGCCGCCGAGCGCAAACAGCTCGGGGATGCGGAACGGCGGGGCCGCCTGGCGGCCGCCGTGCCCGACGCGGAGACCGTCGCGGTGGCCGAGCGGTTCGCGACCCGGCATCGCGAGCGGGTACAGGTGCTCGAGCGCAAGCTCGTGGTGCAGCGGGACGAGCTGGCGCTGGCCGAGCGCGAGGTGCGCGAGATGGCGGAGCAGTATCGCGGCGCGGCCCGGACGCCGGAGTCGGCCTCGATCGACGCCGCGTGGCGCGACCTGGAGGCGGCCGGCATGGAGCGACCCTCCACCGAGACCGACCGGATGGCCGCCGAAGCCGACCAGCGGCGCCGCGACGAGGCGGTGGAGGCCCAGCTCGCGTTTCTGAAGCGGAAGCTGGGTAGGGACCGGTGAGAGCCCCGTGAAAAGTGAACGGTGAAGAGTGAAAGGGCGCGAACGATGAGATTGCCTGGCGTGGCATGCTCGATGGCGCTCGTGTGTCTCACCCTTTCACCCTTCACCGTTCACTTTTCACGCTGTTCCGCACAACAGCCCACGCTCCCTCCGGTCCACGGCCTCAAGCTCGCCCACACCTACAGCATCGTCGCGTACGACTCGGCCACCGGCGATCTCGGCGTGGCGGTCCAGTCCAAGTTCCCCAACGTCGGCGGCATCGTCCCCTGGGCCGAGGCCGGAGTCGGAGCGGTCGCCACCCAGAGCCTCAGCAACACCGACTACGGCGAGCTGGGGCTGGAGCTCATCGGCCGCGGCGCGACGGCCGAGGAGGCGCTTCGCATCCTCATGCGGAGCGACACCATGCTGCAGGACCGGCAGGTGGGGATGGTGGATGTCCGCGGCAACGCGGCGAGCTTCAGCGGGCGGAACACCTTCGACTGGGCCGGCGGTCGGGTCGGCGCGCCGACGGGGCAGGGGAGCGTGTCGGGCGGCAAGGGTGAGGTGATCGCGGGACGGACCTACGCGGCCCAGGGCAACATCATCGTCTCCGACCAGACCGTGAGGAATCTGGCCGAGACCTTCGAGCGGACCCGGGGCAGCCTGGCCGACCGGCTGATGGCGGCGCTCAAGGCGGGCCAGGCGGGCGGGGGCGACAAGCGCGGCATGCAGTCGGCCTCGCTGCTCGTGGTCCGGAAGAACGGCGGCTACCTCGGCGCCAACGACCGGTTCATCGACATCCGGGTGTACGACGCGCCCGATCCGATCGCCGAGCTGGAGCGCCTGCTCGCGCTGCACAAGCTGCACTTCTTCCCCAGCGACCCGAAGGACGTCGTGCCGATCACGCCGCGGATCGTCGCGCAGCTCGAGCCGATCCTGCTGGCCGAGCCGGCCGGACAATCCGCAAAGTGGCTCTCCCGCCGCCAGGGCTCCGCCACGCCCGAGCTCATCGAGGCGCTGAAGAACTTCATGTATTGGGAGAACTACGACGTGCGGGTGCGGACCGACGGCAAGATCGATCGGGTCGTGCTGGAGGACATACTCGGGAAGCGGGAAGAGTGAAGGGTGAAGGGTGAGAGGTACCCTCTTCACCCTTCACCCTTCACTCTTCCCGCTTCACTCTCTTTGCGGAGATCGCTTGGCTACCATCGCTCCTCAGTCGCCTCCCCAGGCCCGCGACACCCGGTTCTTCGGGCACCCGCGCGGCCTCTCGGTCCTCTTCTTCACCGAGATGTGGGAGCGGTTCAGCTACTACGGGATGCGGGCCATCCTCATCCTGTTCATGACGGCCTCGGTGGCGAGCGGGGGGCTGGGGTTCGACACCGCCAAGGCGGGCGCGATCTACGGCACCTATGTCTCCCTGGTCTACATCACGTCGCTGCCCGGCGGCTGGCTGGCCGACCGCTTCCTCGGCCAGCGGCGGGCCACGCTCTACGGCGGCGTGCTCATCATGCTGGGGCACATCGCACTCGCGATCCCCGCGATGCCCAGCTTCTACACGGGGCTCGGACTCGTGGTGCTCGGTACGGGGCTGCTCAAACCCAACATCAGCACCATGGTGGGCGGGCTCTACACACCCGAGGACGAGCGACGGGACGCCGGCTTCTCGATCTACTACATGGGGATCAACACCGGCGCGTTCATCGCGCCGCTGATCTGCGGCTGGCTGGCGCAGAGCGAGACCTTCCGGGGCATTCTGGCCTCGGCGGGGCTGGCCCCGGAGAGCGCCTGGCATTGGGGCTTCGGGATGGCCGCGGTCGGCATGTTCTTCGGCCTGGTGCAGTACCTGAGCGGCTGGAAGCACCTCGGCACCGCGGGCATGTACCCGGCGACGGCGGAGAGCCCCGAAGCCGCCGCCGGCAACCGCCGGGTCCTCCGGCTCGGCCTGACCCTCGCCGTGGGCGCGGCCGTGCTGATCGCCGCGCTCCATCTGACCGGGATCGTCCGGCTGACTGCCCAGGGCGTGAGCGACGTGCTGGGCATCGTCCTCCTGCTCACCACGGTGGCGTTCTTCGTCTGGCTGTTCACGGCGGCGAAATGGACACCGGAGGAGCGGCGGCGGCTGGTGGTAGTGCTGGTCCTGTTCGTCGCGGCCACGATCTTCTGGTCGGTGTTCGAGCAGGCGGGGTCCACCCTCAATCTCTTCGCCCAGCGGAACACGCTCACCGAGGCGTTCGGCGTCCCCTTTCCTCCGAGCTGGCTCCAGTCGGTGGCGCCGTTCTCGCTCGTGGTGTTCGCGCCGGTGTTCGCCTGGATCTGGACCCGGCTCGGGAAGCACGACCCCTCGAGCCCGGCCAAGTTCACCATCGGGCTGGTGTGCGTGGCGCTCAGCTTCGCGATCCTGGTGATTCCGGCGCAGGATGCGGAGCAGGGCATCCGGGTGAGTCCGCTGTGGCTGGTGGCGACCTACCTGCTGCACACCTTCGGCGAGCTGAGCCTGAGCCCGGTGGGACTGAGCGCGATGACCCGCCTCGCCCCGGCGCGGATCGCGGCGCTCACGATGGGGGTCTGGTTCGTGGCCCTCTCGGCCGGCAACTATCTCGGCGGGCGGGTGGCGGGGCTGTACGAAACGTTCTCGCTGCCCCAGCTCTTCGGCATGGTCGCGCTGTTCGCCGCGGCGGCGGCGGTGGTGCTCGCGCTCCTCATCCGCCCAATCCGGCGAATGCTGGAGCGCTGATCGCGTAGACCAGCACCTCGCCCACGTCGTCATCCTCGTCGGAGGCGACCGGCCGCATTCCCACGTTCTCCGCCACCCGCACCGCCGGGGTATTCCATACCGGCGCGAGCGCCCGCACCTCGCGGACCCCGGGCTGCCGGAAGGCCCACCCGATCATCGCGCGCACCGCTTCGGTGGCGAACCCGTACCCCTCGTGCTCGGGGTACACCGCATAGCCCACCAGCACCGCCCCGGAGGAGTCGGGCGGCCCGCCCAGCGCCACCGAGCCGACGGCCTCGTTGGTGTCCTCCCGCACGATGAGCCAGTTCCACCACGGCACCTCCTCCGGCAGCCGCGTGAGCCGGTCCCGCACGTCGGGGAGCGCCTCGGCCATGTAGGGCGGGGCCGCCGCCTGGGGGAACCGGCTGCCGGTGAGCGCGTGGAGCCGCTCGGCATCCCCGGCCAGCAGCGCGTCGATCGCGGGCGCGTCGAGCACGGACAGCCGGAGTCGGTCGGTGCGGATGGTGGTCTCAGGCATCGTCGGCCTCCGAAGGTGGGGCACGCGGTCGTCGGCTGGGCCCGTGAGTGCGGCACCCTTCTTCCGGCGTCACGGGCCCGTCCCCGCCTGGTCCGCCGGCGCGGCCTTGAAGATCCGGAACAGGTACCACAGGGACGGCAGCAGCACCAGGGCGCCGACCGCGAGCGCCCAGGCCACCAGGCGGAGCGTCACCGGCGGCGCCGCGGAGTTCTCGATGGTGAAGTCCGGGGGCAGCAGGTAGGGGTACTGGGCCAGGGCCCAGCCCCACACGATGAGCGACACCTGCAGCCCGGCGGCCAGCCGGGCGATCCAGTAGCGCCGGAACCACACCGCGGCGAAGGCCCCGAGCGCGGCGGCACCGGTGAGCAGGTGCAGGGGGAGGGCCCACACCGAGCCCAGCAGGCCGCGGGACACGAGCGGCGCGTCCCCGCTCATCGCGAGGAGCAGCGAGAGCCCGGCCGTCAGGAACACCGCTACCCCGGCGCCCAGCGCCCGCCGGCGGAAGTCCTCGCACAGCTCCGGATCGTCGCTTTCCATCGTGAGAAAAACCGCCGCCAGGAAGGCGAAGAGCGCGAGCGTCAGCAATCCCACCGACACCGCGAAAGGGGTCGCCCAGGGGGCCACGAAGCGCTCCACGAAGCCGCCTTCCATCGGACCGCCGACCCGCCCCGAGGCCACCGCGCCGATGCAGATCCCCAGCAGCACCGGCGTCACCGTGCTCGCGCTGGCGAAGATCCGCCCCCAGCGGCGCTGGTTCGCGTCGTGCTCGATGTCGTAGGTCCGGAAGGTGAACGCCGACCCGCGCAGCACGATCCCCACCAGCATCAGCGTGAGCGGGATGTGCAGCACGATGCCGACCCGGGCGAACACCGGCGGGAAGCAGGTGAAGGTCAGCACGATGGCGAGGATGAGCCAGACGTGGTTGGCCTCCCAGATCGGTGAGATCGCGTGCCCGATCACCTCCCGCTGGCGCTCCCGCCTCGGCCCGGAGGCGAGGAGGTCCCAGACGCCGCCGCCGAAGTCCGCGCCGCCCAGCAGGACGTAGGCGTTGATCGAAA
>DASUSR010000235.1:0-2092 GCA_036375015.1 Gemmatimonadales bacterium
ATGACCCCCGAGAGCGGTGCCGGACCGGACGCCGGCGCGACCCGCCACCCGATGACCGGGAACCGGATGGACCCCGGGCCCGCCACCGGACCGGAGCGGCACGCCTACGACGTGGTGGTGATCGGCGCCGGCGGCGCCGGCCTGCGGGCCGCGATCGCCGCGCACGACGCCGGCGCCCGGGTGGCGGTGCTGTGCAAGTCGCTGCTCGGCAAGGCCCACACGGTGATGGCGGAGGGCGGGATCGCGGCCGCGATGGGCAACGTCTACTCCGACGACGGCTGGCGGGTGCACTTCCGCGACACCATGCGCGGCGGCAAGATGCTCAACAACTGGCGGATGGCACAGCTGCACGCCCAGGAGGCCCCCGAGCGGGTCCTGGAGCTCGAGGAGTGGGGCGCGCTCTTCGACCGGACCGCCGACGGGCTGATCTCGCAGCGCGACTTCGGCGGGCACCGCTACGCCCGGCTCGCCCACGTCGGGGACCGGACCGGGCTGGAGATGATCCGCACGCTGCAGCAGCGGGCGGTGGCGCTCGGCATCGACGTGTTCATGGAGTTCACCGTCACCGAGCTGTTCCGCGAGGAGCCCCCCGATCGCTCGGGTGGGGCGCCGCGGATCAGCGGCGCCTTCGGCTACTGGCGCGAGACCGGCCGGTTCGTGGTCTTCGAGGCGCCGAGCGTGGTGCTGGCGACCGGCGGGATCGGCAAGTCCTACCAGGTCACCTCCAACTCCTGGGAGTACACCGGCGACGGCCACGCCCTCGCGCTGCGAGCCGGGGCGACCCTGATCAACATGGAGTTCGTCCAGTTCCACCCGACCGGGATGGTCTGGCCGCCCTCGGTGAAGGGGATCCTGGTCACCGAGTCGGTGCGCGGGGACGGCGGGGTGCTGAAGAACTCCGAGGGCGAGCGGTTCATGTTCGACTACATCCCGGAGTACTTCAAGGCCGAGACCGCCGACACCGTGGAGGAGGCCGAGGGCTGGTACACCGACAAGGTCAACCACCGGCGGCCCCCCGAGCTGCTGCCGCGTGACGAGGTGGCGCGCGCGATCAACTCCGAGATCAAGGCCGGCCGCGGGTCGCCGCACGGCGGGGTGTTCCTCGACATCGCCTCCCGGCGCGACGCGGAGTTCATCCGCCGCCGGCTGCCCTCGATGTACCACCAGTTCCGCGAGCTCGCCGACGTCGACATCACCGCGGAGCCGATGGAGGTCGGGCCCACCTGCCACTACGTGATGGGCGGGGTGGAGGTCGACGCCGACTCCGAGGAGAGCGTCGTCGCGGGGCTGTACGCCGCCGGCGAAGTTGCGGGTGGCATGCACGGCTCGAACCGGCTCGGTGGCACCTCGCTCTCGGACCTGCTGGTCTTCGGGCGCCGCGCGGGCCACCACGCGGCGTACCGGGCCCGCCGGCTGCGCGACGACCCGCCCCGGGTCACCGACGACCAGGTGCGGGCGGCAGCCGCGGCGGCGCTGGCGCCGTTCGAGATCGCCCAGGACCCGGGCCGGGAGGGGGAGAACCCCTACACGATCCAGAAGGACCTCCAGGACGTGATGCAGCGGCTGGTCGGGATCATCCGCACCGAGCCCGAGCTGCGGAACTCGCTCGCGGAGATCGCCCGGCTCAAGGAGCGCGCGGCCCACCTCGCCGTCGAGGGGCACCGGCAGTACAACCCCGGCTGGCACCTCGCCCTCGACCTGGCCAACATGCTCGTGGTTTCCGAGTGCATCGCCCGGGCGGCCCTCGAGCGGCAGGAGTCCCGCGGCGGCCACACCCGTGACGACTTCCCCGGCCCCGACGACGCCTGGGGCGCCGTCAACCTGGTGCTGACGCTGGCGGCGGGTCCGGGCGCCGAGGCAGGCACCGGGCCCGGATCGGGGCCGGCGGGGACGGTGCAGCTGCGCCACCAGCCGCTCCCGCAGATGCCCGGCGAGCTCCGGGAGCTGTTCGACCGATGACCGGGGCGAGGGACGGGGAGGCGGCATGAGCTACGAGCTGAGCATGCGGGTCTGGCGCGGCGACGCGGAGGGAGGCGGGCTCGACGACTACACCGTCGAGGTCGAGGAGGGCGAGGTCGTCCTCGACGCCATC
>DASUSR010000236.1:0-17696 GCA_036375015.1 Gemmatimonadales bacterium
CGCCGCCCACGTTCGCCATCGTGAGCAACCGGCCCGACGATGTGCCCGAGTCGTATCAGCGCTACCTCGCGCACGGGTTCCGCGCCGAGTGGCCCTTCACCGGGTCACCGCTCCGCCTCAAGTTCACCAGCCGCGGCGCGCAGCGGCGATGAGCGAGGCCTGGCCCTGGCTGGTGGCCTCCTATCTCGTCGGCGCCATTCCGGCGAGCTTCCTGGCGGCGCGGCTCTTCGCCGGCATCGATCTCCGGGAGCACGGCAGCCGGAACCTCGGCGCGACCAACCTGTACCGCGTGCTGGGCTGGCGCTTCGCCATTCCGGTCGCGCTCTTCGACATCGCGAAGGGCGCGCTGCCGGTACTGGCGTTCGCGCCGCGGGCGAGCTCCTCCGAGCTTTTCGCGCTCGCGTGCGGGATCATGGCGGTCATAGGCCACGTCTTCTCGGTCTTCGTGCGATTCCGCGGGGGGAAGGGCGTCGCCACGGCGGCGGGGGTGATGCTCGCGCTCACGCCGGCGGCGCTGGGAGTCGCGGCGCTGGCGTGGGTCGTGCTGGTGTACCTCACCGGCTACGTCTCGGTCGGCAGCATCGTGGCCGCCGCGATCTTTCCGCTGGCGGTCCTGGTGCTCGAGCCCCCCGCGCAGCCGCTCGTCCTCTGGCTCGATGCCGCCGTGGCCGCCGCCATCATCTGGTTCCACCGCGCCAACATCCGCCGTCTCCTGAACGGCACCGAGAATCGCTTCGGCCGCCGCGCGGCGCCTTCGCCCCCCGCGTGAGCGACATCGCCGTGCTCGGCGCGGGGAGCTGGGGCACCACCCTGGCCGACCTGCTCGCCCGCAAGGGCGAGCGGGTGCGGCTCTGGGCGTACGAGAGCGAAGTGGTCGAGGCGATCAACCGGTCGCACGAGAACCCGCTGTTCCTGCCCGGCGTGCCGCTCTCGCCCATGGTCCGCGCGGTGGCCGACCCGCGCGAGGCGGTCGCCGGCGCGGAGGTGATCGTCTCGGCGCCGCCGAGCCATGTGCTGCGCGCCGTGCTCATGCGGCTGGATGGCGCGGTGCGGCCGGGGACCCTGCTGGTGAGCGCTACCAAGGGGATCGAGACCGAGACGCTCGCGCTGATGAGCGCGGTGGCGGCGGAGTGCGTGCCCGGCGCCCGGGTGGCCGCGATCTCGGGACCGAGCTTCGCGCTCGAGGTCTGCCAGGGTCAGCCGACCGCCGTGGTGGCCGCGGCCGATGACCTGGAGACGGCGCAGGACGCCCAGCGGGTGTTCGCCACCTCGAGCTTCCGGGTCTACTCGAACCTGGACCTGATCGGCGTGGAGCTCGCCGGGGCGCTCAAGAACGTGATCGCGATTGCCGCGGGGATCCTCGAGGGACTCGGGATGGGGCACAACCCGCGCGCCGCGCTCATCACCCGCGGGCTGGCGGAGATCACCCGTCTCGGCGTGGCGATGGGAGCCGATCCGCTCACCTTCGCCGGACTCGCGGGGATGGGCGACCTGGTGCTGACGGCCACCGGCGGGCTCAGCCGGAACCGCGCCCTGGGGGTGGCACTCGCGCAAGGTCAGCCCTACGAGGCGTACCGGGCCGCGCACCGGAGCGTGGCCGAGGGAGCGAATACCTCGCGCGCCGGCGCGGCGCTGGGCGAGCGCCACGGCGTCGAGCTCCCGATCACCCGGCAGGTGTGCGACGTGCTGTTCCGCGGCAAGGCGCCGCGCGAAGGGGTAGCCGAGCTGATGACCCGCGAACTCAAGGCGGAGCAATGGCGATGACGACGACCCGACCGGTCCAGGAGTTCTATTCCATCGGCGAGGTGTGCGCGCTGACCGACCTGAAGCCGCACGTCCTGCGCTACTGGGAGAGCCAGTTCCGCTTCCTCAACCCGGCGAAGAACCGGTCCGGCAACCGGGTGTACAAGAGCCGCGAGGTCGAGCTGATCATGCTGGTGAAGCATCTCCTCTATACCGAGAAGTTCACCATCGAGGGCGCGCGCCAGCGGATCGACCAGTACCGCCGCACCGGCGAGCTGCGGGCGAGCACCCGCAAAGCGTTCGAGGCGGAGATGGCAACAGAGGCGCGGGGCGTCATCGAAGAGGTGCTCCGTATTCTCGAGGGAACCGGGGGGCAGGGGAGCGGCGGGGCAGGGGGGCAGTAGGCCCCTGGTCCACGCCGCCCCGCTGCCCGGCCGCCCAGCCGCCCCGCTATCTTTGGGCCCCATGAACATCCTGGTGACCAACGACGACGGCATCCTGGCGCCGGGGCTGGCGCTGCTCGCCGATGTGTGCCGAGAGGTGGGCACGGTCACCGTGGTCGCCCCGGACCGGGAGCAGAGCGGCACCTCGCATTCGCTCACCCTCCACCGACCCCTCCGGCCCGCCCGGCGGCCCGACGGGGCCTGGCAGATCGACGGCACCCCGACCGACTGCGTCATGCTGGCGATTCAGGCGCTCATGCCGGAGCGGCCGCGCTTCGTCTTCTCCGGAGTGAACCACGGTCCCAACATGGGCGAGGACGTGCTCTACTCCGGCACCGTCGCGGCGGCCATGGAGGCGGTGACGCTCGGGGTGCCTGGAATCGGCATCTCCTTCGCGGGCAACCATCCCGAGACGATGGAGACCTACCGCGATCTGCTGGTGGCGCTGGTGCGGCGGGTGGTCTGCGTGCCGGACTTCCCCGAGCAGACGCTGCTCAACATCAACCTGCCGAGAGTCCCGGCCACGGAGGTGCGCGGCATCCAGGTGACCAAGCTGGGGAGCCGCTACTTCAGCGAATCGCTCACCCGGATGCAGGACCCGTGGGGGCGCGAGATCTTCTGGATCGGCGGGGGAACGATCACCTGGACCGGCACCGAGAACTCCGATCACCTGGCCGTGGCGGAGGGGTACATCTCGGTCACACCGCTCCACATGGACCTGACCAACTACTCCTTGATCGAAACGGTCCGCGGATGGGCCCTGGAGGAGTAGGGGCGGGGGACGGCTACGGGGGCTACCGCGCCCGGCTGGTCGAGACGCTGCAGCGCAAGGGGATCCGCGATCTCGCGGTGCTGCGCGCGGTCGGCACGGTGCCGCGCCACCTCTTCGTGCCCGAGAGCGTGCGCCACCGGGCCTACGACGACGCGGCGCTTCCGATCGGCAGCAGCCAGACCATCTCGCAACCCTGGGTGCAGGCCCGCTACCTCGAGCTGCTCGGGCTCCGCGGCAAGGAGCGCGTGCTCGAGATCGGCACGGGGTCGGGGTATCAGACCGCGCTGCTCGCGCTGCTCTGCGACGCGGTCTTCAGCGTGGAGCGCATTCCCGGGCTGGCCCAGCGGGCGCGCGCGGCGCTGGAAGCCGCAGGCATCCGGAACGTCACGGTGCTGGTCGGCGACGGCACGCTGGGCTGGCGGCCGTTCGCGCCATACGACGCCATCCTGGTGGCCGCCGCCTCGCCGGAGGTCCCGGGGCCGCTGGTGGAGCAGCTGGCGCCCGGCGGGCGGATGGTGATCCCGCTGGGGGACCGCGAAAACCAGACCCTCACGCTGGTGCGCCGCGAGGGCGGCGAGCTGCGCACCAGCACCATCGCCGACGTCCGCTTCGTTCCGCTGCTGGGCGAGTTCGGCTTTCGCTGATCAAAGGGAGTCGGCATGGATCTGCTGCGCAACATCGTGGACCTGTTCCTGCACCTGGACGATCACCTGAGCCAGGTGATCGCCCGGTACGGAGGATGGACCCACCTCATCCTGTTTCTCATCGTGTTCGCCGAGACCGGTCTGGTCGTCACCCCGTTTCTCCCGGGCGATTCGCTGCTCTTCGCGGCAGGCACCTTCGCCGCGCTGGGGGCGCTGGACGTACGCATGGTCGTGGTGCTGTTGATCATCGCGGCCATCATCGGCGACACGGTGAACTACTGGGTGGGAGCCTGGATCGGTCCGCGCGCGTTCAGCGGCCGGATCCGCTGGCTCAGGCAGGACTACCTCGAGCGCACTCACGCCTTCTACGAGAGGCACGGCGGCAAGACGATCATTCTCGCCCGCTTCGTCCCGATCATCCGGACCTTCGCGCCGTTCGTGGCGGGGGTGGGCGCGATGAGCTATGGGAAGTTCATCCTGTACAACGTCGTCGGGGCGGTGCTCTGGGTCGGGCTCTTCGTGCTCGGGGGATACTTCTTCGGCAACATCCCGGTCGTCCGGGAGAACTTCACGCTGGTCATCCTGGCCATCATCGCACTGTCGGTGATGCCGATCATGATGGAGGCGCTGCGCGCCCGGCGGAGCCGGCCGGCGTGATCTGCCGGTTCGTGGTGGCGGGCGTGGTGCAGGGGGTCGGCTTCCGTTGGTTCGTGGCCCGGCATGCCCGCGCCCTCGGGCTCAGCGGGTATGCGCGGAACCTGCCCGACGGGCGGGTCGAGGTGGTCGCCGCCGGTGAGGACGCGGCGCTCGACCAGTTGCACGAGCGGCTCCGCGCGGGACCGGCCCACGCCCGGGTGGAAGCGGTGGAGCGGGACGACCGATTCACGGCGGCGGTGCCGCCGGGGAGCTTCGACATCCGATGACGACCGACACGACGCTCGAGACGCGGGTGCGGCAGGCCCTGCGCGCGATCCCGGACTACCCGAACCCGGGCATCGTCTTCCAGGACATCACACCGGTGCTGGGCAATGCCGCGCTGCTCCAGGAGGTGGTCGCCGCCATGACGACCCCATTCGAAGGCGAGGGCGTCAGCCACGTGATCGGCATCGAGGCCCGCGGATTCATCCTCGGCGGGGCCGTGGCGCTCCGGCTCGGCGCCGGGTTCGTGCCGGTCCGGAAGCCGGGCAAGCTGCCCTGGGAGCGAGTGCGAGAGGAATACACCCTGGAGTACGGCATGGACGCCCTGGAGGCGCACCGGGACGGTGTGGGAGCGGGGCATCGGGTGCTGGTCGTGGACGACGTGCTCGCCACCGGCGGCACGGCCAAGGCGGCCGGCAGCCTGGCCCGGGCCCTGGGGGCGGAGCTGGTGGGCTGGTCGTTCCTGCTCCGGATCGGGGGGCTCCGGGGCGAGGCGCGGCTTGCCGGCGGGCGGCAGCAGTGGCTGGCGACGGTCTAGCCCGAAGTCCAAGCGTAAGTCCGTCCAGGGGTTGCAGACGGCGGTCCGGGCGGCCATCTTTCGGCCCCTCACGCTGCTGCCGCCCCCGTAGCTCAGATGGATAGAGCAGCAGTTTCCTAAACTGTTGGCCGCGTGTTCGAGTCACGCCGGGGGCATGGTCGGGACGGGCCGCGCAGGTCACCACGCGAGTACGAGGGACATGGCGACAACGGTGGAAGCGAGAGTTCAAGAACAGGCCGGGGCGCCGGCGCAGTCCGCGCCATGGTATCGGGACCGGACACGACTCGCGATCGCGGGCGCGGTCGCCCTGGTGGTGCTGGCCCTGGCGGTCTGGCTGGTGCTGACCAGCAACCGGCGCAAGGAGGAGTTCGCGGCGCGGAGCCTCAACCAGGCTCGCGCGGCGGCGGAGGCGGGCAATCTGCCGCTGGCATCGAGCGAGCTGCAGAAGCTGATCCAGACCTACAGCGGGACCGACGCCGCCACCGAAGCGGTCATCACCCTCAACCAGGTTCGCATGGTCAATGGTCAGAGCGAGCTGGCGGTGGTGGGGCTGCGGGACTTCCTGGCGACCGATCCGGACGCCAAGTACCGGGCTCCGGCCTGGGGCCTCCTCGGAGTGGCCCTGGAGAACGTGGCCAAGTTCGCCGAAGCCGGCGACGCCTTCAAACGGGCGTCCGAGTCGGCCACGATCGACTATCTGAGAGCCCGGCACCTGATCGATGCCGGCCGCGCGTACCGCGCCGCGGGCAAGCAGGCCGAGGCCACGGCGGCCTACCGGACGATCATCGAGAAGTATCCCTCATCGTCGAGCGTCACCGAGGCCAAGGTTCGGCTCGCGGAGATGACGGACGGGAAGATGTAGGCTTGGCAGGGTATCCTGGCCGGGGTCCGAGGCGGGGCGTCGCCGGTTGCTCCGCCCTTTCCAATTGCCTCGCCTGAACGACGTATAAGATATGTTATGTTAAGTCGCCCTGGGGAAAACTGTGGAGAACTCCCAAAGTCTTCCCCATGGCGACTGCAACCCCATGCGGGGACCGGGCTTGGGCCTCCCATCGGCTTTCGCCTCCCGCGGGCTTCGGAAAGTTTTGCGCCGCGCCGGATGTCATCCTCAGCCACCCTTCGGACCGTCTCGTGAGCGAAGGGCCCCCTCTCTCTCGCCTCTGCCTTGGCCGCCGGAGACCCTCGTCCAGGTTTGCAACGACAGCTGTAGGAGGTGGGCGGCGGAACCGGGGCTCGGGCTCGCGACCGTCCACGGCATCGTGAGCCAGAGACGGGGCTACATCAGGGTGCGCGCGGAGCTCGGGCGGGGCACGACCTTTACCGTGCGCCTGCCGCTCGCGGAGCCGCCGGCGGCGCTCCCGGGTCCGCCCGGTGACGTCCCGGCGGGTCCTGGCGAGCGCATGCGCCTTCTGGTGGTGAGGACGAGGAGCCGGTCCGGCGGATCCTGGTCCGGGCGCTGGAGGCGGAAGGGTACGAAGTGGTGGAGGCACAGCACGGCGGCGAGGCCGCGACTTCCTCGAGCGCGGTGCCGGGGGCGCGCGGCCGGTGCAGAAGCCGGTGTCGCTCGATCTCCCGGCAGAGATCTTGAGAAGGGTGCTCGCCGGACTCTGACGCGCTAGCGTCCTTCCCACACCGCCCGGAACAGCAGCCTTCCCTGCCCGCCCAGCCACAGGTCGCTCGCCCGACCCTCGCCCAGCGACGCGCGCACCAGCAGCTCGGGGCCGCCGCGGCTCCGGAAGCGCAGCGGCAGCGTGGCCTCCTCGTGGGCCGCTAGCGCCACGGCCGACGCCACGGTGCCCGTGCCGCAGGCGAGCGTCTCGCCCTCCACCCCCCGCTCGTAGGTCCGGATGAGCCAGGGCCCGCCCGCCGCGCGGGGCGGGCTCACGAAGTTGACGTTGGCCCCCTCCGGGCCGAGGTGGGAGTCGTGGCGGAGCGCCCTGCCCCGCCCCGGCAGATCCACGGCCTCCACGTCGTTCACCCGCACGATCAGGTGCGGGACGCCGACGGTGCCGAACTCGAGCCAGCGCTCTCCCGCCTGCGGCACGAGACCCGGCACCGGCGCCGGCAGCGCAACGTCGGGAAGGTTGATCTCCGCCTGCTCGTCGGCAAGGTCAGCGCGGGCGCGCACCGCACCGGCGTCGGTGTGGAGACAGAGCTCGCCCGGCTCGGTCATCTCCAGGTGCACGGCGAGGCGGGCGCTGCAGAGCGCCGCGTTGCCGCACATGGCGGCGCGGGACCCGTCCGAGTTCCAGAAGCCCATGCGCACCACCCCGGCTCCCTCGGGCGTGAGAATCACCAGCCCGTCGGCACCGACCCCGTGCCGCCGGTCGCACACCGCGCGCACCCGCTCGGCGGGCCAGCGCTCGGCCCGGGTGGTGCGCCCGTCCAGCATGACGAAGTCGTTGCCGGAGCCGGTCATCTTGTACAGCACGGTCCCCCTCATAGGCGCCCCGCCAGGGCCTGCAGCCGGAGCCACCAGACCATCCATATGGCCTCGCGCACGATCCGCTTGTTCATCTTGCTCTGGCCCTCGACGCGATCGGTGAACACGATGGGGACCTCCTTGAGGCGGAAGCCCTTTTTCCAGGCCCGGAAGCTCATCTCGATCTGGAAGGAGTACCCGTTGGAGCGGACCCGTTCCAGGTCGATGGACGCCAGCACCTTCCGGCGGAAACACTTGAAGCCGCCGGTGCTGTCGCTGAGGGGGAGCCCGGTGACCCAGCGGGCGTACTGGTTGGCCCCCAGCGAGAGCAGCAGCCGGCTGATCGGCCAGTTGATCACGTTGACGCCGGTGCGGTAGCGCGACCCGATCACCAGGTCCGCGCCCTCGATGGCCCGGAGCAGGTCGGTGAGGTACTTCGGATCGTGGCTGAAGTCGGCATCCATCTCGATGATGAACTCGTAATCGCGCTCCAGGGCCCAGCGGAAGCCCGCGATGTAGGCCTTGCCGAGCCCCGCCTTCGCCGGACGGTGGAGGACGTGCACTCTGGAATCCGCGGCGGCGAGCTCGTCGGCGAGCCGGCCGGTGCCGTCGGGCGAGTTGTCGTCCACCACGAGGACGTCGATCCGCGGATCCTGCTGGAGGATCTGGGGCACGATGAGCGACAGGTTCACCCGCTCGTTGTACGTGGGGATCACGACGAGGGCGCGCTCAGGCATGCGCGGCCCTCCGGCGCCGCCGCCCCGACCAGACAAAGAGTCCCGCGACCGCCAGCAGCGCGAGCAGGGTCACGAGACGTCCGCGGCGATACTCGTCGGATGCGAAGTGGAGCCGCACCTCGCGCGCGCCCGGCGGCAGGAGAACGGTGATGAGCGCGTGGTCGCCGCGGTGCACCTGGGCCTCGCCCCCGTCCACCTCCGCGCGCCAATCGGGGTACCAGGTTTCCGCGACGACAAGATACAGCGGCCGCCGTTCGCTTCCCTCGAGCGTGACCCGCATCCGCCCGGGGGCCCACTCGGCCAGCGTAGCCCCGACGGTGGTGGAGTCCGCGCCGAGCGACTCGATCGGCGCCGGGGCGAGCGAGGAAGTATCGGGCAGGAGGACCACCGCGTCCACCGGGAAGCGCGGGTCGACGACGGTCGGCACCACCTGGTCCTCGGGGAGCTTGGCCGCGCCGGGCACGACCCGCACGTACCGTGGCGCCGTATCACGCTCCAGCAGCGTGCCCACCGTCCCCGGCGTGGTGGGCACCGGCCCGAGGATTTCGCGATACCCGGGCACCTCCTGCTCCTGCGGCAGCAGGAGGAAGCGGACCGCCAGCAGGTCGTGCAGGTTGGGGCTGCCCACATTGCGCCACTCGTTCTTTCCGCCCATCAGCTCGTCGTAGAAGCGGACCTCGTTGCCGTGATAGCCCAGCATGGTCTGGACGTCGTGCGCCATCAGATAGGATCCCTGATACACGCCCACGTCGAGCACCCGGAAGGGCGGCGGCACGGTGCGAAGATGGGCGATCAGGGCGTCGTCGGCGAAGAGCACGGAGGCCGGCTCGCGAAAGTCGAAGAAGAGCCGGTCGATGCTCCAGAGATCGGCCACCACGGCAACCGCGACGGCTCCGGCGGCAAGCGGCCCCCGCAGGGCCCCGCGCGCGACGCCCCAAAGCACCGCCCCACCGAGCGCCAGCACTACCAGGAGCCGGAGCCCGCCCGACTGCACCGCGGCGGCATTCGCCGCCACGCGCGGCGCCTGCTCCGGCGCCGCGAGCGCCATTCCGATCCCTCCCAGCGCGCCGACGGCGGCGAGAAGCGCCAGGAGCCCGAGAACCCCGAGCGGTATCAGCAGCGCCCGCGGCGACACCTCGCGCCGCAGCAGCCGGTCCGTGCCGAACGCCGCGTACACCGCGACCGGCATGGCGACGAGGAAGAAGGCCATGCCCGGGGCCCGCACCTTCTTCATCATCGGCATCACCTCGTACCAGAGCCGATAGAAGGGGGTGTGACCGCCCAGCGAGATCAGGAGGAAGAGGATCGCGACGACCCCGAGCGCCCGCACCGTTCGGGCGCGGGTCCGGTCCCCGAGGCCCAGCGCCGCGAGCACCACCACCAGGGCACCCAGGTATTCGGTGTGCAGCTTGAAGAAGTTGCGGCCCCAATACCCCTCCAGCACGCCGTTGAACTGCGGCAGCACGGTGGTGACGATCTCCTCGGGTGGCATGGAGAAGCCCGTGGCGTACACCCAGCCACCGCTCGGCCCCTCGGCGGCGCGGGGCGAGAACGGGATGTAGGAGAGGAACGGCAGCACCTGGATTGCGGCGACGGCGAGCCCCAGCAGCACGGCCCCGAGCGCGAGCCCGATCTCCACCGGCCAGCGGAGCCCGGCGGGGCGCTCCGGGTCGAAGAACACGAGGTAGAGCGTCCAGAGTCCCGCGGCCACCAGCAGATAGTAGGTCATCTGGTAGTGCGGGCTCAGCATGCAGAGCCCCACCGTGAGCGCGAGCAGGGCGTACCCGCCCGGGCGCCGATCGCGCACCGCCCGCACCAGTGCCAGAAACGCCAGGGGTGCGAGCGCCGACACGAACAGCTTCCCGTCGTGCCCCGGCTTCACCAGCGAGGCCACGATCCCGGTCAGCTCGTAGGCCAGGCCGCCCACGACCGCCCCGGCCCACCCCACCCGAAGGGCGCGCAGGAAGGCGTACATGGTGGCGCCCGCGAGCACGAAGTGCAGGAAGAAGCCCAGCGTCATGGCCGTGTCCACCGGGAGAATCCAACGGAGCCATGCGGTCGGGTAGAAGATGTCGCCGTGCTGCGCGGCGATGTACGGCAGCCCCCCGAAGAGGTACGGGTTCCACTCGGGGATCCGGCCGGTCGCACGGAACATCTCGGCCCCGAACAGCCGGAACCCGTAGCCGGCGACGTACTGGTCGTCGCCGATGAGAAATCGGCCGGCCAGCATGGGCCAGTAGAGGGTGAGCGCGGCGAGGAGAAACGCCAGCGTGGCGAGCAGTGCCGGCCGGGGAGGCTCGTACGGGCCGGATTCAGAGTGCGACACGCGCGTTTCTCCGCGGGAGCGCCAGGAACGGCGCGGCGGCCCCGAGCTCCGTGAGGGTCAGCAGTACCCGCGAGGCGAGCGCCAGCGCGGTGGCGGCGGCGATCCCGAGCGGACCCTGCAGCATCAGGATGAACAGGCCTTCCCGGACCCCGAGACCGCCGGGCGCGATGAGGGCCAGAAACCCCGCAAGATAGGAGGCCGTGAACACCGCGATGGCCGCGCGGAGCTCGAGCCCCGCGCCGGGGAGCAGGCCCCGGGCCAGGAGCCAGAGCGCGAGCCCGTAGCCCACCCAGGCCAGAATATTCGCTGCCACCCCGTACAGGATCGCCGTCAGCGGCGGCGCGCCCCGGCCCTCCGCCTCGGGCGCGGCCACCCGCAGGAGACGCCGGAGCACCGGCGGCCAGAACAGGAGGGCGATGCCGCCCACCGCGCCGGCCAGGAGCAGCCAGAGGGCCGCGGTGGCCCCGGGCCGGGCCCGCTCGAGCGCGGCCGCGCCGGTGAAAGCGGCCACCGCGGCGCCGCTGCCGATGGAGACCGCCTGCAGGATCACGGCGGACCCGGTGGCGGCCGCGGGCGAGACGCCCGCCTGACGGGCCATGAGCGCCATCCCGGCGATGGCCCACACCTTCCCCGGCAGATACTTGCCGAGATTGGACACGGTCCAGATCCGCGCGGCGGTCCAGCCGTCGAGCCGCTCGCCCCACCCGGTGAGCAGCCGCCGCCAGGCGGTGACGAGCAGGGCGTACATCGCCCAGACCACGAGCGCGGCGAGAATGATCCGCACCGGGTCCACCCGCCAGGCGAGCGGCTGGGCCTCGAGCTCGTGCCAGTTGCGGAGCAGCGAACGTCCCGCGAACCAGAGGATCGCGAGCCCGACGACCCACCGGGCCAGCCGCAGCCAGCGCCTAGGCACCGAGCGCCTCGCGATACCAGCCCTCGCAGAGCTCGGCCACGTGATCGGGATCGAGTCGCGCCCGCCAGGACTCGCCCACCAGACGGGCCAGCGCCAGGCGGTCGGGATCGCCCAACAGGTCGAGCACCGTGTCGGCCATCGGGTCCGGCGAGGGGAGGGTGAGGCGGCCGGCTCCCGACTCGGGCACCACGTCGAGTACGCCGCCGCCATCCCAGCAGGCCACGACGGGCACACCGGACATGAGCGCCTCGGCGGCCGCGAGCCCGAAGCCCTCTCCCTGCGCCGGGAAGATCATGACGTCCGCGGTGGCGAGGTAGCGCGTCACCTCCGCCGCCGGCACCGCGCCCACGAAGCGCACGAAGGGCTCGATCCCGAGCCGCTCCACCTGCCGCTCGAGCGCCGGGCGCTCGGGGCCGTCGCCCACGACGGTGAGCGGGAGCTCGTGCCCGCAGGAGATGAGCACCGCGATGGCGTCGATGGCGAGCGCTACCCGCTTCTGCGCCGTGAGGCGGGCCACGACGACCGCGCCGCCGCCGCCGGTGGTCCAGGGCCGGTTCGCGCTGTCCACCGGCATCGGGTGCACGTGCGCGGGGTCGACGTAGCGCCCGACCCCGGTCTGGATCCAGCCGGCCAGCTCGCGGGAAACCGCGGTCACCACCGCCGCCCGATGGAAGACCGGCCGCGCGACGCGACGGGCCAAGCGGGAGCGGCGAAGCAGCGCCGCGTCGGTGCCGTGGACGGTGAGCACCATCCGCGCGCCCTTGGGCACCGCGAGGCCGCCGGGCACCCACCAGTGCGCGTGGACCAGGTCGGCCCCGGCCTCGAGCTCCTCGCGGGCGGCCCGGCGGAGCGCGCGCCACAGTCCGGCGAGGGCGCGCAGGCCGCCGGGCCCCCGCACGGCCTGCTGCATGGTACCGCGATAGGCCAGCGTCTCCCGCCGGGCCGAGGCGTACCGCACCCGCCGCACCGGGACGCCGGCGAGCTCCTCGCTGCCGCCCTGACCGGCGTCGCTCGGCGCCACCACCCGCACATCGACGCCGCGCCGCCGCAGCCCGGCGGCGAGAGTGGCGAGGAAGGCGCCCGAGACGTCGCCGGCAAACCGTGGATAGTTGTGGGTCAGGAAGGCGACCCGCACGCTAGTCCCGCAGGTCGAACTTGTCCAACCGGGTGAGCGCGCGGCCCATCTCCCGCGTCTCCTCCTGCATGCCGGCGATCATCTCGCCCAGGAGCCCGAAGCCGAACAGGATGATGCCGCTGATCACCATGGTCTCGACCAGGTTGAGCAGGGGGCGGAAGCCGAACCCGTACCCGAAGCGGAGGACCAGGGCCGCGACGCCGGCGAGGAAGCCGATCACGAAGAGCACCGCGCCCGCGATGCCGAAGAAGAGCATCGGCTTGCGGCCGAAGCGGAGCTGGAACCAGACGGCCACCAGATCGAAGAACCCGACCGGGATGCGGCGCCAGTTGAACTTGGAGGTCCCGGCCCGGCGCGGGTAGAGCGGTACCGGGAGCGAGTCGAGGCGGAACCCGTCGGCGGCGGCGATCACCACCATGTAGCGATGCCAGTCCGGGCGGAGCGGCACCCCCAGCATCACCTCGCGGCGATAGGCCTTGACCGAGTTGAGGTCCGTGACTCGCACGCCGAAGAGCCAGCGGCAGAGGGCGTTGTAGATCCGGGAGACGAACGCCTTCTCGTACCTGCCCTGCTTGGTGCCGGTGACGATGTCGGCCCGGTTCTCCAGCACCGGCCGCACCAGCGCGGGAATGTCGGACGGGAGGTACTGCAGGTCGGCGGGGTAGAACACGAAGATGTCGCCGCGGGCCACCTCCCCCGCGGAGCGGAGCGCGTCGGCGATCCCGCGCTGGCGCCGGTGGGTCACCACCCGCAGGAAGGGGTGCTCCCGCTCCAGGTCCCGCAGCACCCGCGCCGTGTCGTCGCGGGAGCCGTCGTTCACCACGACGACCTCGAAGCTGAAGCCGGCCGGCCCGAGGGCCTCGGCGCAGAGCCGGACGAACTCCGGCAGGTTGGGGGCTTCGTCCTTCGCCGGAACGAGGACGCTCACATCCAGCGCCTCGGCAGGCAGGGTCATACTCGCTTCCGCATCCGTGCGGGCAGGATGCCGAGCTGGTCGCGATACTTGGCGACGGTCCGCCGGGCGATCTGGATCCCCTGTTCCTGGAAGAGGTGGACGATCTGCTGGTCGGTGAGCGGCTTCGCGCTGTCCTCCTCCCCGACCATCTTCTGGAGCTTGGCCCGGATGGAACGGGCGCTGGCCTCCTCGCCCGAGGCGGTGGCGAGCGCGCTGGAGAAGAAGAACTTGAGGGGAAGCACGCCGCGCGGCGTCTGGACGTACTTCTCGTTGGTCACCCGGCTCACCGTGGACTCGTGCATGTTGATGACCTCGGCGACCTCGCGCAGGGTGAGCGGCTTGAGGTACTCGATCCCCTTCTCGAAGAAATCGCGCTGCCGGTCCACGATGAAGTTCATGACCTTGAGCATGGTCTGCCGCCGCTGCTCGATGGCCTGAATCATCCAGTTCGCGCTGTTCATCTTGGAGGCGATGAACTCGCGGTTCTCCGGGGTCATCTTCTTCTTGTCCCGGGCGATCTCCTGATAGGACCGGCTGAGCCGCAGCCGGGGCATCCCGGTGTCGTTGAGGAACACCTGGTAGCGGCCGCCGATCTTCTCCACAATCAGGTCGGGGATGATGTAGCCGTCGTTCTGCTCGGCGTACTTGAGCCCGGGCTTCGGATCGAGGCGGGCGAGCCCGTCGGCCGCCGCCTGGACGGCGGCTGGCTCCACCCCGAAGCGCTTGGCGAGATCGTTCCACCGGTGCGCGATGAGATCGGGAAACGCGTCCTGCACCAGGCGGAAGGTGAGCGACTCGGTGTCCGCCTCCTCCCGCATCTGGATGAGGAGGCACTCGCGAAGGTCGCGGGCCCCGATGCCGGGCGGGTCGAGCTTCTGGAGAATGCCGAGCATCTCCTCGACCTCGGCCATGGTGTAGTACGGCGCGCCGCCGGGGTCCTCGCCCGCGACGGGCTCGGGGGTCTCCCCCGGCCCGGCGGCGTCGGCCTCGGCGCGGGCGTGGCCGGCGACCAGCTCGTTGACCGAGCCCAAGATCTCCTCCAGCGAGGCGGCGAGATATCCCTCCTCGTTGATGTTGCCGAGGAACTCCTCCGCCAGCAGGAGCTGGCGCGGGCTCAGGGTCATCATCTGGAGCTGCTCGCGCAGGTGATCGATGAGGTTCCGGGTCTCGACGGTGACGGGCTCGGTGTACTCCAGCTGCTCGTACTGCTCCCGGGTGCCGCCCACCTCGAAGCCGTTGAGGAGGATCTCCTCCCAGTCCATCTCCTCCTCTTTCTCCTTCTGCTCCTTCTCCTGCTCGGAGTCCTTCTGCTCCGGCGTCTCGTCCTCCGGCTCGAGCAGCTCGAGGAAGGGGTTGGAGAGCAGCTCCTGCTTGAGGTGCTGCTGGAGGTCCATCATCGGCATGTACAGCATGTCCATGGCCTGGTAGAGCCGCGGGTTGACCCGGAGCTCCTGCCGGAGGCTGGTATGCTGCGAGAGGCCGGTCCTCATGCCACCGCCTCGAGCCGCGCCCGGAGGCGGGCAGTGAGGGTGGGTCCCAGATAGAGCTGGGCCACCCGATCGTCGTAGACGAGATCGCGCACGCTGCCGGAGGCCTGCACTTTGCCCTCGAACATGATGTAGGCCCGATCCACGATGTCCAGCGTCTGCTCCACGTTGTGATCGGTGATGAGGACGCCGATGCCGCGATGCCGCAGCCCGGCGACGATGGTCTGGATGTCGTGCACGGCGATCGGATCCACGCCGGCGAACGGCTCGTCCAGCAGCATGAACTTCGGATCGCTCACCAGCGCCCGGGTGATCTCGAGTCGCCGCCGCTCGCCGCCGCTCAGCGAGTAGGCCTTGCTGCGCCGGAGGTGCTTGATGGAGAGCTCGTCCAGCATGCGGTCGAGACGCCGGTGGCGCTCCTCACGGGGCAGGCGCCGGGTCTCGAGGATCGCCAGAATATTCTCTTCCACGGTCATCTTGCGGAAGATCGAGGGCTCCTGGGCCAGGTACCCGATCCCGGCCCGGGCCCGGCGGTACATCGGCGCCCGGGTGAGTTCGAGCCCGTCCAGCACCACCCGACCCTCGTCGGGACGGATGAGGCCCGTAATAAGGTAGAAGGTCGTGGTCTTTCCCGCGCCGTTGGGGCCCAGGAGGCCGACGATCTCGCCCTGCTGGACCCGCACGGTGACCTGGTTCACCACCCGGCGCCCCTTGAAGCTCTTGGACAGGTCGAGCCCCTCCAGCACGCTGGCGGTGGTGGGCTGCGGGGTCACCGCCTTGGCCCGCTGCACCGCGCGGCGCGCCGCGACCAGCAGGGCCTCGTAGACCTCCTGCCGGGCCTCGGGGCTCTGGCCCCACCAGGGCACCCGCGGACTCACCGGGTTCCATCCGGACCCGGTGGCGTCCAGGATCCAGCCCTCGGTGGCGAGCCGCGGCAGCACCGACCGGACCAGGTGATCGCGCACCTCGTCCCCGGTGATCTCGGTGTGACCCGGGCCCGGGAAGGTCCGATAGCACGCGATGTGGGCCTCCCGGTACATCATCACCAGATCGTCGAAGTCCACCACGTCCGCCTGACCCGCGGCGCGGGTGATGGCGGCGAGCGCGATCGGGACCGACGGGTCGCGGTCGCCGAGGGCGTGGATCCAGTCGGCCGGGCTCACCGACCGTCTCCCGGCACGGCCGCCGAGCTTCGCAGGGAATCCGGGGCGGGCGGCGCGGTATCCGAGGAGGCCTCGAGCTGGATGCCGTCCACCTTGCCCCGGATGTCCACCCGGTCCACGCCGCGGGCCTCGCCGGTCTTCATGGTGACCACGATGACGTCCCCGCGCGCGTAGTTGATGGACGGGCGCGACGGGGTCCGGCGGCTGTCCTCCAGGTGATAGGACTGCGCCCCCTGCCGCGCCTCGATCCGGCTGAGGAGGGTCCGGGTGGTGCCGGCGGAGTCCCGGCTGGCGAACTGCGCGACGACCGTGTCCCCCCGCATCCAGTCCCGCTCCTTGGCGGCGGCGTGCATGGTTCCACCGAGCCAGGCCCTGCCGAAACCGCGGACCTCGCGGAGCTGCTGATCCGGAGTGTCGAGCGCCAGGGAATCGGCGATGATGGCATAGCTCGGCGAGGTCGCCCTGGGACGGATCGAGTCGCCCCAGGCGAGCGTCTGCTCCAGCTTGCGGGCCTCGATGTCCAGGGCGATCGTGTCCGCGACGAGGTCCCACTCCCCGTTCACCGCGTGGCCCTTGCCCTTGGCCAGGAGGTAGGTGAGCTCGCGCTGGTCGAGCCGGAGGTCGAGCCGATTGCCGGTGATGGTGAAGCTGTCGGGCCCGAGCCCCCGGAGGCTCGGCATCCGCCCCAGCAGCGTGCCGTCGCTGCCGGCCCCGGTATCGAGCCGGAGCGAGTCCCCCCGGGCGGCGAAATCGCTCCGGTCGATGGTGACCTTGCCACCGCCCCAGATCCGGTCGTCACCCTTGAAGCGGACCCGATCCGCCACGATCACGTAGGGCTCCGCGGCGCCTCCCGCGGCATCGGTGGTGACGTAGTTGATGCTCGGCCGGCCGGTGGCGTACATCTCCATCGTGTCGCGCACGCCGCTCACCGCCCGGAAGTAGTCCAGCGCCGGACCGGTGAGCGTCGAGCCGGTCCTCAAGTTCCGGGTGGTCACCCGGCCCCGCGCCTCCCAGCGCTCCCCGTTCCGGTAGTACGTGCCCCGGTCGGCATCCATGGCCATGGTCGAGTCGCGGTACTTCACCCGGCCGATGAACCGGATCACGCTGCCGCCGTAGGCGGCGACGCTGTCGCTCTGCATCGAGATGCTGGTGCCGCGACAGCTCAGGCGCACGTTCCCGCCGGCGAAGTAGTTGGTCCCGCGCGCGGTCTCCACCACGCTGCCCTGGCGATCGACGTTGTCGATCTGGAAGGTGCAGCGGCTGCTCTGGGCCACGGCGGGCTCCGGGATCGTGAACCCAGCCAGGAGCAGCGTGGCCGAGAGAACTGACGGACGGGCCGACTTCACTCCGCCCCCTCCTGCCCGGGCAGCAGCAGCCCGTCGCCCGCGACCCCGCGCGGCCGGTCGGTCACGACGTTGCGGAAGTCGGGGTCGGAGCGGAAGCTGTTGCCCTCCAGGTGCTCGGCACCGCGGTCGAAGGTGAACTGGCGGTCGGTGGAGA
>DASUSR010000237.1:0-21111 GCA_036375015.1 Gemmatimonadales bacterium
CCCGCCGGAGGGCGCGCTGGTTCAGCGTCTCGATGTCGGACAGCTCGTGCACGTAGCGCAGGTCGCCGGTGTCGAGCTTGCCCTCCGCGAGCGCGTAGAACATGAACGCGTCGTCGGAGTCGGGGCTGTGGGCGACGTGGACGGTGCGGGGCATGGAACCTCGGCGGGGCAGGCGGGCCGTCAGCGTCCCGCGGCCCGTTTGAACTCCTCGATCACCGGCGCGTGGTCGCGATACTCCGGCTTGGCCGAGGCGCTCTCGGCGGGCCAGCGGCCGGCGAAGTCGCGGCGGGCGCGGGCCAGGGCCGCCTGGTCGTTCCGCTGCTCCGCCACGGTGCCGCGGATGACGTAGCCGAACAGGTGCCCCGGGTTCTCGGCCAGGATCGTATCGGCCAGGGCGAGCGCGGCCGGGGCGTCGCCGGTCTGCAGGTGCAGCAGGGCGGCGTGATAGCGGGCGTCCGCGTCGAAGCCCTCCAGCTGGGCATAGGCACCGAGCGCCATCGGCGTGAACCGGACCACCTGGGCGGTGTCCCGCTGCTCGGCCGCGGTCATGATCCGGTTGAACAGACGGTCGAACCGCTCCCGCGGGGTCATCTGGCTGATGTCGGGGGCGGCCCCGGGCGCCGCCCCCGTCCCGCCCGCCCCGGCCGAGCCGGCGTTGGCCATGGCGGGCACCGTGGGCGCGGGGGCGTCCGCGGCCACCTTGTAGATGATGAAGCCGACGAGCAGCAGGGAGAGCGCGCCGGCGAAGATCCAGGCGGCGCGCTCGGACCGCTGGCCCGCCGGCGCGGCGGTGCCGCCCACGGCCCGACCGCAGCGGTGACAGAAGCGCGCCTGGGGCGAGAGGTCCGCCCGGCACCCCTCGCACTGCCGGGGGAGCAGGCTGGCGCCGCACTGGTTGCAGAATCGTCCCGCGGCGGGACTGCCGCAGGCCGGACAGGTCGAAGGAGGCGGAGTGGTCATGGCGGCTGGAAGCGTAACGGGGTTCCCCCGCCCGGTAAACACCTTACCGCGGGCCCGGATCGGCGCTTTCTTTCCCTCGCCGAGCCGGCCGGCGGTTCCGGCTCGCCCGATTCCCCCAAGTCCGGAGACGATGGCATGGCGCAGGCCAAAGCGCGCACATCCGGCGCGACCGAGCGTCCGAGCCTGGTCGGGCTCCCCACCGACCTGTCGGGGGCCGGCAAGGACGACGTGCTCGAGCTGACCCGGAAGTTCGGCGTCGATTTTCTACGGCTGCAGTTCACCGACATCCTGGGCGTCAACAAGAACGTCGAGGTGCCCCGCAGCCAGTTCCCCAAGGCGCTCGACGGCGAGATCATGTTCGACGGCTCGTCGATCGAGGGCTTCGTCCGGATCGAGGAGTCCGACATGCTCCTCAAGCCGGATCACGCCACCTTCCGCATCCTTCCCTACGACGACGAGGGCGGCCGGGTGGGCCGCCTCCTCTGCGACATCTACACGCCCGCGGAGGAGCCCTTCGTGGGCTGCCCCCGGACCACCCTCAAGCGCCAGCTGGAGCGCGCCCGCCGGCTCGGGTTCGCCATGATGGCCGGCTGCGAGGCCGAGTTCTTCCTGTTCGAGAAGTCCGCGGACGGGTCGCCCACCACCGTCACCCACGATGCCGGCGCCTATTTCGACCTCGGGCCGGTGGACAAGGGCGAGGAGATCCGCCGGGTCATCATCGAGCAGCTGGTGGAGATGGGCTTCGAGGTCGAGGCGGCCCACCACGAGGTGGCGATCGGGCAGCACGAGATCGACTTCAAATACGCCGATGCGCTCACCACGGCCGACAATCTCACCACGTTCAAGTTCGTGGTGCGGAACGTGGCCAACCGGTTCGGCTTCATCGCGTCGTTCATGCCCAAGCCGATCGAGGGGATCAACGGCAGCGGCATGCACACGCACCAGTCGCTCTTCCGGGGGAAGGAGAACGCTTTCTTCGACCCCAAGGGTGAGCATCAGCTCTCCCGGACGGCGCTGAGCTACATCGAGGGACTGCTGCAGCACGCCCGCGGCTTCTGCGCGATCACCAACCCGCTCATCAACAGCTACAAGCGCCTCGTGCCCGGCTACGAGGCGCCGGTGAACGTCGCCTGGTCCATGCGGAACCGCTCGCCGCTCGTGCGGATCCCCGACCGCCGGGGGCTCGGGACCCGGTGCGAGCTGCGGATGCCCGATCCGTCCTGCAATCCGTATCTGGCGCTGACGGTGCAGCTCGCCGCGGGGCTGGACGGCATCGAGCGGAAGCTCCAGGCCCGAGCTCCGGTGAACCGCAACATCTTCACGATGAGCTTCCGCGACCGGCGCAAGTACCGGATCGACGAGCTGCCGCGCGACCTGCACGAGGCGCTGGAGATGTTCGAGAAGGACAAGGTGGTGCAGGCCGCGCTCGGCGACCACCTGACGGAGCGCTTCCTCGAGGCCAAGCGGAACGAGGTGACGGAGTACAACAAGCAGGTGAGCCGCTGGGAGATCGAGAACTATCTGGGGCGGTACTAGCCGCCCCGCTGCCCGGTCGTCCCGCTGAGGGTGAGGCTCACGCTCCCGTACGGCAGCGGCAGGTCGAGCTCCACCGGAAGCCGCCGGGCATCGTCGGTGAAGCGGACGCCCATGGTGGCGCCCCGGGTGCTGAGCTCCACGGCGATGCCCGGCACCGTGCGCCCGTCCGGCAGGGTGAGCGGCTGCCGCGCCGTGACGTGGACCTCGATGGGGTTGTACCCGGTCTTGAAGTACCGGGCCACGGTGAAGCGCTTGCCCGGCTCGAGCGGGATGGTACGCAGGTAATAGAGGAACGCGAGCTCGTCGAGCGCGTCCCGGGGCGCGGCCCAGTCCTGCGCCGCGCCCTCCAGCCGGTAGCGGCTCGAGTCGGGCACGATCTGGTACCGCTCCTCATCCACGCTGCGTCCCTGGACTACCTTGCGGTGGAACCGCAGCGACGCGAACCGGCTGGTGCCGACCCACGAGGTGAGCTCATAGCGGACCCGCACGCCGGGAGGCCCGCCTTCGCCGGTCATGGCGAACACGAAGGCCTCGTTCCCCCGTTCCCGGGCCAGACGGCTGACGGTCGCGGTGGCGGTGCCCACCGGGAAGTAGCCCAGCCTCGCGTCGTAGGTGAGCGTCTCGCCCACCGTGAACGGGTAGGGCGCGGCAAGGCCGGTGAGCAGGGCGGCGTGGGCGATCAGGGTGGTGACGGGCATCGGGACCTGCGGCTTCGAAGTTCGGGGATTCGAGCAATATAACCGCCATGCCGACCGCCGGGCCCTCGGCCTTCCTCATCGATCTGGACGGTACCCTCTACGCCGAGGGAGCGGCGGTGGAGGGGGCGGTGGCGGCGCTGGCTCGCCTCCGCAAACGCGGCGTGGGCTTCCGGCTGGTCACCAACACTACCAGCCGGTCCCGGGCCATGCTGGTCGAGCGGCTCCGGGGCTACGGCTTCGAGGTCGAACCGGCCGATCTCTTCACCGCGACGATGGCCGGCGCCGACCTGGCGGCTCGCGAGGGCTACCGCACCGCGGTCCCCTTCCTGCCGGAGGCGGCGCTGCCCGATCTCGCCGGTCTCGACCTGGCCGGCGGCGTCTCCGGACGCAGCCCGCCGCCGGGCTGGAGCGCCGACGCCGTCCTGGTGGGCGATCTGGGCGCCCGCTGGAGCCATGCGCTCATGCAGGAGGCCTTCCAGCACCTCATGGCCGGCGCCGCGCTGGTGGCGCTCTCACGCGACCGCTACTGGCTCAAGGACGGACGCCTCACCCTGGACGCGGGCCCCTACGTGGCGGGGCTCGAGTACGCGAGCGGGTGCAGCGCGGCGGTCGCGGGGAAGCCCAGTCCCCGGTTCTTCGGCGCGGCACTGGCGGCGCTGGGCGGCCCCCCGCCCGGCGAGGTCGCCATGGTGGGAGACGACCTCTGGTCCGACGTTGCCGGCGCCCAGGCCGCCGGGCTCCGGGGGTGGCTGGTGCGCACCGGGAAGTTTCGCCCCGAGGTGCTCGCCGCCGCCGAGGTGATTCCCGACCGGATTCTCGCCAGCGTGTCCGATCTGGCTCCCGACTGAGGGCAATCGGACACGGGGCGGGGGCGGCCGGGGCCTTATCTTTCGAGGCTCACGTTTCTGGAGTTCGATTGCGGTTCCGGCGCCTGCTCCCCCTTCTCGCCCTGCACCTGCCCGCCGCGCTCTCCGCCCAGGGCGCCGACGTGCCCGAGGAGCGGGGGCCGGCGTCCACCACGGTCCGGGCCATCGAGCTCCACCGCCGCGACATCTTCGATCCGGAGGAGCGGAGCTGGTACGCCCGGGTCGCGAACGCGCTCCACATCCAGACCCGTCCCCACGTCATCCGCCGCGAGCTGCTCTTTCGCCCGGGCGAGCCCTACGACTCCGCCCTCGTCGCCGAATCGGAGCGCAATCTCCGGTCGCTGGGGGTGTTCCGCCGGGTCCGCATCGATTCGGTCCGGACCGACTCCGGTCTGGTCATGAAGGTGCTCACCAAGGACGGCTGGAGCACCAAGGCCGACTGGCGCTTTCGTAGCGCCGGCGGGGAGGTGGAGTTCACCATCGGCATGGTCGAGGACAATCTGCTCGGCACCGCGTCCTCGGCCTCGGCGCGCTACCGGAAGACCACCGACCGGTCCACGGTCGGGGTGGGGTTCCGCCAGCCGCGGCTTTTTGCCGGCACCGTAGGGTTCACCGGGGCCTACGAGAACCGCTCGGACGGGGAGCTCGCCGCCGCCATCGTGGACCAGCCGTTCTACTCGCTCAACTCCCGGTTCGCGTTCAGACTCGAGGGCGAGACCCAGGATCTTCGGGTGCTGCGGTTCTACGACGGCGCCACGGTGGCCCGGGACACGATCACCAGGCGCTACACCCTCGTCCGCGGCTCCACGGCCTGGGCCCTGCGCGCCTCGAGTGAAGGGTTCTTCCGCGTGGGCGTGCAGGCCCAGGTCCGGAGAGACGACTACCGGTTCGAGCGGGTGGAGGGCGAGTTCCCGCGCACGGTCACGGCGGCGTTCGGACCGTACCTCGTCTGGAACCATGCCCGCTTCCTGGTGACCCACGGCGTGGCCGGCTTCGCCCGCGAGGAGGATGTCGATCTGGGGACGACGGTACGTGCCGGGCTCATGCTGGCGCCCGAACCCTTCGGCTATGAGCGGACCGGAGTGGCGCCCCTGGTCTCGGCACGGGCGGGCGCCGTGCTCCCCGGCGGATTCGGGTACGTGGAGGCGCTCGCCGGCGGACTGTATACCTCGGCCGGACTCGACTCCGGGTCGGTGCAGCTGGCCGGGACGGCGATCTTCAAGCCCACCCGCGGGCACGTGGCCGTGCTCCATGCGGAAGGCGGCTGGATCGAGTCCCCGCTCCCGGGTGCCGAGTTCGATCTGGGGCTGGGCACCGGGCCCCGGGCGTTCCGCAGCCACGCCTTCACCGGCGACCGTTCGGTGTTCGCCACCGCCGAGTATCGCGTCACCGTGACCGACGATTTCCTGGGGCTGGTCGGCCTCGGGGTAGCGGGCTTCGTGGATCATGGCGGAGCCTGGTATGCGGGCTCGCCACGCCGGCTCGGCTGGGATGCCGGCGTCGGCCTCCGGCTCGGCACCAGCCGGTCCTCCGACACCGAGGCGCTGCGGTTCGACCTCGCCCGCCGCTTCGCCAACGACGCTCAGGAGGCCGGATGGGTGGTGACGGTCGGCAAGGGATTCGTCTTCTCCCCGGTAGGACGCCGCGGGTTATAATTCTCCCGTCCTCACCCCAGACCCCATGACATCCGCGCCCGCAGCACCGGCTCCGCGCCCGCGCCGCCGATTCCGACTGTGGCTTCTCCTGCTGGCGCTCGTCGTGGTGCCGGCGCTCCTCTTCACACTGTATATCGGCTCGATCTTCGCCTTCAGTTATTCGGAGGGGGAGCGCGCGGGGATCCTGCAGAAGTTCTCGCGCAAGGGCTGGGTGTGTAAGACCTACGAGGGCGAGCTCGCGATGTCCATCGTGCCGGGCGTGACCCCCACGATCTGGGCCTTCAGCGTGCGGGACGAACGGGTCGTGCCCCGTCTCAACGCGGCGCTGGGCCGGCGGGTGACGCTGCATTACCGGGAGCACAAGGGCGTCCCGACCGACTGCTTCGGCCAGACCGACTACTTCGTGGACAGCGTCACCGTCCTCGAGTAGACCTCAGGGGCCGTCGTCCACCTTCCGGCGGACGATGTGCTCCACCGCCACCTCCACCAGCTCCGCACCGGCCTCCACATGCAGCGCCCGGGCCTGGTCGCTGTCCAGCTCCCGCGCGCTCTGATTGACGTGGTACCACTCGCCCGGGGCCAGTCCCGGATACAAGTGGGCGAACTCGGGCTTCACCTGCGCTTCGACCGCTGCCATCGTCCAGGCCTCCTCGAGATCGGGGCGCCCTCGCGCCCTCCCGCGAAGGTAATGCGCGCCCGGCGAGCCGGCGTGTGATCCACACCACCTCGTGCCGGGGGGATCGCACGAGCGCCCGGAGGCCGTCAGATCGGGTACAGGCGGGTGAACAGCACGACCGCCACGACGATCGCCAGGATCAGGAGCACGAGGCCGAGCACGGTGATGCCGCGCCGGGAACGGAAGGGGACGGGCCGAAGCATGTGAGCCGCCGGGCTGGAGTTGGCTGCATTGTATCCGGAGCGCTTGCGGATGGCCACCGCCCGGCGCTCATTGCGTGCATGCCGAACCGGGAGCTGACGCACCGGACCGAAGAGGGCGCCACGACGCGGCTGGTCGGCCTCGAGCTCGGCCTGGGACTGGTGCTGGCCTTCCTCGCCGGGCTGCTGTTCGCATGGCTGGGTGACGAAGTGCTCGAGGGCGACACCCAGGCCGCCGACGAGCAGGTGCGTGCGCTGGTCAGCGGGATCGCGTCGCCCCGGCTCACCGAGATCATGGTGTTCGCGAGCGTCTGGGGCGCGCCGCTGCGTCTCTCCGTGCTCGGGGCGGCGGCGGTGGCGACGTTCCTGATTCGCGGGTGGCCGCGAGGGGCCGTGCTGGTGGTGGTGACGCTGCTCGGGGCAGGGGCGCTCGACAGCGGGCTCAAGCTGCTGTTCGGGCGGGCGCGGCCCATGGCGTTCTTCGACCACTATCCCAGCCCCGAGTCGTTCAGCTTTCCGAGCGGCCACGCCCTGTTCGCCACCGCCTTCTTCGGGGGGCTGGCCGTCCTGCTCTGGGGGCGCCTGGCCCACCCGGCGCTCCGGGTGGGGGTCGCCCTTGCGGCCGTCTCGCTCATCCTCCTGATCGGGTTCTCCCGCATCTACCTGGGGGTGCACTACCCGACCGATGTTCTCGGGGGCTTTGCCGCGGGCACGGTGTGGGTGGCCGCCGTGGCTCTCGGCGACCGGATCGCGGCCCACCGGCGCCGCCGGGCCGTCCTCGGGGTGTGATCGGTCATTGCCATTCCCGATACTGGGAGTGATGTTCAACCCTCCGGAAGCTGGTCCAACCCACCGGAAGAGCTCCACCGCACGACCCATCCGCCCGCTCCTCTGGCCTCGAGAGCCGGCAGCTACCCGTACGTAAGGAATCGTGTATGCGCCGGCTCCGCATCGGTGTGCTCGACCTCGTCACCAAGGCCCCCAATCCGTCGCTCTATGGCCGGATCATGCATCCCAACCTGGCCAGCATCATGCCGCAAGTCGTAGCGGTCTGGTGCGAGCGGGAAGGTCACGAGGTCACCCTGGTGTGCTACACCGGGCTGGAGGACCTGAAGGAGGAGCTGCCTCGCGGCCTCGACCTGCTCTTCGTGGGGGCATTCACCCAATCCGCCCAGCTGGCCTACGCGGTGAGCGCGTACTACCGCGGGCAGGGCACGGTGACGGTGCTCGGCGGTCCCCACGCGCGCTGCTATCCGGAAGACGCCAGTCTCTACTTCGACTACGTGCTGGGATTTACCGACCGGGACGTGATCCTCGAGGTGCTCCAGGAAGCCGCCCCCCACCGTCCCGAGGGGCGTCGGCTGGAGGCGGCGCGCCAACCGGCCGATCTGCCGAGCCTGGAGGAGCGCTGGAAGTTCGTCGAGGCCACGCTGCGCAAGGCCCCGGCGATCAAGATCGTTCCCATGCTGGGGAGCCTCGGCTGCCCCTACACCTGCAGCTTCTGCATCGACTCGACGGTGGAGTACCAGCCGCTCAGCTTCTCCCAGCTCCGGGACGATCTCGCCTTCCTGCTCACCCGGATGAAGAACCCGATCGTCGGCTGGCACGACCCCAACTTCGGGGTGCGCTTCGACGACTACATGGAAGCCGTGGAATCGGCCGTGCCGGAGGGGCGGATGCGGCACGTGGCCGAGAGCAGCCTCTCGCTGCTCTCGGAGCCGCATCTCAAGCGCCTTCGACGAAACGGCTTCCAGGCGATCCTGCCGGGGATCGAGTCCTGGTTCGACATGGGCAACAAGTCGAAGACCCGTCGCACCGGCATGGACAAGGTCAAGCAGGTCGCCGAGCACGTCAATCTCATTCTGCGCTACATCCCCTACATCCAGACCAACTTCGTCCTGGGCCTCGACGGGGACCGCGGGCCGGAGCCGTTCGAGCTGACCAAGCGGTTCCTCGATCTCGCTCCCGGGGCGTTCCCGGCGTACTCGCTGCTCTCGGCCTTCGGTCGGGCCGCGCCGCTCAACCTGGAGTACCAGCGCCAGGGCCGGGTACGGCCTTTTCCATTCCACTTCCTCAACAACAACCATGCGATGAACGTCGTGCCCCTGAACTACACCTGGACGGAGTTCTACGACAATCTCGTCGATCTGTCGGAATACTCCTTCTCCGGGCGGGCGATCATGCGGCGGATCCCCGCGACGCCGACGTTCATTCCCAAGTGGATGAACGTGGTGCGAGCGATGTCGTCGGAAGGGTGGGGACGGATTCGCTATCACCGCGCCATTCGCGCGATGCTCGACACCGACCGGTCCATGCGGGCGTTCTTCGAGGGGGAGACGGACGTCATTCCGGAGTTCTACGCCGCGAGAGTGCGGCGGGAGCTGGGCCCGCTGGGGGACTTCCTGCCGGCCGAGGCCCTGCGGCACGATCCCAACGCATACCTGCGGGCCTCGAGCCCGGCGCCCGTGGCGCTCAGTGGGGCGTCTCTTCGCCCCGTTGGTTAGTCCAGGGGCCGCTGCGGCGCTCGCCCCCGCGAAACTCGAAGTGTTCCTCGCTGATCAGCCGCTCCCCGCTGGGTGAGCGCGCGGTCGCCAGATGCCAGAGCAGGAGCTGGCGGCCGATGTCGGCGGCGGTCATCCAGACCCCCGGCGCCAGCACCGGATACAGCGCCGCATACTCGGGCCGCAGCCGGGCCTCCCGGCATCTCGCCACGTGCTCTCCCTCCGGGTTGACGGCCCCGCCCGGCCACGCTCACTTGCTCAGCGACCCACGGGCGGGAGCGATATGGACGACGCGGCGGCCGAGACGATCTGCAAGCGGGCCATGGTGGAGCTGGTGTTCCTGCTCGCCCACCAGCGGCATCCGCGCGGCCGGGAGCGGCGCGACTGGTCGCTGCTCCGCAGTCTGATCCGGGAAGCCATCGCCGCCGGCGCCAGGCCGGAGCAGCTCCAGCACGGGCCCTGGGAGGTGGGTCAGCGGCCTCTCAAGAAGCCCGGCCGCGGGGGCCTCCGCTTCATCCCGCTGGTGCGCCGCGGCACGACCGAGCTGATGATGCCCACGCCGGCGGAGGCGGAAGAGCTGGTGGCGTTCCTCAACTGGTGTCGGATGCCGGAATTCGGATCGCGATAGTCGTCCCGCCCGAAGTTGCGCCCGGGAACGGCACCCGGCAAGTACGCGGCGCCGCGGGCGACGTCCGCCGGACGGGTCAGCGCGCAGTGTACCCGCCGTCCACCACCAGCTCACTGCCGGTGACGAACCGGGACTCGTCGGCCGCGAGATAGACGATGGCGTAGCCGACATCGTCCGGCTCACCGAGCCGGCCGACGGGATGCAGGGCGGTGAGCGCCCGGCGTCCTTCGGCCACGTCGCCGCCGTCCGCCGCGAGCGACCCCTCCACCATCGGCGTCCAGATGAACCCGGGATGCACCGAGTTCACCCGGATGCCGTCGAGCGCGTACAGCAGCGCGTCGGTCTTGGCCATCAGGCGGACCGCGCCTTTCGACGCGTGATACGGCGGGTTGTCGGGCGCGCTCACCAGGCCGTACACCGAGGAGAGATCGATGATGCTGCCGCCCCCGGCCCGCCGCAGCTGGGGAACGGCGTGCTTGGTGCAGAGGAACACGCCCTTGACGTTCACCGCCATCACCGCGTCCCACTCGGCCTCGGTGAGCTCGTGGGTCGGCTTGTTGGCACCGCCGATGCCGGCGTTGTTCACCAGCACGGTGACGGGCCCGAAGGCCTTCTCCACCTCGGCGAACACCCGCGCCACCTCCGCCTCGCGGGACACGTCCATGTGCCAGTAGCGGGCGCCCGTGCCCGCCAGCTCCCGCTCGAGCGCGGAGCCGTCGGCGTCGCGCACGTCGGTGATCGCCACCCGCGCACCCTCCCGCGCCAGCAGTCGGCACGCCGAGGCGCCGATACCCACCGCTCCACCGGTCACGATCGCGACCTTGCCGTCCACGCGTCCCATACCGCAACCTGGCCCGGGCGCGCGGCCCCCACAGTGGGGCGGATCACACCGGTTGACACGACGCCTACCTTTCCGGTCTCGTCAGCCCCCCTTCCTCCGCCCGGGCTTCGCCATGCTGCTGCCGCTACTGCTCGCCGTCACCGCCGCCGATACCGTCCGCTACGCGGTCGCCTTCCCCAACGCGGTGCATCACGAGGCGCGGATCGAGGTGGAATTTCCGCCCGCGGGCCGGGACACGCTCGAGGTGTGGATGAGCCGCTCGTCGCCCGGGCGCTACGCGCTCCACGAGTTCGCCAAGAACGTGTACGACGTGCGGGTGACCGATGCCGCCGGCCGGAGCCTGTCGGTGGTACGGCACGATCCCTACCGCTGGCTCGTGGTCGCGAAGGGTGCCCCGGTGCGATTCTCGTACACGCTCTTCGGCGACCGGGCGGACGGCACCTACACGCAGGTCGATCGGACGCACGCCCATCTCAACATGCCGGCCACCTTCGTCTGGGCCCGCGGTCTCGAGCGCGCGCCGGTACGGGTGCGCTTCACACCGCCGCCGGGAAGCGGGTGGCGGGCGGCCACCCAGCTCCTCCCCTCCGGCGATCCGCTCACCTGGGTGGCGCCCGACCTGGCCTATTTCATGGACAGCCCCGTCGAGCTTGCCGACCTCGCGCTCCGCGCCTGGACGGTGACCGGGCCGGGCGGTCGCACCGACACGATCCGCATCGCCATGCATCACCAGGGCAGCGAGGCCGAGCTGGACGCCTTCACCGAGCAGGTGCGCAAGGTGGTGGCCGAGCAGGTGGCGGTGTTCGGGGAGACCGCCCGCTTCGATCACCAGGCCTTCACGTTCCTGGCCGACTATCTACCCTGGGCCTCGGGCGACGGCATGGAGCACCGGAACTCCACGGTGCTCAGCGCGAGCGGCTCGCTCGCCCACGACGCCGAGCGCCTGCTGGCCACGGCGTCGCACGAGTTCTTCCATTCGTGGAGCATGGAGCGGATCCGCTCCGCGGAGATCGAGCCGTTCGATTTCACCCGGGCCGACCCCTCCCACGCACTCTGGTTCGGCGAGGGCTTCACGCGGTATTACGACCGGCTCACCATCCGGCGTGCCGGGCTGCTCTCCGACTCGGCCTATGCCGGCATCGTGGCGGGGATCGTCAATGACGTGACGATGGCGCCCGGACGGCGCTTCTTCAGCCCGATGGAGATGAGCCTGCAGGCGCCGTTCGTCGATGCCGCGACGTCGATCGACCCCACCAATCACGCCAACACCTACCTGTCGTACTACACCTGGGGCGCCGGTGTCGGGCTGGGTCTCGACCTCGCCCTGAGGTCGGGCTACGAGGGGAAAACGCTCGACGGATACATGCGGCTCCTCTGGCAGCGCTTCGGCCGCTCCGGGCGGCGCTACGCCGTTCCCCGGCCGTATACCGTCCGCGACCTCGAGCGCACCCTCGGCGAGTACGCGGAGGACGCCGGGTTCGCGCGGGAGTTCTTCAGCCGCTACGTCCGCGGACGGGAGGTGCCCCCCTACGCCGAGCTGCTCCAGCGGGCGGGGATGCGGGTGCGCCCGGCGCGCCCCGGCGCCGCGCACGCCGGCGCGCTCTCGCTGGTCTCCGACAGCACGGGGCTCGTGGTGAGCTCGGCAACCCTTGCGGGCAGCCCCGCGTACGACGCCGGTCTCGAGCGGGGCGACGTGATCCTGTCGGCCGGCGGGGCCGCGCTCCGCTCCGAGGCCGACTGGGAGCGGATCCTCGCGGGCCGAAGCCCGGGAGACGAGGTACCCATCGTGTACCGGCAGCGGGGTCAGGAGGTCCGGGCCATCCTGCGCCTCACCGCGGACCCGAGGGTGGAGGTGATCCCGGTGGAGCTAGCCGGCGAGACGCCGACCGAGGCGCAGCGCACCTTCCGGGGGGCGTGGCTGGAGAGCCGGGCCGTGACCCGCTAACTCCATAGCGGGCAACCGACTCGGCAGGATTGCAGAACCCGTTGTCCCACATTAGGTTTGCTGTCCCCGGCGCCGTAGCCAAGTGGTAAGGCAGAGGTCTGCAAAACCTCCATCGTGAGTTCGATTCTCACCGGCGCCTTTTCCTCCCAGCCGAAGAAGCATGCGGGCCCCCACCGGGGGCCCGTTTGCGTCCGTCAGGTGACGCGGTGCCGACGCGGGCGTTCGCCGCAGCGCAGAAGCCGGCCGCTAGTGGCGGTCCAGCAACTGCCGGATCGTGCCGGCGAGCTCCGCCCCCGAGAAAGGCTTCCGGAGAAATTGCTGGTTCGGGCCCAGCAGACCCTGGCGGATCAGCTCGTCGTCGGTGTGTCCCGAGATGAACAGCACCTGCAGGTGCGGGCGCACCAGGCTCAGGCGCTCCACCAGCTCCCGGCCGCTCATACCCGGCATGACCATGTCGGTGACGAGGATCCCGATCGCCTCCGAGTGCTGTCTATGCAGGTCGAGCGCCTCCGCCCCGCTCGCTGCCTCGAGCACCGTGTAGCCCTGACGCTCCAGCGAGCGCCGGGTGATGCGCCGGACCGCCTCGTCGTCATCCACCAGCAGGATGGTGTCGGTCCCCGCGATGTTCCCCGCGGGCCTGACCGGGTCGATCGGGTGCCGGTCTTCGTCCTGCAGCAGGGGGAGGTAGACCACGAACGTGGTCGCGACCCGGGGAACGCTCTCCACCGTCACGTGCCCGCCGCTCTGGTGCACGATGCCGTAGACCGTCGCGAGCCCGAGGCCCGTGCCGCCCACCCCCTTGGTGGTGAAGAACGGCTCGAAGATGCGCTCCAGCGTCCCGGGCTCCATGCCGAGCCCGGTGTCGCGCACCCGAACGGTGGCGTAGTCTCCGGGTGGGACGGTCCCGTGCCGATGGAGCAGCGTGCGCTCCACGTTCACGGTGCCGACCCCGAGCTCGAGCGTGCCGCCCTGGGGCATCGCATCGCGCGCGTTGACCGCGAGGTTGAGCAGCACCTGCTCGAGCTGAACCGGATCGGCATAGACCAGGACCGGCTCGGCCGCGAGCTCGAGATGGAGCCGAACCGACTCGGGCATCAGGCGATCGAGCAGCCGGACGAGCCCCTCGACGATCGGGTTCAGATCCAGCCGCCGGGCCGCCATCGGCTGCCGGCGGGAAAAGGCCAGCAGCTGAGCGGTGAGGCGGGCGGCGCGCTCCGCCGCGCCGACGATCTCCTGCACTTCCCGGCGGCCGCCCGAGCCCGCGGCCCCCAACAGGAGCTCGGCCGACTGGCGGATGACCGTGAGCAGGTTGTTGAAGTCGTGCGCGACGCCGCCGGCCAGTCGTCCCACCGCCTCCATCTTCTGCGCCTGGCGGAGCTGGGCCTCGAGCTGGCGTCGGGCGGTGATGTCCTCGTTGACGATGATGGCCCCGAGCAGGGTCGCCCCGTCGCCGTTCCGCAGGGGCACCGCCGAGTTGTGGATCGTCTTTCGGGTGCCGTCGAAGCACTCGATATCGATCACCTCGTTGATCGAGGTCTCGCCCTTGGCCACGGCGCGGGCGGCCGCCCACTCCTCCGGCTTGATCGGCTCTCCGCTCTCGCTCCACCACCCCTTGTAGACTCCGAACTGTTCCGGACCCACGTACCTGCTCCCGCCCCAGACCTCGTGGCCCGCGCGGTTGCCGTACGTGATCTTCCCTTTCTCGTCCATGATCCAGACGCCGACCGGGAGGGCCTCCAGGACCTGGGCCAGGAGTGCCCGGCTCCGGCTCAGCTCCTCGCTCGCCCGGCGGGGCTCGCTGATATCCTGGATCTGGGCGATGAACAGCTGCGGCTCGCCGGCCGGCCCCCGGACCAGCGACCCGTTGAGCTGCACCCAGACCACGTGTCCGTCCTTGTGCAGGTAGCGCTTGTCCAGCTGGTAGGTGGTCAGCTCGCCGGAGAGCAGGCGCCGGGCGTACGCCAGGTCCGGCTCGAGATCGTCGGGATGGGTGATGCTCTGGAAGTCCCGCTCGAGCAGTTCCTGCGCCTGGTACCCGACGATGTCGCACAGCGCCCGATTGACCCGGAGCCAGCGGCCGTCGATGCCCACCAGCGCCATCCCGATGGGCGCATGTTCGAAGGCCTGGCGGAACTTCTCCTCCGTCTCCCGCAGGGCCGCGACGACAGCCGCCTCGCTTCGACGCTGGCGGCGCACGCCCCGGGCGAGGAGCGCGACGACGGCCGCGGCGCACGCCGCAGCGACGACCGCGGCCACCACCTGGGCGGCGGCGAACTGCAGCAGGACCGGAGCGGGAGACATGGTTCAGAGCCCTCGAAGACCAAGATACCCGTGAGGGCCGCAAACCAGTCTGAATCGTTCCTGAAGAGATCATGAAGTCGCTTGCGGCCGGTGTAGGTTTATACCCCGGACACCGCGATTCGTTTGAAACCGACCCGGACACCTTTCCGTCCCGGGGGGACCACTCAGACCGGACACGTCATGTCTCAGCGACCCCTGTTCCTCGGCCTCGCCCTGCTCGTTACCGCCTGCGGCGGCGTGTCGGCGAGCCCCCCGTCACTGACGTACGTGATCGACCTCAACGACCGGGCCGACGACCTGTTCAAGGTGACGCTCGAGGTGGAAGGCCTCGATCGGGGGAACGCGATCTACCAGTTCGCGTCCACCGCCCCGGGCACCTATCAGGTGATGAACATCGGCCGCTTCGTGCGCAGCTTCGAGGCGCGCGATGCCCGCGGGGCTGTGGTCCCCAGCGAGCAGGTGTCGGTGAATCAGTGGCGGCTGTCCGATCCCGCCCGGGTCCGCTCGATCCGCTATACCGTCGCCGAGACCTGGGACACCAAGGTCGAGCACAATCCGGTGTATCTCATGTGCGGGACTTCGATCGAGGCCGACCACGTGCTCATCAATCCCCACGCGGTGATCGGCTATCCCACGGGGCTCCAGGCGGCTCCCGTGCGCCTGCGGCTCCGGTATCCGGGCGAATGGAAGATCGGCACCGCGCTCGAGCGGAATGCCGATGGCGCCTTTCACGCCGAGAGCTATGATCACCTGGTGGATTCCCCGATCCTGCTCGGCCGGCTCACCGAAGCGCGGCTCTCGGTCACCGGGGTGCCGGTCGAGATCTACGCCTACTCCAAGACCGACAAGATCCGCGCCCCCCAGCTGCTGGAGGCGATGGACGAGATGCTCGAGGCGGCAGGCCGGTTTCTGGGCAAGCTGCCGGTGGAGCGCTACACCTTCCTGTACCACTTCGAGGACCGCAACGCGGGCGCCTGGGAGCACTCGCTCAGCTCGGAGTACGTGTTTCACGAATCCGAGTTCACCGACTCGCTGGGCCGGTACCTCACGGACATCGCCGCCCACGAGTTCTTCCACATCGTGACCCCGCTCAACATCCACAGCGAGATCATCGAGCGCTTCAACTTCGTCACCCCGGTGCCCAGCCGGCACCTCTGGCTCTACGAGGGCACCACCGAATGGGCGGCCCACGCGATGCAGCTTCGCGCCGGCCTCAAGAGCCCGGAGGACTACCTGAAGAAGGTGCTCGAGAAGATGCGCATCGATCGTGCGGCGTTCGACTCGGCGTACAGCCTGCGTGACCTGGCCCTCACCTCCTACAGCGATTCGGGCCAGAAGCAGTACGCGAACATCTACATGCGCGGCGCCCTGACGGCGGGCCTGCTCGACATCCGGCTGCTCGAGCTGTCCGGGGGCACGCAGGGCCTGCAGGACGTGATCCTCGATCTGGCCGACCGGTACGGCAAGGAGCGCGCTTTCCCGGAGGCCACTTTCGTGGACACCCTGGTCGCGCTCACCCATCCCGAGATCCGCGACTTCTTCGACCGCTACGTCTGGGAATCGGAGCGGCTGCCGATCGCGGACTACTACGCCAGGCTGGGCATCCATCTGGTAGAGGACGCCGAGGGACGCCCGCTCCGGTTCGAGATCGACCCCTCGCCCACGCCCGCGCAGCGCCGGCTGCGCGACGCCTGGCTCGGCCAGAAGCCCGAGGCCTCCCCGTGACCGGCCGGCGGCGGGCCCTCGGGGCACTGGCCTGCGCACTCGCCCTCGGCCTCCCCCGCCCCGCCGACCTCCCGGCCCAGCGCCGGGATCTCTCGCTGGTGGTGCTGGTGGCCGTGGACCAGCTCCGGCCCGACTCCTTGCGCCGGTACGAGCGGCAGTTCACCGGGGGCCTTCGCAGGGTGATCGACCGTGCGGCCCTGTTCGACCAGGGGCGCCAGCTCCACGCCATCACCGAGACCGCTCCCGGGCACGCCACGATGCTCTCCGGGCGGGTGCCGGCGGGCACCGGCATCGTCACCAACGCGTTCGGCGTGGAGGATCCGGACTCGCCCTTCCTCGACAACCCCCAGGTGCCCGGGGCCTCGCCGCACAGGTTCGTGGGCACCACGCTCTACGACTGGATGCTGGCGGCGGACACCGCCGCCCGGGCCCTGTCGGTGTCGGGCAAGGATCGGGGAGCGATCCTGCCGGTCGGACGGGCGCGAAGTGACGTTTACTGGTTCCACGACGGCCGCTTCGGCACCAGCCGCTACTACGCCGACACCCTGCCGGCCTGGGTCGAGGCCTTCAATGCCCGCCGCTCCGCCGAACGGCTCGCCGGAAGCGTGTGGAGGCTTCTGCTCCCCGAGTCCGAGTACCCCGAGTCCGACGACCAGGACTTCGAGACGGGGGGCGCGAACCCGGCATTTCCCCACCCGCTCCCGGCCACGGCGGAGCAGACGGCACGGCTGTTCCGCTACTACCCCTGGATGGATTCCCTGACGCTGGAGTTCGCGCTCGAGGGGACCGCCCGGCTCGGCTTGGGGCGCCGGGACCGGCCCGACCTGCTGGCGGTGGCCCTCTCCGCCACCGATCACGTAGGACACGACTACGGTCCCGAGTCCAGGGAGCTGCACGATCATCTCCTGCGCCTGGACCGCTGGCTCGGCCGCTTCCTCGACTCGCTCGCCGCGCTCGTCCCCGACGAGCGCACGGTCGTCGTGCTCACCTCCGATCACGGGGTGCAGCCGCTCCCCGAGTGGAGCCGGGCCCGTGGCAGGCCGGCCGCCGGGCGGATCGGGCTCGGCGACCTGGCCACGTCGGCCGGCGAGGCGCTGGCCCGGCGCTACCGGGTGGATTTCGGCCTGATCTTCGACAACGGGCTCCTCGTCGCCGATACCCTCGCCCTTCACGCGCGCGGGGTCAGGGTGGACAGCCTGGCCCGGTCCCTCGCCGCGCGGGCCCTTGCCCGGCAGGGCGTGCGCCGGGTGTTCACGCCGGCCTCGCTCCGCGCCGCGCCGGCCGGTGATGCGGCCGCGACGCTCTGGCGCAACAACCTGCCGGCGGGATTCGGGTGGCTGATCGCGGTGAACGTGCAGCCGGGCTACGTCTGGTCGGGCCCCGATGACACCCACGCGGCGCACGGCAGCACCGCCCCGCTGGACCTGCTGGTGCCGATCGCTTTCCTCGGACCCGGCATCCGGGCCGGGCGGATCGCCCGGGCGGTGCGCACCGTGGACATAGCGCCCACCCTGGCGGCACTGCTCGGGATCGCCCCGACCGAGCCCCTGGACGGTGTGGTGCTGCCCGAGATCGTCGGGACGCGGGAGGCCCGGCGCTAGCGCGGCGCGCCGTGCGGGGTATCCTCAAAGGACCGACCACGGAGGGTACCCCCATGCGCATCGCTCCCCCCATCGCCGTCTTCGCGCTCCTGCTCGCCGCAGTTCCGGCCTCCCCGCTGGTGGCACAGGTGGCCTGGTCCCCCGCGCCATCCTGCCTTTCCGACTGGAGTTGCGGCCCCAACCGGGCCCCGCTCGGCCTCTACGTCCAGGCGGTGGAAGCCGGCGGGCGCTACGTCGCCCTCGAAGACGGCAGCGTCTGGGAGGTGGAGCTCTCCGACCGCGCTACCTCGGCGTCCTGGCAGCCCGACGACTTCGTCGGTATCCGCTCGATCGCGGCCCCCCGGGGCGACTACGAGCACCTACTGACCCGGGTCGGGGACCTCGAGCAGCGCGCGGCCGCCCGGCTGGCGGGACGGCGGTCGCCGTCGTTCCGCAGCGGCGACGTGCCGCCGGACGACATGCCGCCGGACGGCATGCCGCCGGACTCGCCGCCGGACGACTCGCCGGACGACCTGCCCGAGTGAGCCACGCGAGCGCGGCACGGCCGGTGGTCGGACTCGCCACCTGCCGCGCCGTGCCCGACCTGTCGGAGGACGACCGGCTCCTCCCGCCCGCGCTCGCCGTCCACGGCCTCGCCGCGGAGCCGGTGGTCTGGGATGACCCCGCTGCGGCCTGGGATCGGTACGCCGCGGTCGTGATCCGGTCCTGCTGGGACTACCACCTCGACGTCGATCGCTTCGACGCCTGGACCCGGCACCTCGAGGCGCGCGGGATCTCCACCTGGAACCCACCTGACGTGCTGCGCTGGAACGCCCGCAAGACCTACCTGCGCGAGCTCGAATCCGCCGGGGTGCCGGCCGTCCCCACACGCTACCCGTCGGGCACCGCATCCCAGGACCTCGACGACATCCTCGAAGACGCCGGCTGGACCGAAGCCGTGGTGAAGCCGGTGGTCTCCGCCTCCGCGCGTGAGACCTGGCGGGCCGGTCTGGGGCGGGCGGAGGACGGCGCGCGGTTCCGGCGGCTGGTCGCCCGGATACCGCTGATGGTGCAGCCGTACCTCCCCGAGATCGAGCGGGAGGGCGAATGGTCCTTCTGCTTCTTCGGCGGCGCCTACAGCCATGCCGTGCTCAAGCGCCCCCGGGCGGGCGACTTCCGGGTGCAGGCCGATCATGGTGGCGCCTATCATGGCAGGGCGGCGCCCCCGTCGCTGGTGGACCAGGCAGCCGCGGCACTCGCGGCCGCGCGCCGCCGAACCGTCTACGCCAGGGTGGACGGTTGCGTGGTGGACGGAGTGCTGCGACTGATGGAGCTCGAGCTGCTCGAGCCCGGCCTCTTCCTCGCGATGGACCCGGCGGCGCCGGACCGCTTCGCCCGGGCCATCGCCGGGGCGACGGCCTCGGCTCGGGGTCAGGAGTAGTAGCGGCGCAGGTGGTCCGCGAGCCCGTCCAGATCGGGAAAGAGCCGGCGCTCGTCCACGCTCACCAGATCGAGCTGGTCCCGGAGCCTGCCCACCTCGCCGGCCGGGATCACGAACTTGGTGAGCGCGCTCCCGAGGCCGTGCCGTTCCAGGAACCGGTCGAACGGCTGCCGCTTCTCCGAGCAGAGGGTGAACGTGGCCGCCTGCGCCACGATCCTCGCGTCGAGGGACGGGGGCTCGATCATGCAGGCGAACTCCCGCCGCCCCCGCTCGTCGGCGAACAGCGTCCACGGCGTGAACGGATGCTCGCCGGAGAAGGTCTCCTCCAGGTCCTGGATCAGCAGCGCCAGCTCCGGCAGGTCGAATCTGCGGTGAACCGCCTTCCAGTCGAGCCGCCAGACCGCCCGGTCGCTCCCGCCGGGCCCCACCGTGGCGAAATGGGCCGCCACCAGCGGCGAATAGGTCCAGTCGAGCAGCCGGGTGGGAAGGCCGTGGTGCTGGGCGGCCACCAGGACCTCCCACTCGTTCACCGGCTGGCTGCCGAAATAGGGTCGCGAGTAGCGGATGAAGTTGCGGAGGATGTGCTCCTCGAGGTCGGCCTTCGCGTGCGGCGGTGACACCCCGCCCAGTGTGTCCAGGCTCGTGAGCAGGGGCCAGGCGGCGCTGGAGGCGCCCCTGTAAACCCCGCTGTCGCGCAGCCGCCCGGTACGGGGGTCCGGTTCCGTCGGCGTCGCCCGCGCGATCAGCTCGCTCAGATTCGAGATGAGGATTTCGGTGACCGCCATCGCCGTGCTCCCTGTGACCTGTGACCTAGCCCCACCTCCCGGCTCCATCCGAACATCTGCCGGTAGAGCTCGCACGTGCGCGGGACCCTCCCGCCGCAGTGACAGCCCGGAAAGTGTGGGGGACGATGGCTGTGCGGGAGGCGTGTCTCCGGCCCGAGTGGGCCGATCTGTATCCGGGCATCGCCCCCGACGTGTGGCATGTCGCGGCCGAGCTCGTCCCGGTGGTGCTGCGCCACCGGATGCAGGGCCGGGCCACGTGGGAGTTCGCCGAGCGAATCCTCATCGACGGGCACTTCGAGTTCCGCGGGGGCCGGCCGCGGGACCAGGCCTGGGGCGGCATCCTCTCCCGGGTAGAGGATGGGTAGGACCGCCAGGGACGTCGCGCAAGAGCGTGTCACGTGCGATCTTTCGGCATGCCGCCGATCGACGTCCAGGCGCTCGCGCGACGTCTGCCCGACCGGCCGGTCACCCGCTACGCGCCCAGTCCCACCGGCTATCTCCACCTCGGCCACGTGGTCAACGCCGTGTACGTGTGGGGGCTCGCTCGCGCACTCGGCGGGCAGGTGCTGCTGCGGGTGGAGGACCACGACCGGACCCGCAGCCGTCCTGAGTACGAAGCCACGCTGCTCGACGACCTGGACTGGCTGGGCCTGGTTCCCGACCTGGGACTGAGACCCGAGACCCGCGGCTCGGCTTCAGCCTTTCGGCAGAGCGATTGCGGCGACATATACCAGGCGGCGCTGGAGCGGCTGACATCCGCCGGGCTCGTCTTC
>DASUSR010000238.1:0-3229 GCA_036375015.1 Gemmatimonadales bacterium
GGTGGCGTTGCCGAACTCGGCCGAGGTGGACCCGGTGGTGACCGAGGCTTCCTCGAACGAGTTGGTCGCGATGCTGATCGAGCTGCCGAGCGAGCCGACGAAGGTGTCGCCCCGGTAGCCGGCCTGCACCGGCACGCCGTCCACGTAGGTGGCGTTCTGGGTCTCGCGGCCGCCGCGGATGCTCAGCCCGCCGTCGGTGTCCTGCAGCACGCCCGGCTGGAGCTGGAGCACCTGGTTCAGGTTGTCCACCGGCAGCGCGTCGGCGAAGGCGCCGTCCACCCGCTGCTTCGTGGTCACCTCGTCGCGGGGCACCAGCGGCTGGGTCTGGCTGACGACGGTGATCTCCTGGATCTCGACCGCGGTCTGCTCCAGCTGGATGTCCACCGTGCCGGTCTGACCGGCCAGCACCCGCACGCCGTCCACCTGGGTGGACTTGTAGCCGATGAAGGCCGCGCGCACCGAGTGAGTCCCGGCGGGCACGTTGTTGATGAAGTAGTAGCCCTGGGGGTTCGTGAGGGCGTTGAACGCCGATCCCACGATGAACACCTGGGCGTTGGCGATGGGCGCGCCCGCCTGGTCGCGCACCCTGCCTTCGATTTTACCAGTCGCCTGGGCGTGGAGCGTGACCGCTCCGACGACCAGCGCGACTGCCGCGAGCGCGAGGTATCGCGTCACGCGGGCGAAGGCGCTGACACGGCATTGCTTCATGGATACGTCCTCCAAAGGCGTGAACCTGCGGGTACTGCCGACTTGGAGTCGGGGGCGCGTACCACTCCCCCTGGGCTCGATGGCCTACTTCGGGATGCGACTGCTGTGGGATTCTTCCTGCATCGTATTAGTGGGGACGGCGATGTCCGAATCGACACCACGCGCGCGACCGCGGCCCGGTCGGCCCGCTAATATGAACCGCGCAAAACTATGTGTCAAGCAAACGTCACGGGCTCGCACCGGCTCGCGAGTCCGAACGTAACTCTCTGAAACCGGCTAAGTTGCCCGATGAAACGGAAACGCGAGTCGATCCCTCGGCCCGGGAGAATGTCGCGCGGCTTCCGGGCGCGGCGGCCGGGGAGCCGGGCCGCGCGCCGGCGCTCGTTCATGCGGATGAACCGTCGGGAAATGAAACGCTGCGATCTTAACGAGCAGCCGCCGAAAGCGGAAGCCCGCTCGGCCGCTCAGTCGTAGACTTCCGCGACCGCGCAGCGCCAGACGCAGGCCTCGTCGCCCCGCGAGCGGCAGTGCTCGTGCAGCATCGCGCCCTCGAACGCGGTGAGCAGCCGGAGCAGCTCGCCGTAGGCGGCGCCGTAGAAGGCGCACGCGGCGCCGTCCGGCAGCGCCAGCACCGAGAGCGGGTCCGCCATGCGCACCTCGCTCCCCTCCGGGCCCGGGCGCAGCTCACCCCCGAACACCCGCCGCGCGATGCCCGCGGCGGTGCGCTGCGCCAGCCGGCGCGCCAGTCCCGCCGGCGAGGGGCGCTGGCCGGGCGCCCGCCGCCGCCGCGCCGCGTAGCGGGCCGCGCGGCGGCCGCCGTCCGCGAACACCAGCGGGGCGTCGGCCCGCCGGCCCACCAGCCGCAGCACCGACACCGCCTCGTCCTGGTAGACCCGTCCCTCCCGCTCGGCCGCCTGCCGGTAGCGCTGGATCTGCGCCGCCACCGTGGGGCTCAGCCCCAGCCGCCGCACCACCATCTCTTCGGCCAGCTCCTCCAGCCCGTCCTCGACCGGCGTGTCCAGGTTGCGGATCGCCTCGAGCAGGCTCAGCGGAAGCAGCGCGGGCACGGTCGGTGGCGTGGGCAAGGGAGGCCGCGGGTCGAGGTGGAGTGGAGCGTCGTCGAGGCACAACGGTCGAGGGTCGGCCGCTCCGAGTCAAGGGAGGTCGGCCCTAGACTCCCGACCCCGGACCCTCGACATTCGTGCATGGCCGAGCGCTCCGCCGCCGGACGCACCTTCGACGAGGAGGCGCTGCCGCACCTCGACGCCCTCTACCGCGTGGCCCTCCGGCTCACCGGCGACCCGTCCCGCGCCGAAGATCTGGTGCAGGACACCATGCTCAAGGCCTACCGGTCCTGGCGCCAGTACCGCCCGGGCACCAACGCCAAGGGCTGGCTGCTCACGATCCTGCGCAACACCTTCATCAACGACTACCGGCGTCGCAAGCTCGAGCCGGTGCCGATGGACCTCGAGGCGGTGGAGCCGTTCGCGATCTTCCGCGACGTCGCCGAGGCCGACCCCGAGGGCGCCTTCTTCGCCCGGATCGTGGACGAGAAGGTCATCGAGGCCATCGACGCCTTGCCCACCGACTTCCGGGAAGTCCTGGTGCTGAGCGACGTGGAGGGGCTGAGCTATGCCGAGATCGCCGCGGCGCTGGAGGTGCCGGTGGGCACGGTGAAGTCGCGGCTCTTCCGGGCCCGCCGACAGCTGCAGGCCGCGCTGTACACCCACGCCGTGGAGATGGGCTACATCCGCCCGCGAGAGGCGCCGGCCGATGGATGACCCGATCGATTGCCGCGAGGCGGCCGACCGCCTGCACGACTACCTCAAGCGGGAGCTGACGGCGGAGCTCGCGGTGGAGGTCCGGCTCCACCTCGAGCGCTGCCGCAGCTGCTTCCGCTATGCCCGCTTCGAGGAGCGGTTTCTGCTCATGCTGGAGGAGCGCGCCCGGCGGGAAACCTGCCCCGGCGCCCTCCGCGAGCGGATCCTCCAGGCCCTGCGCGCCGAGGCGGAGCGGGACTGAGCCCGCTGTCGTTCGCCCTCGCCGGGGCGGTCGCGGCGGTCGCGGCGGTGCTCGCCTGGCTCGCCCGGGGGCTCACCGCCGGAGGCGCGGTGGCGGCCTGGCTGGTGGGGCTCCTGGTGCTCGGCGGCACGGGATGGGCGGGCGGCGCGGCGCTGGCCGCCTTTTTCGTGTCCGGCACGCTCGTGTCCCGGTTCACGCCCGCGCCGGTCGAGCTGGATCCCAAGGGCCACCGGCGCGATCCGCGCCAGGTGGCGGCCAACGGCGGTGCCGCGGCGCTGCTCGCCCTCGTCGGCCGCCACCACGGGGAGCTCGGTCTCTGGCTGGTGACCTGCACGCTCGCCGCCGCCGCCGCGGACACCTGGGCCACCTCCATCGGCGCGTTGAGCCGGGCCGAGCCCCGCAGCATCCTGAGTTGGCGGCCGGTGCCCCGCGGGACCAGCGGGGGAATCACTGCTGCCGGCTCGCTGGGTGCCATGGCCGGCGCCGCGCTGGTGGGCGC
>DASUSR010000239.1:0-6204 GCA_036375015.1 Gemmatimonadales bacterium
GGAGGAGGCGCTGCACGACGCCTTTACCGCCGCGGTGGAGCAGTGGCCGCGCGACGGGATGCCGGCCAACCCCCGGGCCTGGCTGGTCTCCGCCGGCCGGTTCAAGGCCATCGACGGCCTGCGCCGCCGCGCCCGCTTCGACGCCTCGGTGGCGGAGGTCACCGAGCGGCTGCACGGCCCCGGCGACGATCCCTCCGCCATCGACGACGAGGACGTCGGCGACGACCGGCTCCGGCTGATCTTTACCTGCTGTCATCCCGCGCTCGCGCCCGACGCCCAGGTGGCCCTCACTCTGCGCGAGGTCTGCGGTCTCACCACCGAGGAGATCGCGCGGGCCTTTCTCACCGCCACGCCCACGGTGGCGCAGCGGATCGTCCGTGCGAAGGCCAAGATCCGCACCGCCCGCATTCCCTACCGCGTGCCGTCGCGGGCCGAGCTGCCCGAGCGGCTCGAGGCCGTGCTCCACGTGGTCTACCTGGTGTTCAACGAGGGGTACTTCGCGTCGTCCGGGGCGGAGCTCACCCGGCACGACCTGTCGGGCGAGGCCATTCGCCTGGGCCGACTGCTGGTGGAGCTGCTGCCGGAGCCCGAGGCCCTCGGGTTGCTCGCCCTGATGCTGCTCCACGAGTCGCGCCGGCGGGCGCGGTCCACCCCGGAGGGCGAGATCGTGCTGCTCGGCGACCAGGACCGCGGCCGCTGGGACCGGGCCCTGATCGCCGAGGGGACCGAGCTGGTCCACCGCGCGTTCGCCTCCGGCCGGTTCGGCCCCTACACCGTGCAGGCGGCGATCGCGGCCACCCACGCCGAAGCGCCGAGCGCGGAGGCCACCGACTGGGCGCGGATCGTGGGGCTCTACGATCTGCTGCTCCTGGCCGACCCCTCGCCGGTGATCGAGCTCAACCGGGCGGTGGCGGTGGCCATGCGGGACGGACCGGCCGCAGGGCTGGCGCTCATCGACGCGCTGCTCGCCGGGGGGCGGCTGGACGACTACCACCTCGCCCATTCCGCGCGGGCGGACCTCTGCCGCCGCCTGGGCCGCGCGGACGAGGCGCGGGCGTCCTACCGCCGCGCGCTCGAGCTCAGCCGGCAGGAGCCCGAGCGGCGGTTCCTGGAGCGCCGGCTGGCGGAGCTGGGCTGAGGCCCTCCGGTCCGGTGCCGGTCACACCCGCTGCGTCTTCCACCTTCCCAGCCCGAACATCCACGCGCTCAGCACGGTCAGCGTGCACTCCGCCAGCGGGATGGCGAGGTAGGCGCCCCAGGGCCCCAGCCGCCGCGAGAGCAGCCACGCGAGCGGGATCTGCAGCATCCAGAAGCACACCAGATTGAGATAGGTGGGCGTCCGGGTGTCCCCCGCGCCGTTGAACGACTGGTGCAGCACCATGCCGTAGCCGTAGAAGGCAAGCCCGACCGCCATGGTGCGGAGCGCGAGCACGCCCTGCTCGAGCACCGGCGGATCGCCGCTGAACACGCCGACGATGTCCCGGGTGAACACCAGGAACACCACGCTCACCAGCCCGAGCAGCACCACGTTGGCCAGCCCGGCCAGCCGCACCGCGCGCGCCGCGCGCTCGGGTTTCCCCGCGCCGAGCCCCTGGCCCACCATCGTGGCTGCCGCGTTGCTGAGCCCCCAGGAGGGGAGCAGCACGAACATCAGGAGCCGGATGGCGATGGTGTACCCCGCCAGCACGTGACTGCCGAACCCCGACACCACCCGCACCAGGCCGACGTAGCTCGTGGTGGCGATGAGCACCTGGAAGGTGGCCACGCCCGAGAGCCGCACCACGGTCGCCATCACCGCGGGGTCGAGCCGCAGGTGCTCCCGCCGGATCAGCACCCGGCCGTCCCGCCGCCGGAGCTGGCTGACCTGATAGAGCACGCCGACCCCGCGGCCGATCGTGGTCGCCACGGCGGCGCCGGTCACGCCCAGCTCCGGGAACGGGCCGAGCCCGAAGATCAGGCAGGGATCGAGCACGATGTTGATCCCGTTCGCCAGCCAGAGCGACCGCATCGCGATCGACGCGTCGCCCGCGCCGCGGAAGACGGCGTTGATCAGGTACAGGAGCAGCACCGTGCCGCTGCCGCCGAGCAGCACGCGGGTGTACCCCGCGCCCTCGGCCTGCACCGCCGGGCTCGCGCCCATGAGCGCGAGCAGCCGCGGAGCGAAGACGATGCCGATCGCACCGACGACGATCGCGACCCCGACGCCCAGCGCGATCCCCTGCACCGCCGCGCGGGCCGCGCCCTCCGCGTCGCGCTCGCCGATGCGTCGGGCCACGACGGCGCTGAGCCCGATCGACAGGCCGATCGCCACCGTGTAGACCATCACCAGCATCGACTCGCTCAGTCCGACGGTCGCGACGGCGTCGGGCCCCAGCCGGGAGACGAAGAACACGTCCACCAGCGCGAAGAGCGACTCCATCGCCGTCTCCAGCACCATCGGAATGGCGAGCAGGAGCAGCGACCGCCCGATCGGTCCCGCGCTATAGTCCTGCCGGGTGCCGGCGATGGCCGCGCGGATCAGGTCCCGCCATCGCTCGGTCCGCGGCATCGTCATGTCCGTCACATCTGCCTCACTTGGCTCAGCCTCCGCCGCCGGCGGAGTCAGGGTAGCTGTGCAGTGGGGCCGAAAAGCCGACCGCCCCCCCGGTGCCGAAGCACGGGTGGGGCGGTCAGGGGGCGGGAGATGCCGTCCGACTCAGCCGATACCGGACCCGTGCATGGGGATGACCGCTACGACCGCGGTCCGCGCGCTGGCGGCGCGGATCCGGGGGCGGAAGGTCAGGTGCATGGGCTGCAGCATCGGCTCGATCACCGTTTGAGCGTTGGCGCCGTCAAGGCGAAAGCTTCGGACGCAACACACTAAGGGCCGGGGGTCCCGCTGTCAATCAGCGGCGGAACGGCCGCCTTGCGGTCCGCCGTCCCGGCACGCAGACTAGAGGGGCACTCCGAAGGCGACTCCCATGCGATACAAGCGGCGCTCCATTCCCGTGAAGGGCGAGTTCTTCCAGTTCGAGCGCATGCCGCCCGACAGCACGGGTGATTTCGTGTGGGCCGTGTCCCGCCGGGGCGAGTTCATCGGCGTGATGCCGGCCGTCCCCAACGAGACGACCAAGGAGTTCGAGGTGCGGTCGATGTCCTGGGTGGCCGACCTCCTCCGGAACTAGCCCCGCTCGGCCAGGATCCGCTCGTACAGCTGGATGTGCTTCTCCGCCATGGCGGTCCGGGTGAAGCGCTCGAGCACCCGCCGGCGGCCCGCCTCCCCCATCTGACGCCGTCGCTCCGGGTCGCGGCTCAACGCCTCGAGGGCCTCGGCCAGCGCCGCCACGTCGCGCAGCGGCACCTCCATCCCGGTGACCCCCGGCACGTTGACCTCCCGGACCGCGCTCGGCACCGCGGTGGTGATGACCGGGCGCCGCGCCGCCATCGCCTCCAGCACCACCAGGCCGAACATCTCCTCCACGGTGACCGACGGCAGCACCAGGAAATCGGCGTCCGCCATGCGGCGGGGAAGGTCCTCGTCCGGGTGCTCCCCGTACCAGCGGACCCGGTCGGTGATGGCGAGCGCCTGCGCCAGGGTGCGCAGCCGCGGTCCCTGCGGGCCCGATCCGACGATGTCCAGCCGCAGCTCGGGCACCTGCTCGAGCGCGCGCAGCAGGATATCGAGACCCTTGTAGGGCACCAGGCGGCCGATGAAGATCGCGCGCGGAGGCGCGCCGGGCGGCGGGGGCGGCACCATTTCCCAGCGGGTCTCGTCGATCCCGAAGGGAATCACCTCGACCTTGCTCTCGTGGCCCGCCAGCTCGGTCGAGAGCGCCAGGTGGGCCCGGCTCGGCACCACCACCGCGGCCGCGCGACGGAGCACCAGCCGCGCGGCCGGACGGTAGACCTCGCGTCCCGAGTCGGCGTGCTGGGTGACGACCACCGGCGTCCTCCCCGCCCGGAGCAGGCAGGCGAGGTCGGCGAGCGGATGCGGATGATGGACGTGGATGATGTCGGCCCGCTTCCAGGCGGCGGCGATGTACCCGGGCGCGATCTCCTGGGAGCCGAGGGCGGCGAGCGAGAAGGCCCGCGTAACCGACGAGCGCTGCCGGCCGGCCGTGCCGGCTCGACCCAGGGTCTCCACCGCGACGACCTCCACCTGGTGGCCCAGGTTGGCCGCGCCTTCGGCGAGACCCTGAACCACCCGCTCCATGCCGCCGGAGCGCGGCCAGTAGTACTTCGCGAGATGGAGGATGCGCATTGGGGTCCCGCCAAGTTCACCATGACCGGCGACCGGTGTCAACGGCGCCCGAGCCCTTGGTGGAAGCCCTGCCTGAAGGCACATTTAGGCACGCATGGACCGCACCGATATCGCCCTCTGCTACGGCACCCGGCCTCAGGTCATCAAGGCGAGCGTCCTGCGCCGTGAGCTGGCCCGTCTGGGCCGGGTCTTCGCCCTCGATACCGGACAGCACTACGACTATGAGCTCAACGCGCTCCTCTACGCCCAGCTCGGCGTGCAGCCGGCGGACGCGCTGCTGGAGGTGGGCTCCGGCCTCCACGGCGAGCAGACCGCCGCGATCCTGGTCCGGGCGGAGCGGGTGCTGGCCGAGCGCCGCCCGAGGGCGGTGGTCGTGATCGGTGATACCAACTCCACCGCCGGCTGCGCGCTCGCCGCGGCCAAGCTGCGCATTCCCCTGGTGCACGTCGAGGCGGGTCTCCGGGCCGCGGACCCGCTCATGGCCGAGGAGATCAACCGGCGGATGGTGGATGCCATCGCCCAGGTGCTCTGCACCCCGAGCGCCCGCGCCACCGGCCGGGTGCGGGCCGAGCGCTGCGACGCGGCCATCCACCAGACCGGCGACGTGGCCCGGGACGTCCTGCTCGCCAACGAGGCCCGGCTGCCCGCTCCCCATACCGCGGCCCCGCTCGCCGGGGGGGACTACTGCTACGCCACCCTGCACCGCGCCGAGCTCACCGCCCACCCTGACCGCCTGGCCGGCGTGATCGACGCGCTCGCCCGGCTCGAGCATCCTGTGATCCTGCCGCTCCATCCCCGCACCCGTGCCGTGCTGGAGGGGTACGGCCGCCGCGCGGGCTGGGCCGAACGGGTGACGTTCCTTCCCCCGGTGGGCTACCTCGAGAGTCTCGCGCTCATTCGGGCCGCCGATCTGGTCGTGACCGACTCGGGCGGCGTGCAGCGGGAGGCGTACTGGTTCGGGGTGCCCTGCGTCACTCTCCGGACCGAGACCGAGTGGGCGGAGACCGTGGAGCTCGGCGCCAACGAGACCGTAGACCCCGATCAGGTCGCCGCGGGGCTCGCCGCCGCGGCCGCGCGCCATCGGGCCCGCTGGTGCGCCGGGGCCGATTGGCACCGTGACGCCTACGGCACCGGCGACGCCGCCGCCCGGGTGACCGACGCGGTCGCGTCGCTGATCGGCGCGTGAAGGCCGTCGTCGTCTCCCGGGTCTACGCCGACCCGGCCGCCCGCGGCAAGCTCAAGGCGCTGGTCGGCCAGGGTGTCACCCTCGCGGTCGCCGTGCCCGACCGCTGGATGCCCCGGGGCCTCCAGAAGGAACAGAAGACCAGCTATGGGGACGACGGCGGCGTGCGCGTCGTACCGGTGCCGGTCGGGCGCGGCGGACCCGACGACGACCCGACCTGGAACAGCGGTGCGCTGCGGCGCCTGCTGGGTGAGTTCCGTCCCGACCTGGTGCAGATCGAGGAGGAGCCCTGGACCCGGGCTGCGGCGGTCGCCGCCCGCGCCGCACGCCGGCAGCGGGTCCCCTACGTCGTCCTGGCCCGGGAGAGTCTGCCCGCGCGCCACGGCGTGGTGCCGGGGTTCCGCCGCGGGAGAGTGCTGAAGGGGGCCCGCGGTCTCCTGGGCGTCAACGAATCGGCGGTGCGGCTCGCCGTCCGCCGCCACCCGGACCTGCCCACCGCGGTCGTTCCCCAGCTTGGGGTACCCGTCACCCTCGAAACCGGGCGCCCCGCCCGTCAGGGGCTCAGCATCGGATTCTTCGGCCGGCTCATCCCGGAGAAGGGGCTCGATCTGCTCTTTCGCGCCGGGGTGAAGGTGATCGGACGCTGGAGCATCACGGTCGTCGGGAGCGGGCCGGCCCAAGAGGAGCTGGAGGAACTGGCCGAGCGGCTCGGCATCGCCGGGCGGGTCACCTGGCTGGGCGCGCGGCCCCGGCAGCGGGTAGACGAGGTCTGGGGAACGCT
>DASUSR010000240.1:0-3521 GCA_036375015.1 Gemmatimonadales bacterium
TCTGGTTCCGCCCGCTCCGTTGGTACAGCCTCGACCGGATGAACCACCGGACCCACCGGAAGCTGCTGGTCGTGGACGGCCGCGTCAGCTTCACCGGCGGTCTCGGCCTCGCCGACCTCTTCCGGGGGCACGCGCAGGACGAGGACCACTGGCGCGACTCGCAGTACCGCGCCGAAGGCCCGGTGGTGGGGCAGATGCAGGCGACGTTCATGGACAACTGGGTCCAGACCGGCGGGGAGCTGCTCGACGGGCCGGCCTACTTCCCCGCGTTCGATTCGGTCGGCGGCCGGCTCGCCCAGGCGGTCCACAGCTCGCCCGGCGACGGGACCGAGAACCTCCGGATCATGTACCTGCTCGCCGTGGCCTCGGCCGCGCGGAGCATCCGGATCGCCAACTCGTACTTCGTCCCCAACACGCTGGCGGTGGACATGCTGGTGGAGGCGCGGCGGCGGGGCGTGGAGGTGGAGATCATCGTGCCGGGGAAGATCGGCGACGCGGCGGTCGTGCGGCGCGCCTCCCGGGCCAAGTGGGGACCGCTGCTCGAGGCGGGGGTCAAGATCCACGAGTACCAGCCCACGATGTACCACATGAAGGTGATGATCGTGGACGACTACTGGGTCTCGGTCGGCTCGACCAACCTGGACAACCGATCGTTCCGCCTGAACGACGAGAACAACCTCAACGTGTTCGACGAGGAGTTCGCCCGCGATCAGGCCGCGGTGTTCGCGGAGGACCGGAGCCGCTCACGGCGGATCACGCTGGAGGCCTGGCGGAAGCGGCCGCTCCGGGAGCGGCTGGCGGAGCAGCTGGCGAGGGTGATGCGGCATCAGCTCTGAGGCCGGCTGGTGGACCCCGAGGCGTCTATTCGAGGCGGTCCAGGGCCAGCCCCGACAGGCGGGTGGCCGCCGCCACCACGTCCCTGCCCTCGGCGGGCTGCACCGCGACCTGCACCATGTACCGTTCACCCACCGTCTGCACCATACCGGCGTCCTTCAGCACCACGGTAAAGCGCCCCGGCGCGTCGAGCCGCTGGTACTGTGTCGGATCGTACTGCTCTTCCAGCGTCCGCCGGTTCGCCGCGTCGTAGTCCTCGTAGGTCTTCCAGCCGGCATGAGTCACGAGGAGCTGCGCCGAATCCCAATGGCACATCGGCGGGGAGCCCTCCGGCCCAGCGGGCGGCGCCCCCGTGCCGGCCTCCCGGCCGGTGGCCTCGCTGATCTCCGACGCCTGCAGCAGCGCGCAGGCATCCACCTCCGTGAGCGCGGCCCGCCCGGCGGCGGCGGCGCCGGGTTGCGGCTTCGAATCCCCGGCGCACCCGGACAGACTCACGGCGAGCACCACCGCCATCCAGCCGGCCCGTAGATCGGTCGGCATCGCTGACTCCTGTGAATTTGGGCAGAACATACGGTGCCGGCCGCGCGTCGTCAAAACGGGGAGTGCACGGCACTCACCACGCCCTGGTCGCGATCGTGTCCGTCGCCGGCTGCAGCGACCCCAGGTACGCCACCAGCTTCCAGATCGCCTCGGCCGGCAGGTGCCCGCCGAAGGCCGGCATCCCGCGCGGACGGCCGTAGAAGATCGAGTGGAACACGGCCCCGTCGCTCCCCCCGTACCGCCACCGCCCGTCCGCGAGGCTCGGCCCCATGTTGCCGACCGCGCCGCCGCCGTGGCACCCCGCGCAGTTGAACCCCAGGAAGAGCCGCCCGCCCTCCTCGGCGGCCGCGCTGTCGGCGGCGAAGGGGTTCCGGAGCGAGTCGGCCGGCGGCGGGTTGCCGGCGACGTTCACGTGCTGCTCGTACCGGACGGCCGGCGGCGGCGCCTGCTGGCCGGCCGCCCACCCGGGACACAGCGCCATCCCGCCGAGCATCGCGCCCGCCGCGACCGCGAGGCGCGCCCTCACAGGCCGAACACCCACACGATGCCGCCCTGGCTCGTGTGCCTCGCGATGTCGGGCATGAAGCTCGCGGGCGGCCGCACGTCGGTCGGGTCGTCCGAGCGCACGTCGCCCGAGATCAGCCCCCAGTCCCCGCCGAACCCGGCGTAGACCGCGACGTACTGCTTTCCGTCCGGCCCGCGGAAGGCGATCGGGTTCCCGATGACGCCGGAGCCGACCTTGAACTTCCAGAGCACCTTCCCGGTGCGCCCGTCCACCGCCTTGAACCAGCCGTCGAGCGTGCCGTAGAACACCACGCCCCCCGCCGTGGCGAGCGCGCCGCTCCACACCGGATAGGGCTCGCGGATCTCCCACACCTTCTTCGACCGCACCGGGTCCCAGGCGATGAAGGCGCCGAGGTGGCCGCCCTCCCCCGCCCGGTACGGCGCGTCGGAGAGGCCGATGTACGGCGTCGCGCTGGCGTAGGAGGTCGCGGTGGTCCGGTAATCCATGCACATGTTGTTCGTGGGCACGTAGAAGAGCCGCGTGGCCGGCGACCAGGCGGCCGGCTGCTGGTTCTTGCCGCCCTCGAGCGTGGGACAGATGTCGCTCACGTAGCCCCGCGAGGCGCCGGTGAGCTTGGTCGAGTCCACCTCGGGGCGGCCGGTCTCGAGATCCACCCGCTTGGCCCAGGTCACCGGCACGTACGGCTCGGCCGCGAGCACCTCGCCCGTCGCGCGGTCCAGCGTGTAGACGAAGCCGTTCTTGTCGAAGTGGACCAGCACCCTGCGCCGCTTCCCGCCCACCGTCAGCTCGGTGAGGATCATCTCCTGGGTCGAGTCGTAGTCCCAGTTGTCGGCGGGGGTGAACTGGTAGGCCCAGCGGAGCGAGCCGTCGTCGGGATCCCGGGCGAGCACGCTCGTGGCCCAGCGGTTGTCGCCCGGCCGCGCCTCGGCGTTGTACGGCGCCGGGTTGCCCGTGCCGTAGTAGACCAGGTCCAGCTCCGGGTCGTAGGAGAGCCAGCCCCACACCGGCGCGCCGCCGTGCTTCCAGCCGTCCCTGGGCCAGCTCTCGGCGGCCAACTCGGTGCCGGTCTGATAGAACGGCTTGAACGTGCCGGGCCGGGCCAGCACCTCCTCGTCCGGGCCGAGGTTGTAGCCGGTCCACACCACGGCACCGGTCGCGAGGTCGAGCCCCTTCACCCACCCGCGGATCCCGTACTCGCCGCCGGCGGCGCCGACGATCACCCGGTCCCGCACCACGAGCGGCGCCATCGGCATCGTCTCCCCCACGGCCACGTCGGCCACCCGGGTCTTCCACAGCTCTCGCCCGGTCGCCGCGTCCACCGCCACCGTGTGCCCGTCCAGCAGGTTGTAGACGACCTTGCCCTCGGCGTAGAACGCGCCGCGGTTCACCACGTCGCAGCAGGCCATGCCGATCGCGGCCGCGTCCACGAAGGGCCGGTACTTCCACCGCAGCGGATAGCCTTCCTGCGTCAGGTCGAAGGCGTAGAGGACGTTGGGATACGGGGTCACCACGTACATCGTGCTTCCCACCACCAGCGGCTGGCCCTCGTGGCCGCCGAGCACGCCGGTGGAGAAGGTCCAGGTGGGACGAATGCGGGGGGCATTGGCCGGCGTGATCTGCG
>DASUSR010000241.1:0-7537 GCA_036375015.1 Gemmatimonadales bacterium
CGGGGAGGCGAGGAGGATGCCGTCCGCCGCCAGGATCCGCGCGCCCAGCTCCTGCGCGCCCGGAGGGATCCCCTCGCGGGCGTGCAGGTCGGCATCGAACAGCGGCATGTCGAACTCCCGGAACTCGGCGAGGTCCACCTCGGCACCTCTGCCGCGGGCCAGCTCCGCCACCAGCCCGATCAGGCGGCGGTTGTGCGACTCCGCACGGAGCGATGCGGCAAAGGCGAGGAGTCTCATCCGGTCACGATCAGTCCGATCTCATGGTATAGCGGAACAGGACCCCGTCCACGAATTCGGCGGTGACCTGGCCGTCCGTGGTCGCATAGGTGCGGGTTACCACCGTGAGGGAGCCTTCCTGCCGTTCAGCGCTCCTGACCGGGCTCCCGAGCAGCTCGTCCGCTTCCCGGAGCAGCATGCCCTTGCGCGGACCGCCCGCCACCGGCCGGCTGGACGCTGCGGCGAAGGTGTCGGGCGAGCGCGGGCCCTCGAAGGAGACATACTCCGCCAGCGCCGCTTTGATCCCGTCGGGCGTCAGCGCCGCGTCGGGCAGCCGGTCGCGGTAGCGGATGTTGAACCGGGACCCCCCGTCCAGCCGCCGCTGCCGGATGTTGGCTGCCTTCTGCTCCTCCGCCTCGGCCACTGCGGCCTCGTTGCGCGCGTCCTCCCGCTCCCGCTCCTTGCGCAGATCGTCCAGCTCCTCCCTGAGCTGCCGCTTGCGGACGGGGTCGGTCTCCCGCTTGAGCTCGCCCTCGAGGTTCTGCTCGCGCTTGGTCTTCGGCGTGCTGCCGACCGGGACGTCGGCGGACGTCTCGTCTCCCATCGTGCCGTAGCCGCCGCCGTCCAGCTGGAACTCCACGTGCTTGGACTTCACCCTGATCTTCGTGATCATGGCGGATTCGCCGGCGCGAATCGCCGTACCGAAGTCCTTGAGGCGGTCGGCGTACCGGGGGTAATCGAGCGGCTTCGGGTCGGCGGGGTAGACGTCCACGCCGTCCTCCGTGCCGGGCATCGCGATCTTGAGGGTGACCGATTTCCCCTCGAAGTACTCCTTGAGGGTCGCCTCGGATTGGGCCGCAGCCGGGGCGGCGACGCCGCTCAGACCGAACGCCAGTAGGACAAGGTGTGTGGTCTTCATCGCATTCTCCTTTGCCTCGTGAGACGCAGGGTGCCTCACGGGCGTCTCAGCGGCCCCTCGGCCTGGCCCGGGCGGCGCGCCGTCCGGAGCCCGGCCGCGCCACCCGCGGCAGCGAGAGATAGCAACTGCCCGTTGCTGGCCACTTGATGCCTGGAAGGTGCCGGAAAGTCGTAGAGGCGAACGAGAAAATCGAGTCCCCGGATCGACGACGCGGGAGAGGAGGAAGCGCTACCCCTACCCATGGAAAAAGGGTTTGCCAAGATGGGTGGTCCATATATTGTATACAGCATCCATAATGGAGTATGTGGAATGCCCATCTCCAGAATCTCGCTTGGAAACCAGGTTTACGCCGAAATCCTCGCCCTTGTTTATCGCGGCGAGCTGGCCCCCGGCATCCGCGTCCGCGACGCCGCACTCGCCGAGCGACTGGCGGTGAGCCGGACGCCGGTGCGCGAAGCGCTCATGCGACTCGCCCGGGAGGGCGTCCTGGACGCCGAGGTCGGGCGTGGGTTCCGCGTCCGGCCGCTGAACCGCGCCGAGCTGGGGGATGTCGGGGCAATCCTGGCTGCGCTGGAGCCCCTGGCGCTCGGGCTGACTCCCGAGTTCACCCCTGAGCGCCTGGGTCAGCTGGGTGAGCTCGCCGGGCAGCTGGAGCAGACGCGCGGGGACGTGGCGCGGGCGGTCGAGCTGGACGAGCGGTGGCACCAGGTGCTCTTCGGCGAGTGCCCCAACCGCCGACTGCTGGAAGTCATCACGCTGCTGCGACAGGTGCCCCGCCGGTATCTGCATGCCTACCTCAGGGAGGCCGGCCGTGTGAGCCTTTCCTCTCTGCATCACACCCGGGTCCTCGCCGCCCTCCGCGCCGGCGACCGGGAGGGCGCCGCGCGCCTGCTCGAGCGCCGCTGGAGGCGCGGCATCGAGGAGATGGAAGCGTGGCTTCGGTGAGCCGCCCGCCCACGACGGACCAGGTCCGCCGCTGGCGGGCCGACACACCCGGCGCCGAGGCGCGGGCTCACCTCAACAATGCCGGGGCCGCACTGGTCCCCCGTTCCGTGGCCCAGGCCGTCGCCGCGCACCTGAGGCTCGAGTCCGAGCTGGGCGGCTACGAGGCCGCGGAGGCCCGCGCCGACGCGCTCCGCGCGGTGTATGCCTCCCTCGGCCGGCTGCTCGGCTGCCCCGCGCCGTGCGTGGCGCTGACCCAGAACTCGACCATCGCGTTCGCGCAGGCCCTCGCGGCCTTCGACTTCCGGCCCGGCGACGTCATCCTCACCAGCCGGGCCGATTACGCCTCGAACCAGATCATGTACCTGTCGCTGGCCCGCCGGCTCGGCGTGGAGGTCGTGCGCGCGCCCGACGCCTCCATCGGAGGGATCGATCCCGTCGCCGTGCGCGAGCTGGTCCGACGGCGGCGGCCGGCGCTCGTGGCGCTCACCTGGGTGCCAACCAATTCCGGTCTGGTCCAACCGGTCGAGGCCGTGGGCGAAATCTGCCGAGCGGCGGAGATCCCCTATCTGGTGGATGCCTGCCAGGCGGTGGGCCAGATGCCGGTGGACGTGGCGCGGGTCGGCTGCGACTATCTCGCCGGGACCGCCCGGAAGTTCCTGCGCGGCCCCCGCGGGGTGGGCTTCCTCTACGTGGCCGAGCGGGCGCTCGCCGCGGGAGCGTACCCGCTGCTGGTGGACATGCACGGCGCCGACTGGACCGAGCCCGACGCCTTCGTGCTCGCCCCGGGGGCTCGCCGGTTCGAGAGCTGGGAGATGTCTCTCGCGCTGGCACTGGGGGTCGGCGCAGCGGTGGACTACGCGCTCGAGGTGGGGGTGGAAACCGCCCGCGACCGGGCCCGGGCGCTCGCGACCTACGCCCGTGAGCGCCTGGCCGCGGTGCCGGGAGTCCGGGTGCTGGACCGCGGCCCCGAGCTGTGCGCCATCGCGACCGTCGATCCGGCGGGCCGGCCCGGCGCCGAGCTGAAGCTGGCCCTCCGCGCCCGCGGCATCAACGTGAGCTCGCCGGAGCGCACCGATGCCGTGATCGACATGGACGAGAAGGGCGCCGCCTCGGCGCTCCGGCTCTCGCCCCACTACTACAACACGGCGGACGAGGTGGACCTCGCGGTCGAGACGCTCGCGGACCTGCTGGCGGGTCGCCCGGCCCGCTGAGTCCCGGTTACTCCGGCTCCGCGACGACGTCCTCCAGCACCTCCCACACGGTCTCCGCCATCACCCGATGCCCGGCGGGGGTGGGATGCAGCATGTCCGCCTGGTTCATCGACTGCACCCCCGCGACCCCGTCGAGCAGGAACGGCACCAGCGGCAGGTCGTGCTCCTCGGCCAGATCGGTGTAGACCTCGCGGAACCGGCCGGCGTACCCGAAGCCGTAGTTGGGCAGCGCGCGCATGCCGATCAGGACGATGCGCGGCTCGGGCTCCTGCCGGCGCGCCCGGGCGATGATGGCCTGGAGGTTGGCGCGGAGGGTGTCGGGATCGAGCCCGCGGAGGCCGTCGTTGGCACCGGTCTCGATCACCAGCACGGAGACCGGCTCCCGGAACACCCAGTCGATCCGCCGGAGCGCGCCGGCCGAGGTCTCGCCGCTGACCCCGGCGTTGACGGCGGTGTACGGCAGCCCCGCCGAATCGAGTTTCTGCTGGATCAGCGCGGGGTAGGCGCTCTCGGGGTCTATGCCCAATCCGGCGGTGAGGCTGGTTCCCAGAAACACGATCCGCCCTCGCTCGCCTTCGGCGCGGGGGGGCGGAGCCGCCTCGCCGGCGGCGCGCTCGCGATCTTCCCCGCCGCAACCCAGCAGCGCCACCACCGCAAGACCGATCCAGGAGTACCGGGGTATCATTCAGGCCATGCTCCAATGCACATCACTCACCAAGACCTACCGCTCCGGAGACCGGGAGCTCACGGTCCTGAACGATATCACCTTCACGCTCGAGCCGGGCGGGTTCGCGGCCATCGTCGGACCTTCCGGCAGCGGCAAGACGACGCTGCTGGGACTGCTCGCCGGTCTCGACCGACCCACGGCCGGCACCGTCCACCTGGACGGGCAGGAGCTCGGGGCGCTCGATGAGGACGCCCTCGCGCGGATCCGGGGCGAGAAGATCGGCTTCGTCTTCCAGTCGTTTCAGCTCATCCCGACGCTGACCGCACGGGAGAACGTGCAGGTGCCGCTGGAGCTGAGAGGAGAGGACGCGGGCGCGCGCGCCCGCGAGCTGCTCGCGCGGGTGGGCCTCGCCGAGCGGGCCGATCACTACCCCGCGCAGCTCTCGGGCGGGGAGCAGCAGCGGGTGGCGCTCGCCCGCGCATTCAGCACCCGGCCCAAGGTGCTCTTCGCCGACGAGCCCACCGGTAACCTGGACGCGCGCACCGGAGCGGGCATCATCGACCTCATGGTCGAGCTCAACCGGGATTTCGGCACCACGCTCGTGCTCGTGACGCACGACCTCGACCTGGCGGAGCGAGCCCGCCGGACCATCCGGCTGGCCGACGGACACATCGCCGCCGACAGCGCCGCGTGACCGCGCCCGGATTCGTGCTCCGCATGGCCGCGCGCGAGGTGCGCGCGTCGCCGCGGCGGCTGCTCCTGCTCACCGCGTCGGTGGCGATCGGCGTCGCCGCGCTCGTCGCCATCAACTCCTTCACCGACAACCTGCGCCGCTCGGTGCGCGACCAGGCGCGAGCCCTCCTCGGCGCCGACCTCAGCTTCTCCAGCCGGCGGCCGCTGCCGGCCAGCGTCGAGGCGGCGGTGGACAGCCTTACCGCGGAGGGCGCCGAGCTCGCCCGGGTGACGAGCTTCGGTGGGATGGCCTACGTGCCGCGGACCGCGGGCACCCGGCTGGTCCAGGTGGCCGCCGTGGCCGGCGGGTTTCCCTTCTACGGCGAGATCCGCACTGAACCGGGGCACGCTTGGAAGCGCCTGGGCCAGGGCCGCCATGTGGTGGTGGATCCGGCGCTGCTCGCCGCGCTCAGCGCCGAGATCGGCGACACGCTGGCGCTGGGCGAGGCGCGATTCGTCATCACCGGCTCGGTGGTGAGCGCCCCGGGGAACGCGGGGTTCAGGTCGGCTCTTGGGCCGCGGATCTTCATCCCCGCCGCCCATCTCGCGGAGACCGGCCTGCTCGGGTTCGGCGCGAGAGCCGAGTACGAGGCTTTCCTCAAGCTCCCCGGCGGCACCACAGCGGAGGCCGTGGCCGACCGCTACCGGACGAGTCTTCGTGCCGACCGGGTGCGGGTCCGCACCGTGACCGAGGACCAGGAGAATCTCAACGAGACCCTCTCCCGGCTCACCGGCTATCTCGGGCTGGTCGCGCTCATCGCCCTGCTGCTCGGCGGCATCGGCGTCGCGAGCGGGGTGGTGGTCTTCATCCGGCAGCGGATGGAGTCCATCGCGGTGCTCCGCTGTCTCGGCGCCACCGGCGGCCGCGTCTTCGCCATCTACGGGGCGGAGGCGGCCGCCATGGGCCTGACGGGGAGCCTGGCCGGCGCCGCGGCGGGCGTCGGGGTCCAGCACCTGCTGCCGCGGCTGCTGGCCGGGCTCCTGCCGGTGGACGTGGAGACCGCGGTCTCCTGGTCCGCGGTGGCACTGGGCGTGGGCATGGGCCTGTGGGTCGCGGTGGCGTTCGCCCTTCTGCCGCTCCTGGCGGTGCGTCGGGTGCCGCCGCTCGCCGCCCTGCGCCGGCCGTACGAAGGGCAGCGCGAGCCCCGCGACTGGTGGCGCCTCGCGGCGGTCGCGGTGCTTGCCGCAAGCACCGTCGCGCTCGCCGCGCTCCAGGTGGGGAGCCTCCGGCAGGGCGCGATCTTCGCGGGTGGGATCGGGGTTGCCCTCTGCCTGCTCTGGCTCGCCTCCTGGGGGCTCACCCGCGCCGCGCGACGGTGGCTCCCCTCGGGCTGGCCATACCTGTGGCGTCAGGGACTCTCCAACCTGTACCGGCCCTCCAACCAGACCGTGACGGTGGTGCTCGCCATCGGCTTCGGGGCCTTCCTGCTCGGCACGCTGCTCCTGGTGCAGTTCAATCTCCTCCGCCAGCTCCGCCTCACCGGCGGGCCCATGCGTCCCAATCTCGTGCTCTTCGACATTCAGCGGGATCAGCTTCCGGCGGTGGAGCAGGCGCTGGCGGACGCCGGTCTGCCCTCGGTCGGGCCGGTGCCGATCGTGCCGATGCGGATCGCCTCGGTGAAGGGCACTCCGGTGAGTCGGATTCTGGGCGACACCAGTGCCGCCGGCGGCGAGGGACCGAGCGGCGCCTGGGCCTTCCGGCGGGAGTACCGCTCCACCTACCGCGACACCCTGGTCACGTCGGAGCGCGTCGTCGAGGGCGACTGGTGGGCAGGGCGAGCGCGGGCGAGTGGGCCGGCGAGGCAAGCCGGGAGCAACGGTGGAAACGGTCCGGGGGCGCCGGCGCCCGCGGCCATCAGCGTGGAGGTGGAGCTCGCCGGCGAGCTCGGCGTCGGCGTGGGAGACGAGATCGTCTGGGACGTCCAGGGGCTGCGCCTGCCGACCCGGATCGCGAGCCTTCGGGAAGTGGAATGGGCCCGGTTCGAGCCCAACTTCTTCGTGGTCTTCGAGCCCGGGGTGCTGGAAGAGGCGCCCCAGACCCTGGTGACCCTCACCAGGATCGAGCGCCCGGAAGACCGCGGCGTCTTTCAGCGCCGCCTCGCGGAGCGCCTCCCCAACGTCACCACGCTCGACCTCACCCTGCTGCAGGAGGCGCTCGAACGGCTGATCGACCGGGTGGTGCTGGCGATCCGCTTCATGGCCCTCTTCACTCTCGCCACCGGCACCGCGGTACTGGTCGGCGCGCTGGCCACCAGCCGGTTCCAGCGGATCCGCGAGGGCGCCCTGCTCCGCACGCTCGGCGCCACCCGCGCGCAGCTGCTTCGGATCGTGCTCGCCGAGTACCTGGCCCTTGGCCTGATGTCGGCTGCCGTGGCGGCGGCGTTGGCCGGCGTGGCGGCATGGGCGCTGTCGCGCTGGGTCTTCGAGGCGCGCTTCGTCCTGCCCGCCGCGCCGCTCGCCGCGCTCACCGCCGGCGTGGTCGGTCTCACGGTCCTCGTCGGCCTGCTCAACAGCCGGGAAGTGATCCGGCGGACTCCGCTGGAGGTGTTGAGAGCGGAGTAGGGCTGGCAGACGGATAGACGGGCAGACGGGCAGACGGGCAGGCCGGATAGGAAGACAGTCGGAAGGGCTGAGCTCGGAAGGCGGGACGGGACGGTCGCGAGCCGGCGGACGGCCGCAGGGCACTTCATCCCGAGGGAGCGCCAGCGACCGAGGGATCTTGCCGGGGTGGTCCCGAACCCCGTCGAGAAGAGCCCTCGCTCCGCTCGGGATGAAGTACGCCGGCCCCGGCGGGTGCTGACCTCCGCCCGCCCGCCAGTCCGCCCGCCTGCCCGTCTGCCGCCGGCC
>DASUSR010000242.1:0-10648 GCA_036375015.1 Gemmatimonadales bacterium
GGCGCCCTCGAGCGACGCCTCGGAACCGGCGCGCGCCTGCTCCGCGGCCGCGCGCGCTTCGGCCAGGATGGTCGCGGCCTCCCGCTCCGCCGCGGCGACGTCCTGGGCGAGACGGGCTTCGGTCTCGATGAGCCGGGTGAGGCCACCCTCGGCGACATGCGTCATGCATCCCTCCACGAGGTAATGTCGGCGGGTGCCGGGCAAGGGGCCGTGAAGCGATCGTGAACGGCTCTTCACGCGCGGAGGGCGGCGGAATCCGGTTAGCTTGCCTGTGATACCGGACGACGACCACGGAAAGGCTGGTGACAGGCATGGAACTTCCCACTCGTCTTGCGCTGCTGCTCGTCCTCGGCCTGGGGACGGCCTGCGGCGGCGGCGATCGTGAATCGGGCGCCGCAGACACCACGGGGGCGCGGGCCGATGCGGCGGGGACCGCGGCGGCGGACACGGCGAGCGTGAGCTTCCCCGACGGATTCCGTGGGACCGTGTTCGCCGAGGACCTGGGCGGCGCCCGCCACGCCGCGGCGTCGCCCGCGGGCGATCTCTACGTGAACACCTGGCGCTCGCCGTACGACACGACCCGGAAGGTCCCGGCCGGTGGGTACGTCGTCGCGCTGCGGGACAGCGACCGCGACGGCCGCGCCGAAGAGATCCGTCGCTTCGGTCCGACCAGCGAGTCGGGCAGCCGGGGCGGCACCGGGATCGCCGTGTTCCGGGGCGCGGTCTACGTCGAGGCGGACTCGATGATTCTCCGCTATCGACTCAGCGACGGCGCGCTGGTGCCCTCGGGCGCGCCCGACACGATCGTCATCGGGCTGCCGGCCAGCGGCGGACACCCGATGCACCCGATCGCGATCGACAGCGCGGGAAACCTCTACGTGAACCTCGGCTCGGACACCAACGCCTGCCAGCAGCAGGACCGGCAGCCGGAGTCCCGGGGTCACCAGCCGTGCCGCGAGCTGGAGCGACGGGCCGGCATCTGGCGCTTCAGCGCCGACCGCACCGGTCAGCGGTACCGGCCCGCCGACCGCTATGCCACCGGGATCCGCAACGCCGTGGGGCTCGCGGTCACCGCCGGCGGCGAGCTGTACGCCACGCAGCATGGCCGCGACCAGCTGGCGCAGAACTGGCCCAAGCTCTTCGACTGGCAGGAGAGCGCCAACCTGCCGGCAGAGGAGCTGCTGCGCATCGAGCGGGGGGCGGACTACGGGTGGCCCTACTGCTACTACGATCCTGGGCAGGGCAAGCTGGTGCTGGCGCCCGAGTACGGCGGAGACAAACAGAAGGTGGGGCAGTGCTCGGAGAAGCGCGGGCCGGTCGCGGTCTTCCCCGCCCACTGGGCACCCAACGCACTCGCGTTCTACACCGGCACCGCATTCCCCGAGAAATACCGCGGGGGTGCGTTCATCGCCTTCCACGGTTCCTGGAACCGTGCGCCGGAGCCGCAGGAGGGGTACAACGTGGTGTTTCAGCCGATGGCAGACGGCAAGGCTTCCGGTGAGTACGAAATCTTCGCCGACGGGTTCGCGGGCGCGCGGAAGGAGCCCGGACTCTCCGAGCACCGTCCATCGGGGCTCGCCGTCGGCCCGGAGGGCGCGCTCTACATCACGGACGATCAGGCGGGAACGGTGTGGCGGGTAGAGTACGCGGGGGCGGCGACGGCAAGAAGGCCGTGAGGAGTGAAGGCCGTGCAGGGTGAAGGGGGCCCGACACCCCCTTCACCCTTCACCCTTTATCCTTCACTCCCCACCGGCACCGCCGGCGTCACCGCGTTCTCGTCGCGCTCGCCGGTGCGGATCCGATGGACCTGATCCACGTCGAGCACGAAGACCTTCCCGTCGCCCACCTCGCCGGTGCGCGCGGCACCGAGGATGGCCGACACGGTAACGGCCACGAACGGCTCGGACACGCCGATCTCGAGCCGCACCTTCTCCTGTAGATCCATCTTCACCGTCGTGCCCCGATAGGTCTCCACCCGATCGGTCTCTCCGCCGTGGCCCAGGACGCGGGAGACGGTGAGCCCCCGGACATCGGCGCGGTAGAGCGCCTCCAAGACCTCGTTCAGGCGGTCGGGCCGGATGATGGCCACGATCAGCTTCATGTGAGCGATCCTCCCGGCGTCAGCGCGCCGCGGTCTGGGGGGTGAGCGCGCGCGCCGGCACCCCTGCCGGGGCCGCGTCGGGGATCACGAGGATGGAGCCCTCGCCGCTGGTGTACGCCTCTTCGCCGTGCTGGGTCACGTCGAGGCCGAGCCCCTCGGTGCGCGGCGCCGTGCGGAGCGCGGTGACCAGACCGATCAATTTCAGGATGATGAACGTGGCCGCCGCCGCGTAGATCATGGAGCTGAGCACCCCGATACCCTGGGTCACGAGCTGGGCGGGGTTGCCGGCCAGCAGGCCGTCGTTGCCGGCCGAGTTCCACACCTTCTGGGCGAAGACGCCGGTGAGGAGCGCGCCGGTGATGCCGCCGATGCCGTGGCCGGCGAACACGTCGAGGGAATCGTCCAGCCGGGTGCGAGAGCGCATCATGATGACGAAGTAGCTGGGGACCGCCGCGATGGCGCCGAGCAGCAGCGCGCTCATCGGGCTCACGAACCCGGCGGCGGGCGTAATGGCGACCAGGCCCACCACGATTCCGGTGGCGGCGCCCACGGCAGTGGCCCGGCCGGTCCGGAAATAGTCCAGCAGCACCCAGGTGACCAGGCAGGCCATCGGCGCCAGGTACGTGTTGGTGAAAGCGAGCGCCGCCAGCTCGTTGGCGGCCAGTGCGCTGCCGCCGTTGAAGCCGAACCACCCGAACCACAGCAGCCCGGCGCCCAGCAGGGTGAAGGGCACGTTGTGGGGCAGGATGGCCTGCCGACCGTAGTCCTTCCGCACGCCGAGGACGAGCGCCGCCACCAGCGCCGAGATGCCGGCGTTGATGTGCACCACGGTGCCGCCCGCGAAGTCGAGCACCCCCCGGCTCATGAGCCACCCGCCGCCCCAGACCCAGTGGGCCACCGGCGCGTAGACCAGCAGAACCCAGAGCACGATGAAGGCGAGGTAGGGACCGAACCGCATCCGTTCCACCACGGCGCCCGAAATGAGGGCCGCGGTGATGATGGCGAAGGTGCCCTGGAACGCCATGAACAGCAGGTGCGGAAGGCTGCCGCTGGCCTCGAGCCCCACCCCGTTGAGCAGGGCATAGCCGGTGCCGCCGACCCAGTTGTTCCCCTCCGCGAAGGCCAGGCTATAGGCGAGGAGCGCCCACACGACCCCGACGACGCCGAGGGCCGTGAAGCTCATCATCATCGTGTTGAGCGAGTTCTTGGACCGGACCAGCCCGCCGTAGAAGAAGGCGAGTGCCGGCGTCATGAGGAGCACGAGGGCGGTGGCCACCAGCATCCAGGCGGTGTCGGCCGGCACGATGGCCGGAACCGCGTCCTGGAGCACGGGGAGCAGGGAGAGTCGGGTCACCGGACCGATCCTGGGGTAGGGGGTTGGGGCGGGCGCCACGGTGGCGCCGCCGACCAAGTGTATCGCACCGGTCGGGGGAGCGCAAGCGCGATGTACACCTGATTTTGCCGATTCGGCACGAATTGTTGAACGTTTATGCTGTCTATGGCGTTTTTTGCTCCTTATGTCACCTTAATTGTGCGTAATGCGCACGATCACATAATCAATACAATCGATGCGGTTGCATGGGGTTAGCCCGGCCCGCGGATGGCATTCCCCTTCCCACCCGTCCATCTTGCGCCGAAACCTCGCCAGGAGCCGACCATGGCCGCCGTTACCGGCCTGCATCACGTCACCGCGATCGCGGGCGATCCCCAGGAGAACCTCGACTTCTACGCCGGCGTGCTGGGAATGCGGCTGGTCAAGCGGTCGGTGAACCAGGATGACCCCGGCACCTATCACCTCTTCTACGCCGACGCCGAGGGCCACCCCGGCAGCGACCTCACCTTCTTTCCCTGGCCCGACCTCCCGCCGGGTCGAAAGGGCACCGGGCTCACCGTGGAGGTGGCGCTCGCGGCGCCCTTGGCCAGCCTGGAGTACTGGCGCGACCGGCTCGGCAACCACGGCGTGGCCCTCGGGCTGGTGGAGCGGCGTTTCGGCGACCCCGTGCTCCCGCTGACCGATCCCCACGGGCTCGCGCTGGCCGTCGCCTTCAGCGACGATCCGCGTGAGTTCACCTCCTGGGCCGGCGGGCCCGTTCCCGCCCCCCACCAGATCCGCGGCCTGCACGCCGTGCGGCTCTGGGAGCGTGATCTGGGTGTCACCGAACGATTCCTCACCGGCACGCTGGGCTTCACCCCCGCGGGCGAGGAAGACGGCTGGCGGCGCTATGCGCTGGAGGGCGGCGGCTCGGGACGCGTGCTCGAGCTGCGGGAGCTCCCGGGCGAGCGCCAGGGCACCTGGGGCGTGGGGAGCGTGCACCATGTCGCCTGGCGGGTGCCGGACGAGCCGGCACAGCGAGCGGCCCGGGAGCGGGTGCAGTCGGCCGGACGGCATCCGACCGAGGTGATCGACCGCTTCTGGTTCAGGTCGGTGTACTTCAGGGAGCCGGGCGGGGCGCTCTTCGAGATCGCCACCGATGGCCCCGGCTTCGCCGTGGACGAGGCGCCGGAGACGCTCGGCACGACGCTGGTGCTGCCGCCCTGGCTGGAGCCGCACCGCGTCCGGATCGAGGCGGGCCTGCCGCCGCTCGCGGCCCCGGCCGGCAGCCCCCGCAAGCCACAGCGCGCCTGAGGCTCCGAAAGGCCGGGTGGTCCCGGGGCTGTCTTTTTGAAACTTGTCGTACGATATATCGTACGTTACCTCATACGCTATTACCCTGGAGGAGCTGATGCACGGACCACGCGAAGACTGGGGATTCCCCTTCGGCGCCAGATGGTGGGCCGGCCCCGGCCGCGGGCCGGGACGCCCGCGCGGCCGCCGCCGGGCCCAGATGTTCGAGTCGGGCGAGGTCAAGTTCGTGATTCTCCGCCTGCTCAAGGAGAAGCCACGGCACGGCTACGAGGTCATGAAGGCGCTCGAGGAGCAGATGAGCGGCTGCTACACGCCGTCGGCGGGAACGGTCTACCCCACTCTGCAGCTCCTGGAGGACGAGGGATACGTGAAGGTCGTGGAGACCGAGGGGAAGAAGGTCTACCACATCACCCCGGAAGGGGAACGCTACCTCGAAGAGCACCGGGACTTCCTGGACGAGATCCTGGAGCGGGTGCGGGAGACCGTGCGGGACTTCACCGGCGGGGGCCTTGGCGAGGTGCAGAGCGCGTTCGCCCGCCTGGCCGGCGCCACCTTCCGGCGGGCCTGGCGCCGCGGGCCGGAGGACCCTGCCCTCCGCCAGGTTGCGGAGATCCTGCGCAAGGCGGCTGAGGACGTGGAGCGAGCCTGGGAAGGGCGCTCCTCCTGACCTGGAGAGACCGATGGGATTCTTCGGCTTGATGTTCTGGTTCCTGGTCGTGTTCCTGTTCGTAACAGCCATGCGGCGCCGCTGCGACCGCCGGGGCGCGACTCCGGCCGGTGGTCCGGAGCTGGACGAGCAGCGGTCCTATCTGGAGGCGCTGGAGAGTCGGGTGGTGCAGCTCGAGGAGCGGCTCGATTTTACCGAGCGGCTGCTGGCCTCGCGCGCAGAGCCCGCGCCACGCGCCTAGCCGCCCGCTCGGCGGAGGAACCCGGTGGCCGCGGCGGCCGTCCATATGGTGTCGCCGCCGGCCGCCGCCCCGCTTACCATTCCCGCTCATCCCAGAGCGGCGATTACGGCGCCGGCTCCACTGCTCGACGGCTGACGCCGGAGGATCCATGCGAACCTTGTCGATTGCGGCTGTGCTCGCCGCCCTCACCACCACCGGCCTCACCGCCCAGGGCTCCGGCGCCGAGCCGGCCGCGCCGGACGGCCCGTGGTGGGGGCATGTCACCGCGCTGGCCCACGACTCGATGCGGGGCCGTGCCGCCGGCACCCCCGACCACCGGAAGGCGGCGGACTACGTGGCCGCGGCGTTCGCGCGGGTCGGGCTGGAGGCCGGCGGCACGGACGGATTCCTCCAGCCGGTCCGCTTCCGGCGGCGGCAGGTCCGCGAGGACCGGTCCAGTCTGGCTCTGGTACGGGACGGCCGGGCGGAACCTCTCGCCTTCGGCACCGACGCAACGATCAATCTGCGCAGCTCACGGGCGGGCAGTGTGGACGCCCCGCTGGTGTTCGTCGGCTACGGCATGCGGGCGGCCGACCAGGGCATCGACGACTTCGCCGGCATCGACCTCACGGGCAAAGTCGCGGTCATCATGGCGGGGGCGCCCAGGGGAATGGACGGCCCGACACTGGCCGCCGCCCGGAGCGCGGGCGCGACCGCGCTCTTCGGCTCCGGGGCCGTAGGAGTGCTGAGCATCGCGTCGCCGCGGAGCGATCTGCCCTGGGCCCGCTACGCGGCCTCGCGCCTCCACCCCCAGCTGCGTCTGGCCGATGGCGGCTCGGGGCACGGGGGACCCTCGCTGGTCACCCTCACACTCAATCCGGCTCGGGGGGAGCGGCTCTTCACCGGCGCGCCGAAGAGCTACGCCGAGCTGCTGGCCCTGGCCGACAGCGGCGCGCCGCTGCCGGGCTTCGCGCTGCCGGGTCGGCTCCAGGCCACCGTCGCGATCGAGGAGGACGATGCGCTCTCCCACAACGTCGTGGGGGTCATCCGCGGGGCCGAGCCCGCGCTGCGGGACGAGGTCGTGGTGCTCACGGCGCACCTGGACCATCTCGGGGTGAGCGAGCCGGTGGACGGCGACAGCATCTTCAACGGCGCGATGGACAACGCCTCGGGAGTCGCCACCCTGGTGGAGACCGCCGGCATCGTGGCCCGGGCGGGCACCAGGCCGAAGCGCACGGTCGCCTTCGTGGCGGTGACCGGGGAGGAGCACGGGCTGCTGGGCTCCGACGCGTTCGCCGAGCGTCCCACCGTGGCCGGGACCATCGTGGCCAACCTCAACACCGACATGTATCTCCCGATCAATCCACTGCGGAAGCTCCTGGTCAACGGCCTGGAGGAGTCCGACCTGGCCGACGACGTCCGTCGCGCGGCGGGCCGCGTGGGTGTCGAGGTGATCACCGATCCCGAGCCGGAGCGCAACGCCTTCGTGCGGAGCGACCAGTTCAGCTTCATCCGGCGCGGCATTCCCGCCCTGTCGCTCAAGATCGGGTTCGCGCTGGGCACGCCGGAGCACGAACGGGTGCTGGCGTGGCGCCGCGAGCGCTACCACGGCGTGAAGGACGAGGTCACCCAACCGGTGGACCGCCAGGCGGCGGCCGACTTCAACCGGCTCTACGCCGAGCTGGTGAGCCAGGTGGCCAACCGGCCCACCCGGCCCGCCTGGTATCCGGCCAGCCCGTTTCGGCCGGGCGACGGAGGGGCGACACCCTGAGCGCCGGACCGGCGCGGTGCCACCCTGGCACCGCGCCGGCAAAATTGACGGAACCGCAAGTCAGCCGTATCGTTACGTCATTCCCCAGCACCCACCCTCCGGCTCCGAGGCGCTCAGCGGGTCTTGAGATCCACCCGCACGCCAGAGGTGCCCGGCGACTGCGCCACCATGGCATCCACCCCGGCCGGGACGGCGAGTTGCAGCGCGCCGCCGGCGGGCACGTCGCGGTCGAGCCAGGTGGCCGCCCGGCTGCCGGTGGAGGCCCGGAGGTCGTAGCACCCTGCCTCGACGGTCCAGTTGCGGAGGGCGCCGGGGGCCAGCGTCTCGGCCTCGGCCAGACGGTTCGGCCCCCAGCTATCGTCGTCGCAGCCGGAGAAGTTCACGGCCACGATGGGAGTGCTCGAGTCGTTCAGCAGGACGATGGTGCCGGACTCGGCGGTGGCGGGGCCGGTGGAGTCCCCCTTGCCGCACGCGGCGAGGGCGAGCGAGGCGATGGCGACGGCCATCAGCTTGATGCGGGTCATGGCATAACTCCGGTGCTGGGGTGAAGGACGTGGCCGCCCGGGCGGCCTCCACCCCCTGACGCGCGGGTCGCTCCGCAAATCCGGACATCGGCGCGGGAACGAGCGGACCATGGCGGAGCCAGCGATGAGCACGGACGCGGAACGGTGGCGGCGGCTCGAAGAGATCCTCGACGGCGCGCTGGATCTGCCTCCCGACGAGCGGGCCGAGTGGCTGGCCCGGGAGTGTGACGGGGATCCGGCGCTCCGCGCGAAGGTGGAGCGCCTCCTGGCTGCCGGAGAACAGGCCACCCGACTGCCCCGTCTGCCCACGGAATTCCTGGCGCATGGCCTCGCCGCCGTGGAAACGGCCCCGCTGCGGGTGGGGCCGTGGCGCCTCGTGCACGAGCTGGGGCATGGCGGGATGGGCTCCGTCTATCTCGCCGAGCGCGACGACGATCAGTTCCGCAAGCAGGTCGCGGTGAAGCTCCTGCGCCCCGGGCTCGGGGCCGGTGAGCTCCTGCGGCGCTTCCGGCACGAGCGCCAGATCCTCGCCGGCCTCGATCATCCCCACATCGCCCGGCTGCTCGACGGCGGCGTGGACGGCGGCACGCCGTACATCGTCATGGAGTACGTGGACGGCGAGCCGCTGGACGCCTACTGCGAGCGGCGCCGGCTCCCGCTCCCGGCGCGGATCGACCTCTTCATGGACGTCTGCGCCGCGGTCCAGTACGCCCACCAGCACCTGGTGGTGCATCGCGACCTCAAGCCCTCCAACATCCTGGTCACCGGCGACGGCAGGGTGAAGCTGCTCGACTTCGGCATCGCGAAGCTGCTGGTCGAGACCGACGCTGCCGAGGCGCCGCTCACCCGGACCGGCATGCACCTCATGACCCCGGAGTACGCGGCGCCCGAGCAGCTGCGGGGCGGGGCGGTCACCACCGCCACCGACGTCTACGCGCTCGGCGTCGTGCTCTACGAGCTCCTGGCCGGGCGGCGGCCCTACGACCTGAAGGGCCGCTCCCTCAGCGAGATCGAGCGGGTCATCTGCGAGACGGAGCCGCTCCGCCCCTCGACCGGCGCCGGGCTCGGACCGTCCCGCCGCCGGCTGCGCGGCGACCTGGACACCATCGTGCTGAAGGCGCTGCGCAAGGAGCCGGAGCGCCGCTATCCCTCCGCGGCGGCGTTGCTCGAGGACCTGCAGCGCTACCGCGCCGGCATGCCGGTGCTCGCCCGGCCGGATACCTTCGGCTATCGCGCGCGCAAGTTCGCCGCGCGACATCGGGCCGGCGTGGGGCTCACGGCGCTCACCATGGCCGCCGTGCTCGCGGGGGCGCTCCGGGAGCGCGGTCTCAGGGCGCAGGCGGAGGCGGAGGCCGCCAAGGCGCGGACGGTGACGGACTTCCTGGTGGGCGTGTTCCAGGCCTCGGACCCCTACGGTCAGACCCCGGAAGCGAGCCGCGAGATCACGGCCCAGGCGCTGCTCGACCGGGGCCGGGCCCGGGTGGACACCGCCCTGGGCTCGCAGCCCGAGGTACAGGCGGAGATGTTGTCGGTGCTGGCGCGGGTCTACTCCAACCTCGGGCTCTACGGCGACGCGGCGCCCCTGCTCGAACGCTCACTGGCCCGGCGGCGCGAGCTCCATGGCGAGGGACACGCGAGCATCGCCGACGCCCTCACGGAGCTGGGGGACGTGCACCACCGGCAGGGGCGCTACGCCGACGCCGAACGGCTGCTGCGGGAGGCGCTCGCGCTCCAGCGCCGGCTCGCCGGCGGGGAGACGGAGCAGACCGCCCGGACGCTCGACCGGCTGGCGACGGTGCTCCAGGAGCAGAGCCGCTACGCCGATGCCGAGCCGCTGTTTCGCGACGCGCTGGCCATCCGGACCCGGCTCCTCGGCCCGCGACATGTGGATGTGAGCGAGAGCATGGCGAACCTGGCCCTGCTCCTGTGGATCAAGGGAGAGTACGCCACCGCCGACTCCCTGGTGCGGGACGTGATCGAGATCCGCCGCGAGCGACTCGGGCCGGAGCATCCGCTGGTGGCGGAGGCGATGCACAATCTCGCCCAGATCGTGCAGTTGCGGGGCGATCTTCCGGAGGCCGAGCGGCTCTTCCGCGAGTCTCTGGCGATGAAGCGCCGGGTATTCAGGGAGGTCCACCCCCGCATCACCGTCCACCTCAACAACTACGCCCGGGTCCTCCGCGACCTCAACCGGTACGACGAGGCGGAACCGCTCTTCCGCGAGGCGCTGGCCCTGGACCGGCGACTCTTCGGCGAGGAGCACCCCTACGTCGCGGCGAGTCTCGACAACCTCGCCGCCCTCCTGGTGGACCGCGGCCGGTTCGCCGAGGCCGAATCGCTCTTCGCCCGGGCCCTCGCGCTCAACCGCAAGCTGCTGGGCGAACAGCACTCGATGGTGGCGTACAACCTGAACAACATCGCGACCCTGCGGCATCGGCAGGGCGACCTGGCCGGCGCCGAGCGGCTGTACCGCGAGTCGCTCACCCGGTATGAGGGCCTGCTGGGCCCCGACCACCCCTCCCCCGCCTCGGTCGAGTCCCGCCTCGCTGCCGTGCTCCGCGAGCGCGGTGCGCTGGACGAAGCGGAGGAGCGGTTCCGCGCCTCCATCGCCCGGCTGGAGCGAGGCCTGCCCGCCACACGGTTGCGGCTTGCCCCCGCGATGGTGGGCTTCGGCCGCGCGCTGCTGGACGCCGGCCGGGCCGCCGAGGCGCGCCCGGTGCTGGAGCGCGGCCTGGAGCT
>DASUSR010000243.1:0-8722 GCA_036375015.1 Gemmatimonadales bacterium
TTTCGAGTATGACGGCAATCCCTTGGCCACCGCCGATGCACGCCGCCCCCAGGCCATATCGAGCCCGCCGCCGCCGCATCTCGTAGACGAGGTGGGCGAGGATGCGGGCGCCGCTGGCGCCCAGCGGATGGCCGAGCGCGATGGCCCCGCCGTCGACGTTGGTCGTCTCGCGCTGTAAGCCAGCCAACTTCTCGACGGCCAGATACTGGGCGGCGAAGGCCTCGTTCACCTCGACCAGGTCCATGGCCTCGAGCGGGAGGCCGGCCCGCTCGAGCGCGGGGCGCGCGGCCGGCACCGGGCCGATGCCCATGATGCGGGGATCCACCCCCGCCGAGGCCCAGCTCACCAGCCTGCCCAGGGGGCGCAGCCCCCGCTCAGTCGCGAAACCGGCGCCCGCCACGACCAGCGCGGCGGCGCCGTCGCTGATACCCGAGGCGTTCCCGGCCGTTACCACGCCGTCCTTCTTGAAGTACGGGGAAAGCTTGGCCAGGGCTTCGGGGGTGGTGTCGGGCCGCATGTGCTCGTCGGCCGCCCAGGGCTGCGGCCGGCGGGTCTTCCGGTCGGTGACGGGCACCGGCACGACCTCGTCGGCGTAGGCCCCGGACGCCCAGGCGTCGCGGGCGCACCCCTGGCTCCGGGCCGCATAGCAGTCCACCTGCTCGCGCGTGATGCCGTAGCGCTCGGCCAGGTTCTCCGCCGTCTCGGCCATCGAGAGGCCGCAATAGGCGTCGCGCAGGGACTCCCAGAGCGGATCCTCGAGGGGCGGAGGGGGGCCCAGACGCAGCCCCCACCGGGCCCCCCGCACCACGTGGGGCGCCTGGCTCATGGACTCGGTCCCGCCGGCGAGCACCACGCGCGACTCGCCGAGCAGGATCTGCTGGGCGGCCTGGATGACCGCCTCGAAGCCCGATCCGCAGAGCCGGTTCACCGTCACCGCCGGCCGCTCGAGCGGCACGCCGGCCCGAAGCCCGGCGTGGCGGGCCAGATAGGGAGCGTCGGCCGAGGTCTGGAGCACGTTGCCGAACACGACGTGGTCCACGTCCTCGGCGGCGGCGCCCGAGCGGGCGATCGCCTCCGCCGCGGCGATCGCGGCCAGATCGGTGGCGGAGTGCTCCTTGAGCGAGCCGCCGAACGCCCCGAAGCCGGTGCGAACGCCGGAAAGGAACACGACTTCGCTGTCGCGGGGGCGGGCGGAGGGGGTGCGGGGTGCGGCCATTGGACGGGGAAATATGGGCCGCCGCGGCCCCGTTGTCACCTCAAATTTCCGTGCCGCTCCGGACCACCGCGTTTTTGGGAATGATCACTAACCCATCGCGCAGGTAGAAGTTGGGACCGTCGAAGTTGGCGGGCTTGCCGTGCGGTGTGATCCGGACGTCGTCGCCGATCCGGGCGTTCTTGTCCACGATGGTCTGCTCGATGTACGCCCCCTGGCCGATGCCGATGGGCGGCGCGCCCGGCTCGCGGGCCCGGTCGGGCGTCTCGAAGTAGTCGGCGCCCATCAGCAGCGAGTGCCGGATGGTGGCCCCGGCCTCGATCCGGCTGCGGACGCCCACCAGGGAATGCTCGATGACCGCATCGTTGATGATGCAGCCGTCGGCCACGACCGAGAGCTCGACGCGGCTCTTGATGATCTTGGTGGCCGGGAGGAATCGCGCGTGGGTGTAGATCGGCGCGGTGGCGTCGTAGAAGTTGAACTTGGGCAGCGGAGCGCAGAGATCGAGATTGGCCTCGTAGAACGAGCGGATCGTTCCGATGTCCTCCCAGTAGCCCTGATGCTGGAAAGCGAAGACCCGGCGGGTGCCGATGAGGGCGGGAATGACGTGCTTGCCGAAATCGGCCTCGTTCCCGGCCAGCGCCTCCGAGAGGACCGCCCGGTCGAAGACGTAGATACCCATCGAGGCAGGGAGGCTCTCGGGGTCCACCGGCTCCTCGAGCCCGCCTACGGCGCTCCAGTCCACCCGCAGCGACGCCAGCACCGCCGGGTCGGTGGGCTTCTCCACGAAGCGGGTCACCCGGCCGTCCGCGGCGACCTGCATGATCCCGAACGCCCGCGCCGCCCCGGGACTCACCGGTGTGGTGGCGACGGTCACCTCCGCGCCGGTGGAGACGTGCTGCTCCAGCAGCGCCCGATAGTTCATCCGGTAGAGCTGGTCACCCGAGAGGATGAGCACCAGCCTGTGCGGGTAGTCGTTCAGGTGAACCAGGTTCTGGCGGACCGCATCGGCGGTGCCCTGGTACCAGCTCTCCCGCTCGGGTCGCTGCTGCGCGGCCAGGATCTCCACGAACCCCGGGGAGAAGCCGTCGAAGCGGTAGCTCTCCTGGATGTGGCGATGCAGGGAGCTGCTGTTGAACTGCGTGAGCAGGAAGATGCGCCGCAACTCGGAGTTGAGGCAGTTGCTGATGGGAATGTCCACCAGCCGGTACTTCCCGGCGAGCGGTACGGCCGGCTTGGCGCGATCCTGGGTGAGTGGAAAGAGCCGGGTGCCGACCCCGCCGCCCAGGATGACGGCGACGATGTCGTGGGGCCGGAGCGCCGCCCAGCTGGCCACCGGCTAGGCCGGACCGACGGTGGCGCCGCAGTTCACACAGTGCCGCCAGCCCGGCTCGAGCTCCCCGTGGCAGTGGGCGCACACGGCGACGGTCTGGCTCTGCCCGCAGTGGGGGCAGAAATTCACCGCCCGATGCGCCGGCAGCGCGCCGCCGCAGTAGAGGCAGTGGGGCGGAACCGGTTCCTCGGGGACCGCGTCCGGCTCCGCCGGCGGGTCGAGGTCGGGGAACTCGGGCACGTCGGACGGCTGGGCGATGAAGGGCGGCGGCGGCGCGTAGGAAGCCTCGGGCTCGGGGCCGAGGGCGCGGGCGAGCGGCTCCGACCGCAGGGTGACCAGCACGTTCTCGAGGGCGCCGAGCACGTCCAGGTCGGGATTGGGGCTGCGTAGCTCCTGGACGAACCGGACCCGCGCCTCCTCCGGCTCGGTGCGGAGGTAGCCGCCCTCGCCCGCGCACAGGCGCAGCAGGACCAGCTCGTAGTCCTCGCTGCTGTCCAGTCCCAGCGCCCGGCGGTTGGCGCGGTAGGGCAGGATCGAGTAGCGGACATCGTCGAGCGGGATGGGCCGGTGGAGGCGCGCCGGATCGGTGCTCGCCAGATTGGCCACGAGGCGGCGGAAGAAGCGCTCCAGGTCGGTCACCCCGTCCTCTCGCTGGTTGTCGGATCGGTGAGGCAGCTTAGGGCGTCCCGCCGGGGACTGTCAAGCGAGTCAGGGGACGGGCGCGTCCGCCAGCGGAAACGGCTCCTCGGAGGCCGCCCGCGCCTCCAGCCCGGCGAAGGCCGCGTCCGGATCGTAGGCCAGGTAGAGCCCTTTCTTCCGCTTCGCCGCGAGCCAGTCGCCGAAGCCGGACGGCACCAATCCCTCCGAGCTGATCTGCTCCCGCGCGGCCCGCACGGCGAGATCGTTCGCGTACTCGTTCTTGGCGTGGCCCCGATGGCCGCGGACCCAGGTCCACTGCACCTGGTGCCGCCGGGCGGCGGCATCCAGCGTCTGCCAGAGCTCCAGGTTCTCGATCGGCCCGGTCTTCCGCTTCCAGCCGCGGGCGATCCACCCCGGCACCCACTCGCGCATGCCCTTCACCAGGTACTCCGAGTCGGACACCACCAGCACGCTGAGGCGGACCTGCTTGCGGCCCAGCAGCTCGAGGGTGGTGATGGCGCCGCTCAGCGCCATCCGGTTGTTCGTGGTGCCCGGCGCGTGAATGTAGACGTCCCGCCGCTCCAGCCGGCCGCCGCGGGTCCGGGCCTCCACCAGGCCGCCCCCGCCCCCGGGGTTCTCCCCCTCGCGTCCGTTGCCCAAGCAGCTCTCGTCGAGATGGACGATCGCCACCGGCATCAGCCGATCACCTGGAAGCTGTCCACCTCGTCCAAGCGGAACACCAGCTCCTCACCCGTCATCGGCAGCCGCGCCACCAGCGCGTCGCGCCGATCGGCGGAGGTGACCCGGAGCGCGGTGACGATATACTCGGTGCCCCGGCGGGTCAGCGCGACGCGCAGGCCGTCGCGGACCGCGCGCTCGAGCTGATCCATGCGATCGGTGGTCCAGCGGATGGGCGACATGGCGGAAGGATAGTCTCGCCGCGCTAGAGCCGCCGGTGCACGGCGATCGCGCCGGGCTCGCCCGCCACCACCCGGCCGATCACCGCCACCGCCGGCGTGGCCTCCGCCCGGAGCGCCTCGAGCAGCGCGGCCTCGTTCTCCGGCGGCACCGCCAGCAGCAGCCCGCCCGAGGTCTGCGCGTCGGCGCAGAGGATCCGGTCCACCGGACCGACGTCCTCCGCCCAGCGAACCTGGCCGGCGGCCTCCAGGTTGCGCTGGGTCCCGCCCGGCACGTTCCCGCGGGCCGCCAGATTCCAGGCATGGGCCAGCAGGGGCAGCGCCTCGTAGCCCACTTCGGCGGCCACGCCGCTGGCGCGGAGCAGCTGGCCCAGGTGGCCCACCAGGCCGAAGCCGGTCACGTCGGTCGCGGCGCTCACGCCCACCCGCAGCGCCGCCCGAGCGGCCCCGTCGTTCAGCGTGGTCATGGAGCGCACGCCTTCGGCCATCCCGGTTTCGAGCAGCGCGTCGCGCTTGAGCGCCGTCGCGAGGATGCCGGTGCCCAGCGGCTTGGTGAGCACCAGGAGGTCTCCGGCGCAGGCGCCCGCATTGGTGAGCATCCGGTCGGGGTGGACCTCGCCGAGCACCACCATGCCGAAGAGCGGCTCCACGCTGTCGGTGGAGTGGCCGCCCAGCATGGGGCAGCCCGCTCGCGCCGTCACCTCGGCCGCCCCCCGAAGCAGCTCGCCCAGCAGCTCCGGCGGCAGCCGGTCGCTCGGCCAGCCGACCAGGTTGAGCGCGAAGAGCGGACTCCCGCCCATCGCGTAGACGTCGCTCAGCGCATTGGCCGCGGCGATCGCGCCCCACGCGGCGGCGTCATCCACGATCGGGGTGAAGAAGTCCACCGTCGCCACCAGCGCGCGGTCATCCGACAGCCGGAAGACCGCCGCGTCGTCCCGGGTTGCGGCGTCCACGAGGACTCTCGGGTCCCCGACCTGCGGCAGATGGCGCAGCACCTGCGCCAACTCGGCGGGGCCGAGCTTGCAGGCTCAACCCGCGCCGTGCGAGAGCGAGGTGAGCCGGATGCGGGGCTTCTGGTCGACCGGTTCCCGGGACATATTGGCTCCATGTCCTTCGACATCGTCGCGCTGGGGACGGCCACCATGCTGGGGGTCCTCCACGCGTTGGAGGTGGACCACATGGTGGCGGTCACCACGTTCGTGAGCCGCCGACCCTCGCTGCGGTCAGCCACCGGGTTCGGCCTGCGCTGGGGCGTGGGCCACTCGGTGGCGGTGCTCGGTGCCGGCGGCGTGCTGCTGGCCACGGGGATACGCTGGCCCGAGCGGTACGACGCCCTCGGGGAGGGACTGGTGGGGCTGATGCTCGTGGGCCTAGGCCTCTGGGCGCTGGCGGCCGCCCGGAAGTTACATCTCCACCCGGAGGAGGAACACGGGGGCCACGCGCACCTGCACCTGCACGGCGCGGCGCAGCCGCACGAGCACCCGCACCACCCGGAGCCCGCCGCGCGGTCCCACGAGCATGGAGGCATGACGCTGGTGGGCCTGCTCCACGGCCTCGCCGGCACCACCGGCGTGGTGGCGCTGGTGCCGGTCACCATGATGGATCGGGTGGGTCTGGGCCTGAGCTATCTCACCGCGTTCGGGGTGGGCGTCACCGCCGCCATGACGCTGTTCGCGCTGGCCGCCGCCACCGTGATGCGGCAGGCCACCGCGCGGTCGCTCGAGTGGGGACGGCGGATCGTGAGCCTGGTCGGTGCGGCGGGGATCGGGGTGGGGCTGTGGTGGATGGCGCGCGCCGCGGGCCTATGAGACATCCTCGGCCCAGAGCAGCGCCCGCAGTCCGATGAGCGCCCGTTCCTGCTGGGCAGTGGGGCCGAAGGTCCCGTCCGGCCGCTGGCGCGACAGCAGGAAGGGAACGGCACGCCGGGTGGCGGCGCGCGCCTCTTCGGTGCCGGCGGCCCTCAGCGCCTCGAGCGCGTGGAAGAAGTCGGTGTTGGGCCAGCCCCCGTCCTCACTTTGGTGCTCGGCCGCGAGCACCGCCAGGCGCCGCACGACATCTCGCCGCTCCGCCCCGGCCTCCGCCAGCGCGTGCATGACCGCCAGGATCAGGTCCGGCGGGAAGTAGCCCCCCCACGCGGTCCACTGCTCCACCAGCGACGTCAGGCTGTCGAGGTGCCGGCGCACAGCAGGCCGGTCGAGCGCGCCTCTCAGCACCGCACGCAATGCCAGACAGCTCAGCGCGAACCGGGCCGCCGGCTCGGCCCGGTACATCTTGCCGTTCGGGAGCGTGACCGGCGCGAGCCGCTCGGTGGGCGCGGCGGGCGCGAAGAAGCCGCCGAGATAGTGCCCGCAGACCCTGCGGCCGTGGCGCTCGCGGTCGCACCCTTCGCCGTACGCGCCCGGCTTGTCCTGAAGCTGCAGCACCCACTGGAGGGCCTGCCGGGTGGATTCGGCGCTGACCGGCGCGGCCAGATCGAGCAGCTCGTGCGCGCGCCAGATCGTCGGAAGCGCCGCGCCGCGGAGGCTGCCGTCCGGGCGAAGCTCGCGGACCGCGGTGCACGCCAGCCGCAGGCACAGCTCGGCGTCTCCCGGCGCGGGCCTCCCCAGGGCGGCGCGCGCGAGCAGGCCCTGGCGGGTCTGCTGACGGGAGAAGAACAGCGTCAGCCGGTCGATGGCGTCTCGGGTCATGCGGGAGCGAGTATCCAGGCGAACAGGCCGCCGGCCGCCAGCACCCGGAGCACGCCGAGGAGGCCGGCGGCCACCTCGCGGCCCCGCGCGCGGCGGCGCGGGCGGGCGGACGAGCCCGGCGGCCAGACCGAGAGCGCGCCGAGCAGGAGGAAGACGAGGATCCAGCCGCCGCTGCCGAGCGAGGCGAACCAGAGCGCCGCGAGCAGGGTGAACAGCAGCGCCTCGCCGGCCAGATGCCACACCGGCGGCCGGCTGCGCCCATCGGGGCCGGCGCCGACCTGCCGGGCGCCGATCTCCCAGAGCAGGAACCATCCCGTCGCCGCGACCCACGCCAGCAGCAGCCGGGTCAGCCCCATCGGCTCACCACGCGGCGCGCAGGGAGTCCGGCGAGAGCAGGGCGCCGCGGCTCATCACCCGCTCGATGGATTGGCTGTTCCGGATGTCGGTGAGCGGGTCGCGTGACAGCACGACCAGATCCGCCACCTTCCCCGGCGCGATCAAGCCCAGCGAGTCCACACCGAGCAGCAGGGCCCCGTGGCGGGTGGCGGCAAGGATGGCTTCCCGCGGCTCCAGCCCCGCGCCGACCAGGAGCGCCATCTCGCGGTGAAGGCTGGCACCGGGGATGAGCATCTGATTGGCCGCATCGCTGCCCGCCGCCACGGTCCCCCCGGCCGCCGCGAACCGGCGCACGAAGAGATCCTGTCTGGGCCGCGCGCGGCGGAAGGCGTCGAAGTCCTCGCGGCTCCAGCCCGCCCGGGCCACCATGTCGGGCACGTTCCAGCGCTTTTGAGCGTCCTCCGGGACGTCCTGAAAGGCCGAATCTCCGAGCGAGGGCGGATCGTCGAGCCTGCTGAAGGTCTCGTGCAGGACCAGCGTCGGTACCACGACCATGTCGGCTTTGGCGAGCTCCTGGGCCACCCGCTCGAGCGCAGTGGAGTCGAGCCCGGTCCAGGCGCGCTGAAAGGCGGTCCATCCGGCGAAGAAGGAACGGTAGTGGGCGGCGTAGATCGAGGAGGGGTCCGCGGCGGCCGCCTCCGGCACGCCGCTCAGGTGCTCGACCGCTGCGAGGCCCTCCCGGGCCGCGGTGACCGCGTCGGTGAGGCCCAGGTGGCCGGTGACGCGGAGATTGAAGGTCCTGGCTTCGTCCAGAACGGCACGGAGCAGGGTGCGATCGACCCGGGTGTACACCTTGATGAAGTCGGTGCCGGAGTTCACCAGGCGATCCACCCCGCGCCGGGCATCGTTCGGCCGGTTGGCGCCCATGGCATCCGCGTAGGTCGTGGGCAGGCCATCGATCTCGGCGCCGGCGGCGTACATCCTCGGGCCCGGCTCGGCGCCACGGTTAAGCGCGTCGCGCAGCTCGAGCACGGTCTCCAGGGCGCCGTGCGCATCGCGTACGGTCGTGACGCCCCAGGCCAGGTATCGCTGGAGGCTCCAGTCCAGCACGCCGGCCTTGCCGTCGGTGAGGTGCACATGGGCGTCGATCAGCCCCGGAATGATCCAGCGACCGGTCAGATCCACCTCGCTGGTCCGCTCCGGGAGCTGGAAGCCGGCGCGGGTACCCACCGATTCCACCCGGCCGCCGCGCACCACGACGACGGCGTCCGGCAGCGCCGGGCCGCCCGAGCCGTCGATCAGCGTGGCCCCGACGAGCGCCAGGCCGTCGGGCGTATCGGGGCCGCACCCCAGCAGGAAGCTGAGCCCCAGGGCCAGGGCCCCGGGGAAGGTCTGGAGGCGCATGCGTTTCGGTGAAAAGGTCTTGGACGCCGGATCTCGGGGCCCGAGCCACGCAAGATCCTCGCCGGGCCGACCCCGCAGGATGGGAACTACGGTGCGACGGCGAAACGCTTGTTCCGCCGCATGTTGCGACAAGGAGAGCGGGGGCGGGGCCCGCCGCTGGAGCGGGCCCCTCTACCCCGTCCTACCGCCGGCG
>DASUSR010000244.1:0-8282 GCA_036375015.1 Gemmatimonadales bacterium
CGGTCGAAGGTGAACTGCCGGTCGGTGGAGATCGTGTTCTCCGCGTTGTCGTAGCGGAGGGTCTCGGAGCGCAGCCGGCGGCCGTCGGGAGACACCACGAGCACATCGCCCTCCGCTTCCATCGACCCATCCTGCCAGCGATAGGTGCCCCGCCGCGCGGTCAGCGTGGAGCTCTCTTCGCCCTTGAGGTCGTAGAAGGTCACCTTGATGTTCCTGAGCTCGGTGATCTGGGTGTTCTCGTAGAAGAACGCGGTGTCCGCTTCCACCCGGCTCCGGCGCACGCCCTGGTGGGTCACGTAGTGCGAGAATCCCTCCAGCACCTGGTCCGCGCTGTCCGGCGCCTGCAGCGTCGTCGTCGGGCGCGCCCCGGGATCCTCGCACCCGGCCAGCGCCACCGCGACGGCGATGGCGAGTGCCGCGCCCGCCCCCGGCCTCATACCGCGCCGGCGCGCATCAGGTCGTGCAGGTGCACGACCCCGACGATGGTCCCGTCTCCCTCCACCACCGGCAGGACGATGACTCCGTAGCGCTCCATCGCTCCGACCGCCGCGGCCGCCAGATCGTCGGGGGCGGCGGTCTTGGGCGACCGGCTCATCACCTCCGCCACGGCGCGGCCCAGGAAGTCGCGGTCGCGCTCGGCGAGCCGGGTGAGGTCCCCGGTGGTGAGCACGCCGGCCAGGCGACCCTCGGTCGCCACCATGGCGAGCCCGCGGTCGTGCGCCAGGCTCACCACCGCCTCACGCATCGTGGCCTCGAGCCCCAGCACGCGGCCGGGCCGAAGCATGACGTCCCGCACCCGCAGCAGCAGCTTGCGACCAAGGCTGCCGCCCGGATGCAGGGCGGCGAAGTCTTCCCGCCGGAAGCCCTTCACCTCGAGCAGGGCCACCGCCAGGGCGTCGCCCAGCGCCAGGGCGACCGTCGTGCTGGACGTGGGCGCGAGGTCGTGCGGGCACGCCTCCTCCGCCACCGAGGCGTCGAGCACGACCGACGCCACCCGCGCGAGCGTGGAGCCATCGCCGCCGCCGGTGATCGCGAGGATCGGAACGCTGAGGCGCTGGAGCGAGCCGATCAGCCCGAACAGGTCCTGGGACTCCCCGCTCTTGCTCAGCACGATCGCCACGTCGTTCCGGCCGACGATGCCGAGATCGCCGTGCAGCGAGTCGATCGGGTGGAGATAGGTGGCGGCGGTGCCGGTGGAAGTGAGCGTCGCGGCCAGCTTGCGCGCGATCAGCCCGGACTTGCCCACGCCCGAGACGATCACGCGGCCGCTCGCGCCCGCCAGGAGCTCCACCGCCTGGGCGAAGCGCTGGTCCAGCCGCTCGGCCACCGCGCCCACGGCGGTCGCCTCCAGCCGCAGCACCCGGCGGCCCACCTCCACGAGCGTGGCGGTCTCAGCGGGCACGGGGCGCCGGCTCCGTGAAGTAACGCTCCAGCATCTCCGGCCACATCCCCCGGGCCTTGAGCAGGGCCTCGACGATCTCGCGCACCGCGCCGTGGCCCCCGGCGGCCCGGGTGACGAAGGTCGCCAGCGCCCGGACTTCGGCCACCGCGTTGGGCACCGCGATGGGCAGCCCGACCCGCCGGAGCACCTGGAGATCGGCCAGATCATCGCCGGCATAGGCGACCTCGTCCCACTCGATGCCCCGCCGGGCGAGGAGGTCGCCGAGCGCCTCGAGCTTGCGCGGCCCGGGCACCTGGAGCAGTTCCTCGATCCGGAGCTCGCGGGCGCGGAGCGCGGTGGCCTCCGAGTGCCGTCCGCTCAGCCACACGACCGGGATCTCGGCCGTGCGCAGCAGGACCAAGCCGAGCCCGTCCTGGATGTCGAACCGCTTGAGCTCCACCCGTTCCCCGGCCACGGGGCCGATCCAGATGCCGTTGTCCGTGAGTACCCCGTCCACGTCGAGGACGAGCAGCCGGATGCGGCGGGCGACCTCGGGATCAATCTGCACGGCGCGCTCCCGCCGGCTGCTCCCGCGCCCGGGCCCAGAGATCCAGGGTCCGGTCCAGCAGATCGGCGAGCTGGTCGAGCGGCCACTGCGTGGCCGCGTCGCTCAGCGCCCGGGCCGGATCGGGATGCGTTTCGAGAAAGAAACCGCTCGCGCCCGCCACCGCGGCCGCCGCGAGGAGCGGGGGGATGTATTCGCGCCGACCGCCACTCGCCCCCCCGGCACCCTGCCCCGGCTGCTGCACCGAATGGGTGGCGTCGAATATGACCGGCGCGCCGGTGGCCTCGCGGAGGCGGGGAAAATTGCGCATGTCCACCACCAGGTCGCCGTAGCCGAAGAAGGTGCCCCGCTCGGTGACCGCCACGTCGGGACTTCCCCCGCCCCGCACCTTCTCCACCGCGCCGGCCATGGCCTCCGCCGGCATCCACTGCCCCTTCTTGACGTTGACCGGGCGCCCGGTGCGGCCCGCCGCCACCAGCAGATCGGTCTGGCGGCAGAGGAACGCCGGGATCTGGAGCACGTCGGCCACTTCCGCGGCCGTGGCGGCCTGCCCCGCCTCGTGGATGTCGGTGAGCACCGGGAGCCCGCTCTCCCGACGCACCCGCTCGAGCATCCGGAGCCCGGCCTCCAGCCCCGGCCCTCGCGGCGCGTCCAACCGGGCCCGATTGGCCTTGTCGAAGCTCGCCTTGAAGCAGACCGGCAGGTCCCGCTCCTCGGCCAGCCGCGCGAGCGCGTCCGCCACACGGGGGACCACGTCACCCGGTTCGAGGACGCAGGGCCCGGCGATGAGGAACGGCGCCCGCGCGAAGGTCCAGGCCATCAGCGCGCGGAGCCCGCCAGCTCGGGCTCGGCCGGCCGGCCGCTCCGGGCCTGCCGGCGGCGGAGCGCCGCACCGACGAATCCGGCGAAGAGCGGGTGCGGGCGGGTGGGCCGCGACTTGAGCTCGGGATGGAACTGGCAGCCGATGAACCAGGCGTGCTCGGGCAGCTCGATCACCTCGACCAGCCCGCCGTCGGGCGACTGGCCCGAGAGCCGGAGCCCGTACTCGGCCAGCACGTCGCGGTAGGCGTTGCTCACCTCCCAGCGGTGGCGGTGCCGCTCGCTGATCTCGGTCACCCCGTAGGCCTGGGCCGCCCGCGAGCCCGGCCGGAGGCGTGCGGTGTAGGCGCCGAGACGCATGGTGCCCCCCAGATCGGTGACATCGCGCTGGGACTGCATCAGGGCGATGACCGGGGTCTCACAGTCGGGCGCGAACTCGGTGCTGTTGGTGTCCGGCATCCCACAGACGTGGCGGGCGAACTCGATGATGGCGACCTGCAGGCCGAGACAGATGCCGAAAAACGGGAGGTCGTTCTCCCGCGCCCAGCGGACCGCGTGGACCATCCCCTCCACCCCCCGCTCGCCGAACCCGCCCGGGATGAGCAGCCCGTCGTAGCTCGAGAGCAGGCGGCCGGCCGCGGCCTGGTCGCTGAAGCGGTCGCTGGGGATCCACTCGATCTGGACCTTGGCGTCGTTGGGGATCCCGCCGTGAATGAGCGCCTCGTGCACCGACTTGTAGGCGTCATGCAGCGAGGTGTATTTCCCCACCACCGCGATGCGCACCTCGTGCGACGGGTGCAGGATGCGCTCGGTCATGGCCTTCCATCCGCGGAGATCCGGTTCCGGGGTCTCGAGCCGCAGACGCTCGCACACCTCGCGGTCGAGTCCCTGCTCGAGGAAGCGGAGCGGGATCTCGTAGATGGACTGCACGTCGGGGCTCTCGATCACGCAGCCGAAGTCCACGTTGCAGAAGAGGGCGATCTTCCGCTTGATGTCCGCCGCGAGGGGCTGCTCGCTCCGGCAGATGAGGATGTCGGGCTGGATCCCGATCTGCATGAGATCGCGCACCGAGTGCTGGGTGGGCTTGGTCTTGAGCTCGCCCGCGGCAGCGATATAGGGGACCAGCGTCAGGTGGATGAAGAGCGCGTTCTCCCGGCCCACCTCCTGGCGGAACTGCCGGATGGCCTCGAGGAACGGAAGGGACTCGATGTCGCCCACCGTGCCCCCGATCTCGGTGATCACCACGTCGTGGCCCGGCGCGGGGCGCCGGATGGCGTTCTTGATCTCGTCGGTGATGTGCGGGATCACCTGCACCGTGGAGCCGAGATACTCGCCGCGCCGCTCGTTGTTGATCACCGTCTGGTAGATGCGGCCGGTCGTGACGTTGTTCTGCTGGGAGAGCGACCGGTCGATGAACCGCTCGTAGTGCCCCAGGTCCAGATCGGTCTCCGCGCCGTCGTCGGTGACGAACACCTCGCCGTGCTGGAACGGCGACATCGTGCCCGGGTCCACGTTGATGTACGGGTCGAACTTCTGCATCGTCACCGCGAGCCCGCGCTCCACCAGCAGCCGTCCAAGCGACGCGGCGGCGATGCCTTTCCCGAGGGAAGAGACGACGCCGCCGGTGACGAAGATGTATTTGGTCGCGTTCGGACCCGTGGTCATAAAGTCACCCCTCAAAGGCATGCCAATGGGCTTCCGCCCGTCGAAGGTCGTCCGGTGTGTCCACCCCGGGCAGCGCCGGCCGCGCCAACCGCGCAACGCCGATGCTCAGGCCGCAGTGCAGCGCCCGGAGCTGCTCCAGCCGCTCGGCCAGCTCGGCCGGACTCGGCTCCGCCCCGACCCAGCGTCGGAGCGCCTCGCGGGTGTAGGCGTAGATCCCCAGGTGCTGCCAGTAGAGTCCCGCGGCGGGGTCCGTCGGCTCGCGCCGGTGCGGAATGACGGCCCGCGAAAAATACAACGCCCGCCCCGCGGCGTCGGTGACCACCTTGACCCGTGCCGGATCGGGCGCCAGCTCGGGGTCGAGCGGGGCCGCGGCGGTGCCGATGTCGTATCCCGCCCGCACCCGCTCCAGGGCGCCCGCGAGCGCCTCCCCGGAAAGAAACGGCTCGTCGCCCTGCACGTTCACCACCACGTCGGCGTCGGCGAACTCGGGCCGCGCGACCACCTCGGCGATCCGGTCGGTGCCGGAGAGGTGCGCCTCGTCGGTCAACACCGCACGCACCCGGGAGCGCTCCACGACCTCGGCCACCATCGGCGAGTCGGTGGCGACCACCAGATCGGTGAGCCCGTGCTGCTTGACGCGCTGGATCACCCGGGTGATGAGCGGCTCGCCGGCCAGCAGCTGGAGCGGTTTGTTGGGGAGTCGGGTGGAGCCAAGACGTGCCGGAATGACGCCCAGGACGCGCATCACGGAAGCTAACAGGGCGAAGGGGTGGAGTCAAAACTCGTGCCGCCCCGCGACCGGGGTCTGACCCGGCGGCCTATCTCGCAGCGGCGGTGGGGCTTACGCTGCCAGCTCGAGGAAGTTCGCCAGCAGGCGTTTCCCCTCTCTGGTGGCGACGGATTCGGGGTGGAACTGCACGCCGAACACCGGCAGAGTCCGGTGGCAGAGCGCCATGATTTCCTGTCCCGCGGGGCGGTCGTCGGACCAGGCGGATACCTCGAGCTCCGGCGGCAGTCCGGCGGCGGCCACGACGAGGCTGTGGTAGCGCATCACCTCGAACGGCGCGCCGATCTCGCGAAAGAGCGGATGCCCGGAGTGGGCGACCATGGTGGTCTTCCCGTGCATCAGGCGGTCGGCCCGGACTACCCTGCCGCCGAACGCCTCGCCGATGGCCTGGTGCCCGAGACACACGCCCAGGATCGGGACCCGCCCCGCAGCCGCACGCACCAGCGCCACCGAGATCCCCGCCTGGGCCGGGGTGCCGGGCCCGGGAGAGATGACGATGGCGGACGGCCGCAGCTCCAGCACGGCCTCGACGGTCAGGGCATCGTTCCGGTAGACTACCGGGTCCGCCCCTAGCTCGCCGGCGTACTGGACCAGGTTGTAGGTGAAGCTGTCGTAGTTGTCGAGGACGAGGAGCATCGCGCAAGCTAGGGTGTGGGCTGCGTGTCCGCCACGTCCGGCTGGGGGAGCTCGCTCCGGAGCGAGTCGAGCCGCGCCCGGGCGGCCGCCCGCAGCGAGTCCCCGAGCCTCCGCCCTCGCGGGCCGGCGGCGTCTCGCGACAGGCCGGCCTCGGCCAGCGCGGAATCGACCTGCCGCCGGGCCTCGGCGGCGATGGAGTCGGCATCGGCGGCCGTGATCATCGCGGAATCGCCGGCGAATCCCTCCTGCAGCTCGGCGACGAGGTCGTTGTGGAGATAGAGCGGGACTCGGACCTCGCCCGGGTCGAAGACCGCCTCCCCGAACTCGGAGAGGTCGGCCGGAACCGAGTCGCCGGCGAGACAGGAGAACACTTGCTCGGACCCGCGGCCGGCCTCGATGTTGACCCCGCCGTCCGACCGCTTGCCCTCGAGATCGGCCGCCAAGCGGCACTCGCTGAGCCCCTGGGCCATGAGCGAGTCGCCTACATCGATGTAGACTTCCACCCCGCTGACCCGCTGCGGCTCGGAGCGGTACACCACCAGTCGCTTGACGGTGCCGAGCCGCTCGCCTTCGAGAGTGAAGGGGATGAACGCGAGTGGGATGGTGAGCGGATCGTCGCCCTCCACCATGCCGCGCACGTGCGCCGCACCGCTCCGGATGAGGGTCACCCCGACCATGCCGATGGCGAAGATCGCGAAGGCGCCGAGCAGGATTTTCAGCCAGTAGTTACGCATAGGTCGCTCCGAGCCGCAGGCGGGTGCCTGTTCCAAATGGAGACGTTGAAGCGGTCCCGCAAGTTTCACCCGCCCGGCAACCACCGTCCTGGAGGCCAGCCGTGATCGAAGTCGAGGGCCTTGAAAAGCTCTACGGAGACCTCGCCGCGGTCCAGGGCCTGTCCTTTCGGGTGTCGCCCGGGGAGGTGGTCGGGCTGGTCGGCCCCAATGGTGCGGGCAAGACCACCACGATCCGGAGCGTGGCCGGGATCGTGATCCCGACCCGGGGGCGGATCCGGATCGCGGGCCACGACCTCGCGACCGACCCGGTCGCCGCCAAGCGGGCCCTCGCATTCATCCCGGACGAACCGCACCTGTTCGAGTATCTCACAGTGGAGGAGCATCTCCGGTTCGTGGCGCGGCTCTATCAGGTCGCCGACGTGGAAGACCGCATCCCGGGGCTGCTCACCGAGTTCGAGCTGGGCGACAAGCGAGGCGCGCTGCCCGACGAGCTTTCCCGGGGCATGAAGCAGAAGCTGGCGATCGCCTGCGGACTGATCCACGAGCCCCAGGCGCTCCTGCTCGACGAGCCGCTCACCGGCCTCGATCCGCTCGGTATCCGCCGGATGAAGGCCACCATCGTGGGGCGGGCCGAGGCGGGAGTGGCGGTCATGCTCAGCTCCCATCTCCTGCACCTGGTGGAGGAGATCTGCACCCGGGTGCTGGTGCTCCAGCGCGGGCGGGCGGTCGCGTTCGGCACCGTGCCGCAGATCGTGGCGGGGCGCCCGGATCTCGCCGGGCGCAGCCTGGAGGACGTGTTTCTCGCGCTCATCGGGCAGGACGTCCCCGGTCCCGCATGATCCGCACCTTCGCCTACCTGCTGGTCCGATCCACCCGGAACCGGCTGGCCCGGCAGCTGAGCCGGCTGCGCCGGCCTCGGTACCTGGCGGCGCTCCTGCTCGGTCTCGCCTACCTCTGGATCATGCTGCTGCAGCAGCGCCCGGTGGGCTCGGGGGCCCAGCCGCGCCCGGGGTGGATCGAGCTCGCAGGGGCGATGGCACTCGCCCTGGCGGTCGGGTGGGCGTGGCTCTTCGCCGCCGAGCGGCGGGTCCTGGCCTTCTCCCCTGCCGAGGTGACGTTCCTCTTCAGCGCCCCGGTCACCCGGCGGCAGTTGGTGCACTTCAAGCTGCTGCGCAACCAGCTCGTGGTGCTGCTCAATACCCTCCTGTGGACCCTCCTGCTGGCCCGGGAGCCGAGCGGGATCCCCGCCCCGCTCCGCGCGCTGTCGATCTGGGTGGTGCTCACCACGCTCTCGCTGCACCGGCTGGGTGCGTCGTTCGTCCGAACCAGTCTCGCCGAGCATGGCGAAGCGGGCGCGCGCCATCGCGTCGTCTCGCTCACTCTGCTCGCCGTGGCGCTCTCGGCGGCAGCCTGGGCGGTGGTGGACGCCTGGCCCGCGCTGGCGTCGGCCTTCGACGAGGGCATCGGACCGTTCCTGAGCACGCTCGCCGCCGCCGCGGAGCGTCCGGTGCCCCGCGCGCTGCTGTGGCCGTTCCGGCAGCTCGTGGCGCCGCTCGCCGCGGGATCGGACGCCGCCTGGGCCCGCTCCATGGGCCCTGCCCTTGGCATCCTCGCCGCGCACTACGTCTGGGTCGTGCGCTCGGACACGGCCTTCGAGGAGGCGGCGCTGGAGGAGTCGCTGCGCCGGGCCCGGCG
>DASUSR010000245.1:0-18823 GCA_036375015.1 Gemmatimonadales bacterium
GGTGTGGAGGATCGGGTGCGAGCGCATCGAAGAGAACGCGCTGCTCAGCCACCCCTGCGTCGGCATGATGGACGGGGTAGCGGCCAGCCGGGCCGAATGCACCGCCAGGCTGTCGGTCGCTTCGCGGAACGAGGACGCGAGCAGGTCCGCCCGGCGGATCAGGGCGTTGAGGTCCACCCGGATCTCGTGCGCGCGGCGGACCGGTGTGCCCGGCTCGCCAGCCGGCGCCGGGTCCGCCGGACCACCGATGCCCGCGGCCTGCACCTGCGGGTCGATGGGCTCGAGGTTGGCCAGGACTCGGATCCGGGCGTCTCGCTGGGAGATGCGGGCGATGGTGTCGGCCAGGGAGGCCAGGCGGCCGTGCATCTCGCCGAGCTCCTGGGCCAGCTCCGCATTCTCCTGCTGCAGCGAGGCCGTGCGGGTGAGGTCGGCCCGGCGCGTCAAGGTGGCGTAGCCGACCAGCAGCGCCGTCACCCCAGCCAGGATCAAGCCGCTGCCCGCGGCCTTGAGCACGCCGTAGGAGACCTCGATGACCTTCGAGGGCTCCGATCCGTGCGGCACAAGCACGACGGTCCAGCGGCGTTTGGCCATCCCGTACACCTCATGGTTGATCGGTTGCATCCACACTTCGGACCAGCAATTTGGGCCGATCCGAAGCGCCAAGGGGTGACCTGAGTCACCGGGTCCCGCAAAGCTGCCCCGCGCCGGGCGGGAAGTCAAGAGTGAGACGGCTGGATAACTCTTTGACTGTCAAAAGCTTTTGTCGCTGCCGAGTCTAACTTCTAGACGCTGGACGGCTTGGGAAAGAGCACCTCCGACCTGACGGTTTTTGCACCGGCTACCGGGGGCGCCGCGAGTGATGTCCACGCCGCCTCCGCCGCGCGCCCCGCGGCGCCCACGGCCGTCCAGATCTCCTCCGACTTCCCGGGCAGGAACGGGCTCGCCAGCACCGCCAGCCGGTACAGCCCCCTTGCCAGGGCGGCCAGGGCGGCGTCCAGCTCCGTCTCGCGGCCCTCCTTGGCCAGCTTCCACGGCGCGGTCTGCTGGATGTACAGGTTTGCGGTCGCCACCAGCTCCCAGGCGGCCTCGGCCCCGCGCCGGAGGTCCACCGCGTCCATGGCCTGCGCATACGCCTCGATCGCGGCCACCCCGGCCTGGTCCAGCGTGGTGGGCACGCCCGCCGCTGGGACCACCCCGTCGCGATACTTGGCTAGCATCGCCAGCGAGCGGGAGACCAGGTTCCCCAGGCCGTCGGCCAGGTCCGCGGTGTACCGCTCGTCGAACCGCTCCCAGCTGAAGTTCCCGTCGGCCTCGAACCCCACCTCCCGGAGCAGGAAGTAGCGCAGGGCATCCGCGCCGTGCCGCTCGATCGCGTCGCCCAGGGTGACCGCGGTCCCCGCGGTCTTGGACATCTTGGTGCCCTCCCACTGCACGTACCCGTGGGCCCACACGCCGCGGGGGAGCTCGAGGCCGGCCGCCAGTAGCATGGCAGGCCAGATGACGCAGTGGAAGCGCGTGATCCCCTTGCCGACGACGTGCAGGTCCGCGGGCCAGAGCCGCTGGTAGTCGGGCGCGGGGAACCCGGTCGCGGACAGGTAGTTGATGAGCGCATCGAACCAGACGTACACCGTCTGCTCCGGGTCGCCCGGGAAGGGAATGCCCCAGGCGAGGCGGTGCCGCGAGACGGAGATGTCCTGCAGCCCGTCCTCCAGCAGCCGGAGAATCTCGTTCCGGCGGATCGCCGGCTCGACCCGGAACGCGCCGCTCCGGATCCGCTCCAGGATCGGGTCGCGGTACCGGCTCAGCCGGAAGAAATGGTTGCGCTCGCGGGTCGGCACCAGATCGCGGGTCGGGTGCTCGATGCAGCGGCCGTTCACGATCTGCGCCGGCTGCTTGAACTCCTCGCACCCGATGCAGTAGAGCCCCTCGTACTCACCGACGTAGAGATCGTCCGGGCTGCGCCGCTCGATCAGGCGCAGCAGCTCGGTGACGGCCGCGCGGTGCCGCGGTTCGGTGGTCCGGATCCAGTCGTCATTGCTGCACTCGAGCCGCCGCCAGAACTCCTCGAACCGCTCGGCCATCCGGTCCACCCATGCCTGCGGCGTCTGGCCGTGCTCTTCGGCGGCCTGCACCACGGCCTGGGAGTGCTCGTCCATCCCCATCACGAAGTGCACCTGGTCGCCGCGGAGCCGCCGGTACCGCGCGATGGCGTCGGCGCCCACCTTCTCGAGCGCGTGGCCCAGGTGGGGATCGCCGTTGGAATAGTCGATGGCGGTGGTGAGGTAGAACTTGGACACGAGGATGCCTCGGCGAGTGGCCCGTCACCCGGGCAAGGCGAAGGGGGCACGATCGGGCGACAGCATGGTGCTCCCCTGAAATGTAACGCGGACCGGGAGTGGCTCAGCCCCCGGGAGGCCCGTTGCCGCCACCGCGGCGCCGGCGCCTCCGGGGAGCGCCGGTGGGCTCGGCGGCTCCGTTGCTCGGCTCGGTGTCCGCGGTCTCGAGGGCGAGCCGGGCGCGGTATTCCGCGGTCATCAGCACGTCGCCCTGGCGCTCCACCTCGTCGCGCAGCTGGACCAGTGAGATGATGCGCGATCCCTGCTCGTCGCTCCGGAGGAAGACCCGCTCCCGGAAGATGTCCACGGCGACCACCTTCTCGACGCCCACCGCGGTCCGGACCGTCTTGCCCTCCTTGGGAAAGCGCTTGCGCGCTGCGACGTAGAAGTCGTGCTCGTACTTGAGACAGCAGAGCAGGCGGCCGCAGCCGCCCGAGATCTGCCCCGGATTGAGGGAAAGGTGCTGGTCCTTGGCGAGACCCAGATTGACCGGCGACAGCTCGGTGAGCCAGGAGGAGCAGCAGTACTCCCGGCCGCAGCGGCCTACGCCGGAGAGGCGCGCCGCCTCGTCCCGCACGCCGATCTGCCGCAGCTCGATGCGGGTCCGGAAGGTGGAGGCGAGGTCCCGCACTAGCGCGCGGAAGTCCACCCGCTTTTCGGCGGTAAAGTAGATGGTGAGCTTGTTGTGGTCCCACTGCCATTCGGTGTCGCTGACCTTCATCGCCAGGCCGTGCGCCCGCACCCGCTGGATCACCTTGCGCCGGGCGTCCTCCTCGGAGCGGCGGGTCTCGTCGTGAATCCGGAGGTCCTCGGGGCCGGCCTTGCGCACCACCGGTTTGAGCGGTGCGGGCTCGGCCGCCACCTCGCCGGCGGCGCAGCCGGAGCAGTGCGAGGCGCACTTCTTCCCCGCCACGTCCCCCACGGCGGTGACGCGTCCGAGGTCGTGCCCCCGCTCCACCTCGACCACGACCGCGTCGCCGACGCGGGGCGGGTCCCCGTCGGCCCAGGTGAAGTACGCCTTCCGGGTGCCCTTGAACCGAACCTCGACGGTCTGGCTCACTCAGGCCTCGCTGTACGCGCCCATGGCCGCGTACTTCTCGGCCCGGCGTCGGACCAGCTTCTCGGGGCGGATCTTCCGCAGCTCGGCGACGTGGCGGATGAGCGCCTCGCGCAGCGCCTCACCGGTCGAGTCCGGATCCACGTGGGCGCCCCCCACGGGCTCCTTCACGACCTCGTCGATCAGCTTGAGCCTCAGCAGGTCGTCGGCGGTGATCTTGAGCGCCTCCGCCGCCCGCTCCCGCTGGCTCGCGTCCTTCCATAGGATCGCGGCACAGCCCTCGGGCGAGATCACCGAGTAGACCGAGTTCTCCAGCATGAGGATGCGGTCGGCCACACCGAGCGCCAGCGCGCCTCCCGAGCCCCCCTCGCCGATCACCACCGCGACGATGGGGGAGGTGAGGCTTGACATCTCCAGGATGTTCCGGGCCAGCGCCTCCGACTGGCCCCGCTCTTCGGCGCCGAGACCGGGATAGGCGCCCGGCGTGTCGATGAGCGTGATGATGGGCGCGCCGAACTTGGCCGCCAGCTTCATCAGCCGGAGTGCCTTGCGATACCCCTCCGGGTGGGGCATGCCGAAGTTGCGCTTGAGGTTCTCCTTGGTGTCCCGCCCCTTCTGGTGACCGATCACCATCACCGACACGCCGCCCAGCCGGGCCCAGCCGCCCACCACGGCGGGATCGTCCATGTACAGCCGGTCGCCGTGCAGCTCGATGAAGTCGGTGAAGATGGTGCTGAGGTAGTCGAGGGTGTAGGGGCGGCGGGGGTGGCGGGCCACCATGACGCGCTGGATCGGCGTCAGATTGCGGTAGATCTCGGCGCGGAGGGTGTCCAGCTTGATCTGCAGTCCTTCGAGTTCCCCCTCGATGTCGATCTGGCGCTCGTTGCCGATCCGCTTCAAGTCCTCGATCTGGCGCTCCAGCTCCAGGAGCGGCTTCTCGAACTCCAGCGTGTAGGCTGAGGCCATAGGGGGTCAACCCGCCTTGACGTAGTGGACGGAATCGGCGCCCAGCAGGTCGCGCAGGGCCCGGACGAGATCCTCTTCCGCCGCGACGCGGAGGCGGCGGGACCGGAGGCGGACCGACTCCCCGTTTCCGTCGCTCCACTCAATATAGAGCGGGGTCGGCCCCGGGTGCGCCGAACAGAGCGCGGCCGCCGCCTTGAGCTTCTCCGGGGCGGGGGCCGCGGGCGCGCGCCATCTGAGGCTCAGCGCCACCGCCCCGGAGGCCTTGAGCTCGTCCAGCCGCCGGGCCGACTCGACGATGAACGGGGCGTGGTCCTCGCCCCGGTCCCGGTCGCTGTACCCGCCGGTGAGCAGCAGCGCGGCGTCGGCGGTAATGGTCTGGTTGAGCTTGGCCCACGCCTCGGGAAAGACGATCGCCTCGGCGGTGCCGTGAAAGTCCTCCAGCACCAGCCGCGCGTATTCCTTGCCGGTCTTCTTGGAGATTTGGCGCTTCACCGCCGTGGCCACCGCTCCCACGCTCACCGGGTGCTCGCTCCACTCGCCCAACGTGGCGGTCGTCCGGGTGCCGAAGAGCTCCACCTCCTCGCGGAACCGCTCCAGCGGGTGCCCCGAGATGAAGAAGCCCAGGACCTCCTTCTCCTTGGCCAGCCGCTCCGCCTCGGTCCAGGCCGGTACCTCCGGCAGCGCCCGGCCGCCCTGCCGCCCTGCCGCCCCCGCGGCCTGCTGCGGATCGGCCTCCCCGAACAGCGACGCCTGTCCTGCCTCGCGCTCCTGCTGCAGCAGTTGGGCCTCGGCCAGCGCCGGCTCCAGCGCCTCGATGAGCTGGCGGCGATGTCCCCCCAGCGAGTCGCACGCGCCCGCCGCCACCAGCGACTCCAGCACCCGCTTGTTGCAGAGCCGCAGGTCGATGCGCTCCACCAGCTCGGTGAGGGTGGTGTACGGCATGTCCTGCCGGCCCGCGATGATGGACTCGATGGCCCCCCAGCCGACGTTCCGCACCGCGCCGAGCCCGAACCGGATCCGGCGCTCGCCGACCACGGTGAACTTGAACCCGGACTCGTTGACGTCGGGCGGGAGCACCTCGAGGCCCAGCTCCCGGGCCTCGTTGATGTACTGCACCACCTTGTCGGTATTGCCGATCTCGGAGGAGAGCAGCGCGGCCATGAACTCGGCGGGATAGTGGGCCTTGAGCCATGCCGTCTGATAGGAGAGGACCGAGTAGGCCACCGAGTGCGACTTGTTGAACCCGTAGCGGCCGAAGGTCTCGATCTGCGCCGCCAGGTCCTCCACCAGCCTCCGCGGGTGGCCCTGGGCCATGGCGCGCTCGCAGAACTTGCCCAGTTCCTTCTTGATGAGGTCGGCGTCCTTCTTGCCTACGGCCTTGCGGAGCACGTCGGCTTCGGCCAGGGAGAACCCGGCGAGCACGTTGGCGATCCGCATCACCTGCTCCTGGTAGGTGATGACCCCGTAGGTCGGCTCCAGCACGTCGACCAGCGAGGGATGCGGGTAGGTGACCTTCTCCTGGCCCAGCTTGCGCCGGATGAAGACGGTGTGCATCCCCGCGTCGAGCGGCCCGGGGCGGAGCAGCGCGTTGGACGCCACGAGATCGTCGAACCGGTCGCACTTCATGGCCCGCAGGGTATCCGTGGCGAGCGGCGATTCGAACTGGAAGACGCCCGCCGTCCGTCCCTGCCGCAGCAGGTCGTACACCGCCGGGTCGTCGAAGGGGAGCGCGTCCATGTCCACGTCCACGCCGGCGCGCGCGGCGATCATCAGCACTGCGTCGTGGATCACCGTGAGGGTCTTGAGGCCGAGCATGTCCATCTTCAGCATGCCGACCTTCTCCAGGGCGCCCATCTCGTACTGCGTGATGATGGACTCTTCGCCGTCGGCCGCGGCGCCCGCCCCCTTGGTCGGCGCGGTGCACACCGGCACGTATTCCGACAGCGGCCCCGGGGCGATCACCACGCCGGCCGCGTGGACCGACATGTGCCGGGAGATCCCCTCGATCCGCGCGCTCAGGTCCACCAGGCGCTGGTAGACCGGGTTGCCCTTCACCAGCTCGCGCATCTCCGCCACCTTCTGCACCGCGTCGGGGATGCTGAGACTGTACGCCGGCCCGGAGGGAATCAGCTTGGTGAGCTTGTCGGCCTCGCCGGGAGGAATGCGGAGCACCCGGGCGACGTCCTTCACCGCCGCGCGCGCCTTCATGGTGCCGAAGGTGACGATCTGCCCGACGCTGGCGCGTCCGTACCGCTCCCGCACGTACTCGATGACCTCGCCCCGGCGCTCGAAGCAGAAGTCCACGTCGATGTCGGGCATCGAGACGCGGGCGGGATTGAGGAAGCGCTCGAACAGCAGGTCGAACTTGAGCGGGCAGACGTTGGTGATGCCGAGCACGTACGCCACGATGGAGCCCGCGGCGGAGCCGCGGCCGGGTCCGACCGGAATCCCCCGCTCCCGCGCCGCCGCGATGAAGTCCTGCACGATCAGGAAGTAGCCGGCGTACCCCGCGGTGTTGATGACGCCGAGCTCGTAGCTCAGCCGCTCCTCGACCTCCGGCGGCAGGGGCGCGCCGTAGCGCCGCGCGGCGCCCTCGCGGGCCAGATGCTCCAGGAGCTCCTCGTCGGTGGCGTAGCCGGCGGGGCGGGGAAAGGTGGGCAGGAAGTACTTCTTCTCGAACTCGAACTCGCAGAGGTCGGCCACCCGCTGGGTGTTGGCCAACGCGTCCGCCTGGTCCGGAAAGAGCGCCCGCATCTCCTTCTCGGACTTGACGTACGACTCCTGGCCCTGAAAGCGGAAGCGCTTGGGGTCGTCGAGGTCGCTGCCGGTGCCGATGGCCAGCAGCACGTCGTGGGCCTCCGCGTCCTCCCGTCGGAGGTAGTGCGCGTCGTTGGTGGCCACGACGCCCAGCCCCAGGTCCTGTCCCAGCCGGAGCATGCCCTCGGTCACCAGGCGCTCCTCGGCGATCCCGTGCTGCTGGATCTCGAGCCAGAACCCCTCGGGCCCGAAGGTGCCGGCGAACCACTCCGCGCTCTTCCGCGCCTCCTCGTACTTGCCCTGCCGCAGGTAGAGCGCGACCTCGCCGGAGAGACAGGCCGCGAGGCAGATGATGCCCTCCGCGTGCCGGGCGAGGACCTCCTTGTCGATCCGGGGACGGCGGTAGAACCCCTCGGTGTACCCGATGGAGCTGAGCCGGACGAGGTTGCGGTAGCCCGTCCGGTTCCTGGCCAGCAGGACCAGATGGCTGTACGCGGCCGGCGCCCAGGCCGGCTTTTCGCGCGCCTGCCGCGGTCCGAAGGCGAGGTAGGCCTCGAACCCCAGGATGGGCCGGATCCGTTGGGCCCTGGCCTCCTCGTAGAAGCTCCAGGCCGCGTGCAGATTCCCGTGGTCGGTGACCGCGAGACTGTCCATGCCGAGCTTCCTGACGTGCGCCACGAGCTCCGGAATCCGGTTGGCGCCGTCGAGCAGACTGTACTCGGAATGGGTGTGCAGATGGACGAAGGGCATCTCCTATTTCGCCCGGGCTTCCAGTTCCTTGAGCACCGCGTCCAGGCCGACGCCCCGCGCCTGGAGCAGCACCAGGAGATGATAGAGGAGGTCGGCGCTCTCGGCGGCGAGCCGCGCGTCGTCCTCGGCGTTGGCCGCGACGACCACTTCGACCGCTTCCTCGCCGACCTTCTGTGAGATCTTCGGAACCCCGCGGGCGAGCAGTTGGGCGGTGTACGATCCCTGGGGCCGCTCCGCCGCGCGCCGGGCGATGACGCTCGCGAGCCGGGTGAGCAGATGGCCTCCGGGATCCTCGCCGCCGACCGTGTCTCCGTCCGCCTGCCGCGAGGTCGAGAAACAGGTGCGCCCGCCGGTGTGGCAGGCCGGCCCCTCCTGCTCCACCCGGTACAGGACGGTGTCCCCGTCGCAGTCCAGGCGGATCTCCCTCACCCGCTGGTCATGACCGGACGACTCCCCCTTGCGCCAGAGGGTGCCCCGGGAGCGGCTGAAGTAGTGGGCGAGGCCGGTCTCCGCAGTGCGCGCCAGCGCGTCGCGGTTGGCGAAGGCGACCATGAGGACGTCGCCGGAGCGGTTCTCCTGGGCCACCACGGGCACCAGCCCGTCCGCCCCGAACCGCACCGCCGACAGCCATTTGTCTGTGGACACGAGCAGAAGGTACCGGGCTTCGACGCGATTGTCAAAAAGCGTTGTCGCGCTTAAGCTTGCTCCTATTCACCCACCCCTGAATGCCGGCTTTGGAGCGTCCCTCTCGTGAGCACACTGCTGCGCCGTTTCCGGTTCGTCATGGTCCCCGGTCTGCTGCTCTCGGCTTGTGGCGGAGGGTCCGGTCCGGACGACGACCCGTCCGTCAGTTGCGTCGGTCTGGCCCCGACCAACCTTACGGTCGGTCAGTCGCTGATCATCGATGCCTCGGAGCAGGGCTGCGTCCGCCTGCCGGCCGCCGGGGGCGCCGGGGCCGAGCACCTCTACGTGGCCCTGGCCGGCGCCGGCAGCGTGCTGCCGGACGGGGTCACGGCCCAGTACGAGTTGGATGGCGGCGACGAGGCCGCGGCCGCGCGGCTCGGCCCCGCGGGCGCCTCCCTCGCGCGCCGGGTGGGCCCGGCCGGGCGCTTCCACGACCGCCTCCGGAGCCGCGAACGGGAGCTGGCGGCGCGGGGCGGCGGCGCGGCCCTCTCCCGCGCTCCGGCGGCCGCCACGGCCGCCCGCCCACCGCAGGTGGGCGACCAGCGGATCTTCAAAGTGTGTGAGACCCCCGCGTGCGAGACCTTCGTGGACGCCGTCGCGACGGCCCGCGTCGTGGCGCAGCGGGTGGCGATCTATCTGGACAACGACGCGCCCGACGGGGGATACACCGACTTCGACCTCCAGAACGTGGCCACGCTGTTCGACGACCATCTCTACCCGATCGACACGGCGGCCTTCGGCCGGGAGTCGGATATCGACGGCAACGACGTCGTCATCGTGCTGCTGACCCAGCGGATCAACCAGCTCACCCCCAACTGCAACACCAGCGGCAGCGTGATCCTGGGCTATTTCTTCGGCCTCGATCTGCTGCCGTCGCTGCCCAATTCCAACAACGGCGAGATCTTCTACGGCCTGGTCCCCGATCCCGACAGCCCGAGCTGCAGCATCAGCAATGCGTTCGCGAAGGGCTTCCTGCCCCCGGTGTTCATCCACGAGTTCCAGCACATGATCAGCTTCAACCAGCACGTGCTGAAGGCCGGCAGCTCGTTCGTGGAGGAGACCTGGCTGAACGAGGGGCTCTCCCACTATGCCGAGGAGCTGGGGGGCCGGCTCCTGCCCGACGCCGCCTGCCAGCCGCTGTTCGAGAACTGCGAGAGCCAGTTCATCGGAGGCAACATCGAGAACGCGTACGCCTACCTCGACCAGCCGGAGGCCAGCTTCCTCATCGAGCCCGGCAATTCGCAGGGCGAGCTGGCCGAGCGCGGCGCCAACTGGCTGTTCGTCCGCTGGCTGGTGGACCATTTCGCCGACCAGCAGCCCGTCGGGAACGATTTCACCCGCCGCCTGGTGCAGACGGCCGGCCGGGGGAGTGCCACCGTCGAGACCGAGACCGGGGAGCCCTTCGCCGAGCTGGTCGCGCAGTGGCAGCTCGCCAACTACGTCGAGGACCTGGACGGCTTCACTCCGCTGGATCCGCGGCTCCAGTACACCAGTTGGGACTTCCGCGAGCTCTACCAGCTCAACTTCGAGCAGGGGGTTTTCGCCAAGCCGTATCCGCTCACGCCTCTGGTGACCAGCGACGGGCAGGTGACGCTCTCCGGCACGCTGCGCGGCGGCTCGGGCGTCCATCTGCGGGTGGTACAGCCGCCCTCCTCGGCGGAGGTGCAGCTGCGTCTGAGCGGCGGGGACGGCCTGACCCCGGTGAGTGCCGCGGCCCAGCCGCGGATCGCTCTCGTCCGCATCCGGTGAGACCCATGATCTTCCTGGCTATCGTCGCGACGCTCTTCGCCGGCTACGGTACGGCCTACCTCGCCAGCGAGGACGTCCGCTACATCACCCGGGCCGGGCTGGAGGAAACCCGCATCCTCCAGGCCCGCCGGCCGATCGGGGAGCTGGTCGCCGATCGCGACACCGACCCGGCCGTGCGTGGGTTGCTGGGACTGGTGCTGGAGAGCAGAGACTACGCCGCCCGCCTGGGCCTCAACGCCCGGGAGACCTACACCACCTACGCGGACGTCGGTCGCGACACCCTCCTCCTGGTGCTGCAGGCGGCGCCCAGGGACTGCATCTGCCCCTACACCTGGAAGTACCCGATCGTCGGGCGGATCCCCTACAAGGGATTCTTCGACCTCGAGGCCGGCCGCAGGGAGGGGGACCGGCTGGCCCGGCGCGGCTACGACGTCTACCTGCGGCCGTCGGCCGCGTTCTCCACCCTCGGCTGGTTCAACGATCCGCTGCTCTCCACGGCGCTCACCCGCGACTCGGTGGAGCTGGCCGCCCTGGTCTTCCATGAGATCGCCCACAACACGCTCTACGTGAGGAGCGCCACGCCGTTCAACGAGAGCTTCGCCCAGTTCGTCGGGTACCGTTCGGCCGAAGCGTTCTTCCGCGAGCGGGGCGACTCCCTGCACGCCCGCAGCGCGGCCGACCGGCTCCACGACGAGATGGTCTTGGGTGAGTTCTATGCGGATCTGGTGCGCCGCCTGGACTCGCTCTATGGCTCGCGGCCGGACTCGGCCGCGCTGGAGCAGGGCCGTGCGGCGGCCGGGGCGTGGGCCCGGGAGCAGCTCACCGGCCCGGTCGGGGGCAAGTTCCGCAGCTACCGGATCGGCCGGCTCCCCGAGCGGCCGGTCAACAACGCCCGTCTCATCGGCGCGCGAATCTACCGCACTCGGCTGGACCTCTTCGACCGCTGGTTCGACGCGCACGACCGGGACGTGAAGGCGAGCGTGGGCGCCCTCGAGGGGCTGATGCGTGGGGTGGAGGGCGACAGCGCCTTCGCTCGCCTGGAAGCCGCGGTCCAGCGGCCGGACAGCAACACGCCCCGGTAGACGACCCGGGGCGTGCGCTCCTGGAAGGGCGTGCGTCAGGGGTTCGACGTGCCCGACTCGGTGGTGTCGCTCATTTCGCTGGTCCCGCTTGCGTCGTCGCCGTTCTCCGCGTCGGGCGAGTAGCTGGTGCCGGACTCCTGGCCGGTCGTGTCACCCCTCGCCGCCGGCAGCCGTCGGGTCGAATCCTCGGGCACCTTGGGCGTGGTTTCCCCGACCCGCGTGGTGTCGCTGCCGGTGGTGTCCCGCTCCCCAACCTCGCTGGTGTCCTGCATCGCCTCCCCGGTCGCGCTGGTGTCCTGCATCGCCTCACCGGTCGCGCTGGTGTCCTGCGTCGTCTCGCCGGCTGCGCTCGTGTCCCCGCCGACCGGCCGCTCCATCCCACGGTAGCCCGGCGGGTTCTGCTGGGCCCCGCTCGTGTCCTGCCATGCGCTGTCCTGGTATGCGCCGGTCACCCGACCCTCGACATGTCCCTTGGTCGTGTCCTGCCCCGAGTCGGCCGGGAAGACGTTCACCGGCCGCTCCATGCCGCGGTACCCCGGCGGGTTCTGTGCGCTCGGGTTGCTGTCGGTCTGGTAGCCCCAGTGCGTGGAGTCCTGCCCCGCGCTGTCGATCTGGGCCCGTCCCATCTCGGTCGTATCCTGCAGTGCGGCGGTATCCCGCACGGCGCTCGTGTCGGCACGCTGCGTTTCCTGGGCACCGGCCGCCGCCGGCAGCGCGATCAGCGCCGCACCCGCGACGACCAGCCCGAACAACCTCCTGGTTCCTTGTTCTGCCATGAATCCTCCCTCTTCAGACCGCGACCGACGCAGTGTGCGCCGGCGATTGTAGCTATCCTCGCGTGAGTACTGACCGTAGCCCTTGGTGACGAGGCCCCGCCGTGAGATAGGTCACCCCGCCGGCTCTCCCGCCGGACGCCCGCCGGGCGTAGCTTTCGGATCTGCACCCCTCATTACTCGTTACAGAGACCGAGCCTATGGACGCTACCTTCGCCGATCGCGAGCAGCCCCGACTGCTGCAGGAGTTGACCGAGTTCCTCGCCATTCCCAGTGTGAGCACCCTCCCGGCCCACCGCGACGACTGCCGGCGCGCCGCCGAGTGGCTGCGCGCGGAGCTCACCCGACTCGGATGCCCCGTGGTGGACCTTATCGAGGGGGAGGGGCATCCGGTGGTGTGGGCCGAGGGTCCGGAGGTCCCCGGCCGGCCAACCCTGCTCATCTATGGCCACTACGACGTGCAGCCGCCCGACCCGATCGAAGAGTGGAACACCCTGCCCTTCGAGCCCACCGTCCGGGAGGGACGGGTGTACGCCAGGGGCGCGGCCGACGACAAGGGGCAGGTCTTCTGCCTGCTCAAGGCCTACGAGGCGGTGCGCGACGCGGACGGAAGGCCTCCGCTCAACGTCCGCTTCATCTTCGAGGGCGAAGAGGAGTGCGGCGGAACGGTCATCTTCGATCTGCTGCGCTCCCAGCCGGAGCGGACCCGCGCCGACGCGGTGCTGGTGTGCGATACCTCCTACTACGCGCCCGGCTGGCCTGCGGTCTACACGGCGCTCCGGGGGTTGTGCTACGCCGAGATCAGCGTCCGGACCCTCCAGCGCGATCTCCATTCGGGCAGCTATGGCGGAGTGGCCCCGAACGCTCTGGAGACCCTGGTCCGCATCCTCGCCGGGCTCAAGGACGAGTCGGGCGAGATCCTGATTCCCAAGCTCTACAAGTCGGTCACTCCACCCTCCAAGCAGGAGCTCAAGGCCTGGCGGAAGCTCCCGTTCAACAAGGAGGAGTACCTCCGCGACGAAGTGACCTCCCGTGCCCTCACCGGCCAGAAGGAATACTCGGTCTTCGAGCGCGTGTGGGCCCTGCCCACCTTCGAGATCCACGGGATTCGGGGTGGCTTCATCGGCGACGGCGCCAAGACCGTGATCCCCGCGACCGCCACCGCCAAGGTGAGCCTCCGCCTGGTGCCCGATCAGCGCGTCGAAAAGGTGGGCCGGCAGCTCGAGCGCGCCGTGGCCGCCCTCGCCCCCAAGTGGGCCGACGTCCAGGTCACGCTCCTGCACGGGGGCGACCCGGTGCTGGTGAACGTGGACCATCCGGCCTTCGCCGTGCTCGACGACGCCTTCGAGGAGGTGGTGGGCCGGCGCACGGTGCCGGTACGCTCCGGGGGCTCCATTCCGATCGTGCCGGAGCTGGGGCTCGCCGGAGCGCCGGTGATCCTGACGGGCATCGGGCTGCCCGATGACGGGCTCCACTCGCCCAACGAGAAGCTGGATCTGGATCAGCTCTGGACCGGCATTCGGGTCTTCGGCCGATTCTTCGAGTTGTTTGCGGAGCGGGGAGGGGCGGGTACGGCGCCGGAGATGGAGCAGGGAGAGGAAGCGGCGGTCCAGGCGGGCTAGTCCAGCTCGTCCTCCGGGGCCACCCGCTTCATCGGTCCGGAATAGCGGGCTTCGGTCCGGGCATGCAGCTCGTCGACGCCGATGAGCGCCCGCGCCGAGGCGATGATGCCGGCGACCACGTCGTCGGCCCAGTAGCTGTCGGGGCGCTCGTCGGCCGGCAGCTTGGCGGCGCAGCTCTCGAGGTAGCGGATGGCGGTGGTGATCCACTCATTCTGCGCCGAGGCCACGGTGGACCAGGAGCCGGTGGACCGCAGCTCCAGCTCCTCCAGCTCCTTGAGGTGGGGCTCCACCCCCTGGGTGACCGGCTTCGAGCGCAGCCGGTCGGCGATCATGGTCAGCACCTGGCGCCGTTCGCTCTCCTGCGGCTCGGGCAGCGGCGCCAGGTAGTGACGCTGGTCGGCCACCATCTCGGCCAGGCGGATGCATACCGCCCGGATCGCTGGCATCAGCGCCACGGGGGCTTCCTTCGACCAGCTGTCCGCGGCCCGCAGAATCTCGCTGATCCGCTGGTCCGCCTGTGCCTCCGGTGAGGGGCGGCGAGGGCTCTCGGCCATGGTAGACAGGAAAACCGGATTGCGGGGGAAAGGCAAGCCGGTGCCCCGATCGGTTCGCCCTCAGCGCGGCCCCCGTCGCATCCGGGCCGGATCCGGGCGTCCGTAGCGCTCCTCCGCCCATGGATCGCCCCGCATGTGGTAGCCGTTCTGCTCCCAGAACCCGGGATAGTCCTCCTCCAGCACCTCGAACCCCTTCACCCACTTCGCGCTCTTCCAGAAGTACAGGTGCGGCACCACCAGCCGCACGGGGCCGCCGTGCTCGGGGGTCAATGGCTCCCCGTTGTGACTCAGTGCGAGCAGATTGGCGGGGCGGTCCAGATCGGCCAGCGGCAGGTTGGTCGTGAAGCCCTGCTCGGCGTGCACCAGAACGTACGCCGCGCCGGTCCGCACCCCCGCCCGGGCGAGCAGAATGCTCACCGGGACGCCCTCGAACACGTTGTCGTACCGGCTCCACCGGGTGACGCAGTGGATGTCGCAGGCGGTCTCCTGGCGCGGGAGGCCCAGGAACTCCTGCCAGTCGAGCGTGAGAGGGCGGTCCACCGCCCCGGTCACGGTGAAGCGCCAGTGCGCCGGGTCCACCGGGGGCACGATCCCGTAGTGCAGCACCGGCCACTTGCGGGTCTCGACCTGCCCCGGCGGAAGCCGGGGGTGCCGGTCGGAGCGGACGTCGAGGCGGGCGGTCATCGGTCTCGGTCGGAGGGGTGGCTCAGGGAGAATGCCGCGGGATGCTCGCCGGTTCCCGGCGGCGCGGGGAAGTCCGGCCGCCGCTCGACCGCGCCGTACCCGAAGGTCTCGGCGAAGGCCGTGACGACCAGCTCCCGCATCCGCGCCGGGAGGGCGGACGGCTCGTCGGGCAGCAGCTCCTCCGCCACGCTCGTCATGACCACGTCGGCGATGCCGCACGGCACGATGAGGTCGAAGGCGGACAGGTTCGTGGTCACGTTGAGCGCGAAGCCGTGAAAGGTGACCCAGCGCTTCACGTGGATGCCGATGCTGGCGATCTTGCGGCCCGCGGTCCAGACGCCGGTGAGCCCGGGGCGGCGCTCCGCCTCGATGCCGGCCCGGCTCAGGGCCAGGATGAGCGTGTCCTCCAGGGAGCGCAGGTACCAGTGCAGATCGCGCCGGTGGCCGGCCAGGTCGAGGATGGGATAGCCCACGAGCTGGCCCGGGCCGTGGTAGGTCACGTCGCCGCCGCGCTCCACCTCCACGACCGGGATGCCACGGCGGGCCAGCTCCGCCGGCGCGAGCGGAAGACTCGCCGGCCGGGTGCCGCGGCCCAGCGTGATCACCGGGTCGTGCTCGACCAGCAGCAGCAGATCGTCGGCCAGCTCTCCGGCGATGCGGCGCCGGCAGAGCTCGCGCTGGAGCGCGAGCACCCCGTCGTAGGCCCGGCGTCCCAGCTCGACCACCAGGAGCGGCCGGATCATCCGCTGCGACCCGCCACCCGGGCACCCCGCAGGAGCAGCAGGCCGATGAGCCCGGCGGCCCCCGCGAGGCCGAGCAGCGCCCCCGAGCCGAGGAAGTGGTGCAGCGGGGCGGCGAGCACCGCCATGACGAAGGTGGCGAACGCGGAGAGCATGGCGAGACCGCCCCGCCGGTAGTAGGAGTCCACCGGCCGGAGGCGGTGCCAGGTGACGGCGGCGCTCACGAGGAGCGCCCCGAGCGTGCCGGTGAGCAGGAGGAGCGGGGCGGGGCCGCTGGTGACCGGAGCATCCGACGCGGGCGCCCCCGCCTTGACCGCCTGCACCCCGTAGAGCGCCAGCGCGACGACCGCGGTGCCCAGGGCGACGGCCGCCGCCATGCTCCGGGCCGCCAGCGCGACGAGGTCGGGCCGCTCGCTCAGATGTGCAGCACCCGCCCCATGGAGTCGAGCGCCGCCTCGGCGATCGCTTCGGAGAGCGTGGGGTGCGCGTGGATCGCCAGATCCACCTCCTCGACGGTGTACTCGTTCTCCCGTGCCACCGCCAGCTCGTGGATGATCTCCGAGGCGTGGCTGCCGACGATGTGGGCCCCGAGGATCTCGCCGTACCGCTTGTCGCGGATGATCTTGACGAACCCCTCGGTCTCCGACGCCGTTCGGGCCCGGCCGTTGGCGCTGAAGGGGAAGCGGCCCACCTGGTAGTCCAGCTTCCGCTCCTTGGCCTGCTCCTCGGTGATCCCGATGCTGGCCACCTCGGGGTGGCAGTAGGTCACGCTGGGTACGTTGTCGTACCGGATGGGGTGGGGGGTGTGGCCGGCGATCCGCTCGGCCACGACGATGCCCTCCCGGCTGCCCTTGTGTGCCAGCATCGGAGGGCCCGCCACGTCGCCGATGCAATAGATCCCGGGCGCCGTCGTCTGCAGCGTGGACGGGTCCACCCTGACGAAGCCGCGTTCGTCGAGCTGGACGCTGGCCTCCTTCAGCCCCAGTCCTTCGGTGTTGACCGCGCGCCCCGCCGCCATCAGCACCTTCTCCACCTCGATCTTCTCGGTCTTCCCTCCGCTCTCGACCTCGAGGGCCACCCGGTCCGGACCGACCGTCGCCTTGGTGACCTTGGCTCCGGCCAGCACCGTGATCCCGCGCTTCTTGTAGCTCTTGGCGAGCGCGTCGGACGCCTCGGCGTCCTCCAGCGGCAGGATCCGGGGCAGGGCCTCGATGAGGGTCACCTTGCTGCCGAAGGCGTTGAAGATGTCGGTGAATTCCATCCCCACCGCTCCGGCTCCGACCACCGCCAGGCTCTCGGGCACCTGCTCCATGAAGAGCGCTTCGTCGGAGCTGATGACCGTCGTCTTGTTGAGCTCCAGGCCGATCTGGGGTATGCCCTTGACCCGTGACCCCGTGGCGATCACCACCGCCTTCCGGGCCTGGTGGGTCTCGCTGCCCACTCGCACGGTGCGGTCCTTGGCCAGGATGCCGGTGCCCTTGATGACGGCGACCTTGTGCTTCTTCATCAGGAACTCGACGCCCTTGGAGTTCTGCTCGGACACCTTGCGCGAGCGGCGCATGGCGGTCCCGTAGTCGGTCTTGACTCCGCCGACCTCGACGCCGAGCTCCTTGGCGTCATGGGCCACGAGGTTGGCGACGTAGGCGCTGTGGAGCAGCGCCTTGGTGGGGATGCACCCGATGTTCACGCAGACGCCGCCCAGCTTCTCCTTCTCGACCACCGCGGTGGCGAGACCGAGCTGGGCCGCGCGGATGGCGCAGACGTAGCCTGCCGGACCGCCGCCCACAATGATGACATCGAAGGCATTCGTCGCCACCGGGAATCCTCCGCGGTATGAGGCGTGAAAAGTGAAGGGTGAAGGGTGAAGGGGCGGTGTGGGCTGGCCCCTTCACCGTTCACCCTTCACGGTCGTCAGTACACCAGCGCCAGCGGGTTCTCCAGCATCGCCTTGAGCGTCTTGAGGAATTGTGCTCCGGTCGCCCCGTCGATCACCCGGTGGTCGCACGACATAGTGACCCGCATCCGCCGGCGCAGCGCGATCTGCCCCTCGTGCGCCACCGGCCGCTGCACCATGCGGCCCACCGCGAGGATCCCCGTCTCCGGCGGGTTGATCACCGCGGTGAACTCGTCGATGTCGAGCATGCCCAGGTTGGAGACCGAGAAGGTGCCCCCGGTGTACTCCTCGGGCTTCAGGCGCCGCTCACGCGCCCGCGCCGCCAGATCCCGGGTCTCCGCCGCGATCTCCCGCAGCGACTTGAGATCGGTGTGCCTGACCACCGGCGTGATCAACCCGTCTTCCACCGCCACGGCCATGCTCACGTGGATCTCGTTCCAGTAGCGGATCCGGTCGTCCTGCCACCAAGCGTTGCAGCCGGGATGCTGTCGCAGCGCCATCGCCACGGCCTTGAGCACGATGTCGTTGAGCGACACCTTCTCGCCGGTCAGCGCCTCGCGGGCCTCGGCCACCCGCTCCATGTCGATCTCGGTGGTCAGATAGAAGGTCGGGATCGGCCCGATGGACTGGGCCAGCCGCCTGGCGATGGTCTTGCGGATCTGTGTCAGCGGGACATCGGTGAACGGCGGGCCTGCCGGACCGCGGGCCGGCGGGGCAGCGGCGGGAGCTCCTGCCGGCGCCCGGGCCTCGGTTGCGGCGCCTTCCAGGTCCCGGGCGACGACCCGGCCCTCGGGCCCCGAGCCCGCGATGGCCCCGAGGTCGATGCCACGCTCCGCCGCGATACGGCGGGCGAGGGGCGACGCCTTGATCCGCTCTCCCGGCTGCCGGCCGCCGTTGGGAGTGGGCGCCGGGGCGGGGGTCGGCCGTGGCGCGGCCGGCCGCCGCTCGGTGCCCGTCCGGTCGGCTTCATCCGCCGCTTCGGCCGGCGGCGCCGGCGGCATCGACTCGGGCCGGTCGCGGCCCGGGCTCGGCTGCGTCGCCTGCTCTCTGCGGGCCGATTTGGCCGGCTTCGCGCCGGCGCCGCCGCCGTCCGGCCGCCCCGCCGCCCCACCGTCGGACGGCGATTCCTCCCCCGGCTCGCCGATCAGCGCGACGAGCTCCGATACCGGCACCGT
>DASUSR010000246.1:0-3520 GCA_036375015.1 Gemmatimonadales bacterium
GATCGGAGCGCGAGGAAGCCGCCGATCTCCTCGAGCGGGCAGCCGCGGTCGCGGGTCACGACTTCGGGGTCGAGATCGAGCGCATCGAACGCCGCGGCCAGCAGTCCGATCTGATGCCGGCTCACCTCCCGCAGCAGCGCGGGGGTAAGCCCGTGGTCGCGCTGGAAGTCGAACACCGCGGCGGCGCGGTAGTGGCTGGTCGGGTCATAGGTCGCGCCGGCCAGCTGATCGCCGGCCTGGCCGTAGGCGACCCGCCCCAGGCGCTGCCGGTCCGCCAGGACGGTGAACTCGCTGAACCACCCCGTTACCACCGGCCGCAGCTCGGTGTCCGGCGGAATCCGCAGGAAGCAGTTTCCCTCTCCCAACTGGCAGTACTTGTAGCCGCCCCCCACGACGTATGCGTCGCCGAGTCCCTCGTCGGCCGGCGAGAACGGCACCACGTTGAGCGCGTGATACGCGTCCACCAGCAGCGCGCTCCCGTGCCGCCGGCAGGCGGCCGCCACCTCCCCGAGCCCGCGGGCGATGCGTCCGGTGTCGAAGAACACGGCCGAGACCAGCACCATGGCGGTGCGGTCGTCCACGGCGCGGGCGAGTCGCGTCGCGAGCGACTCCAGCGGCGCCTCGGGGACCCGGACGATGCCGAGCCCCTCCTCCTCGAGCCGGTCGAGCTGCCGGCGGATGCTGTGGAACTCGCCGTCGGTCGTCACCAGGCTGGGGCGCGCGCGGAGCGGCAGGGCCGAGAGGAGGCGGACGATCAGCTCGTGGGTATTCGCCCCCAGCGCGATGCCGCCCCCGGAGCCGCCCAGCAGCCCGGCGTAACCCTCGCGAACCCGATCGGCCTGCCGGAATGCGTGCTCCCACTTGTCGTCCACGTACTGCGCCGCATCCAGCCAGGCGCGCACGTGCCCGTCGAAGCCGCAATCGGGCCAGGCCTGGTGCGAGTGCCCGGTGAGCAGCAGCCGCTCCGAGACCTGGAACCGGGAGTAGTGGGAGGCGAGAGCGTTGGGCGAAGCGTAGAGCGAGGCGAGGTCCACGGCGCGGCCCCTCAGAACTCCGTCCGGATCGCCCACAGATCCGGAAACAACGGCTGGTTGAGCGTCTTCATCAGGTATTCCGCCCCCGCGCTCCCGCCGGTGCCGCGCCGGGTTCCGATGGTACGCTGCACCATCTTCACGTGGCGGTAGCGCCACTCCATGATCCCCTCGTCCAGATCCACCATCCGCTCGCACAGCTCCGCCAGCGCCGGCCGGTTCCGGTAGACTTCGATCAGCGCCTCCCGCAGTCGGGGAGAGGGCTCCACCCGCCGGGTGACGTCCCGCTCCAGGTCGGCCCGGGGCACCGGCACACCGGAACAGGCCAGATGACGCAGGAAGAAATCCCAGAGCGACGGTGATCCGAGCCGGCGCTCCAGCCTCGCGCGGGCCCCGCCTCCCGCGGGGTAGCGCTCGAGCGCCTTCGGGTCCTTCCAGCCCAGCGCGAACTCCAGCTCCCGGAACTGATAGGACTGGAACCCGCTTCCGGACTCCAGCCGATCCCGGAAGGAGAGGAACTCGAGCGGGGTCATCGTTTCCAGGATATCGAGCTGGGCGACCATAACCTTGAGGATGGTGAGGATGCGCTTGAGCGTTCCCCGGGCATGGGCGCCGTCGTTCCGCGAGAGCAGCACCTCGAGATGGTCCACCTCGTGGAGGATCTCCTTGAACCACAGCTCATACACCTGGTGGATCACGATAAAGAGCATCTCGTCGTGCTCCGGTCCCTCGGAAAGGGGCGACTGGAGCGCGAGCAGCTCGTCGATCTTCAGGTAGTCGGTATACGAAGGCATGATGGGGCCTCGGGATGGCTGCGGTCGCCTCGGCGGAAACCTAACTGCCTCCGGGTCACCATCGCAGCGAGAGACAGCTCAGCCCGCCGTCCATCTTCCGGTATTCCGACACGTCGAGCTGGAGGACGTCGTAGCCCAGCCCGCCGAGCAGCGCGGCGGTGGCCGGGAAGCCCCGGGCCACCAGCAGCGCATCGTTCACTAGAATGCAGTTGGCGGCGTACTCTTCCCCCTGCGGCACCCGCACGATGTCCCACCCGCCGAGCGCGGCGTGTCCGGCGAGCCCGGGCACGGCGAGCAACCGTCGCTCCCCCAGCCAGGAGAGACCGGTCTTGAGGTGCAGCAGACCCGGCGCGGTCCGGACGTCGATGACGCTGGCGCTCGAGCCCTGCCGGGCCAGCCACGCGGTCAGCTGCGCCGCACCCTCCCGATTGGTGCGCTCCGAGAGACCGATGAAGAAGTGCCCACCTGCCTCGCAGACGTCGCCGCCGTCCACCGTTCCCGGTGCCGTGATCGCGGCCGGGTGGGGAAACCACTCGCGGAGCGCCGCTCCGACGGCCGCCACCTCGCCCGCCCGGGCAGGGACCCCGGGCCGGGTCAGGATCGCGCCCTGCGGGGTGACGACGGCCGTATCCTCCACGAACGTCGAGTCGGGAAAGTCGGCGTCGGGGACGAGCCGGACAATGCTGAGCCCCAGGCCCTCCAGCGCCCGGCAGTAGGCCTCGTGCTGCGCCAGCGCGAGGGTCAGGTCGGGCGGGCCGAGATCCGACGTGGTGATCCCGGCGGCGAAGCTGTCGGCCGGCGGCCGAACCAGGGCGCGGGTGAATTGCACGGTCAGCGCACGCTCGCTCGGCTTCTCGCGCCCGCGATGAGCCGGTAGACCGGATAGCTCAGCGCCAGCAGCAGCAGCGACGTCCAGCTGTTGCCCCAATCGGTGACCACTGACCCCAGGAGGAAGGCCAGGGAGATGAGCAAGGCCAGTCCGGTGGTATAGGGATAGCCGGGCACCCGATAGGGCCGCGGCGTGCCGGGCTCCTTCCGACGGAGCATGAATACACTGAGGAAGGACATGGCGTAGCTGGCGACGAAGAAGAACGCGCACAGGGCGAGAACCGTCCCGAACGTGCCGGTGACGATGAACGCCACGGCGACCCCGACGCTGGCCCAGTGCCCCACCGTCGGCGTGCCACCGGGGTTCACCGTCTCGAACCCCGCCGGCAGCAGCCGGTCGCGGCTCATGGCCAGCACCACTCGCGGCGCCATGAGCAGGCAGGCGTTGATCCCGCTCAGGATCGAGACCAGCACGAGCGACCGGATGACCAGGTCGCCCCGCTCACCGAAGATCGCCTTGCCCGCCGACGCGGCCACGAACGGGTCGCCCGCCATTCCGCCGATGCCGAGCACCCGGACGAACGCCAGGTTGACCAGCACGTAGATCACGATGACCAGCAGGACGCCCAGCACCATCGCTCGCGGGATGCCGCGGCCGGGGTTCTTCACCTCCTCGCCGAAGTAGATCGGCCCGGTCCACCCGTCGTAGGTGAAGATCACCGCCTGCAACGCCATCACGACGGCCGTGACGAGCGCCAGACCGGCCGGGAGCACCTCGGGCGTGATCGCGTGCCTGGCAGGCACCGGCAGGAGCAGGCATACGGCGATGAGGATCCCGAAGGACAGCGCCTTGAGGGCGCTCAGGAT
>DASUSR010000247.1:0-15856 GCA_036375015.1 Gemmatimonadales bacterium
CCGGCAACATCCCCTACAACATCACCTCTCCGCTGCTGGACAAGGCGCTCGAGCCGCCGCGGCCCGTACGGATCGTCTTCCTGGTGCAGAAGGAGGTCGCGAACCGGGTGACCGCGGCCGCCGGGAGCACCGCCTACGGCGCGCTCACCGTCGGCGTGCAGGCGGTGGCCCGGGCGGAACGGCTGTTCACTGTTCCCGCGGGAGCGTTCCAGCCGCGCCCCAAGGTCGACTCGGCCGTGCTCCGGGTGAGCCCGCTCGCGGTGCCGCTGATCGCGAACGAGGAGCGGGATCTTTTCCGCCGGCTGGTGGTGGGGATGTTCGGGTTCCGGCGCAAGCAGCTCCTGCGCGGACTGCGCGAGCTGACCGGCTGGGAGGCGGAGCGGCTGGCCGCGCTCCTGGCACGGCTGGGCGTGGACCCCACCGCCAGGCCGGAGACGCTGCCGCCGCCGGCGCACGTCGCGCTGCTGCGTGCGCTCGTTGACGCGGGATGGTCGGCGCGGTAGGTTTGTGAAATGTTTCACAAAAATCTTGGCCATGCGTAAGGTCGCCGAATCCACGGTTCGCCGCCTCTCGCTGTATCTCCGCTTCCTCGAGGAGTTCGAGGGGCAGGGCATGGCGACCGTGAGCTCCGGTGCGCTGGCCTCGCGCGGCGGCACCACCTCGGCGCAGGTCCGGAAGGATCTTTCGTTCTTCGGGTCCTTCGGGAAGCGGGGGCTGGGCTACCCGGTGCCGGAGCTGGCCGACCGGCTGCGGCAGATCCTCGGACTCAAGCGGCGCTACCAGGTGGCGCTCATCGGCGCGGGCAAGATCGGCAGCGCGCTGGTGCAGTATCGCGGCTTCCGCCAGCGCGGCTTCGACATCGTGGCGATCTTCGACAGCGACCCCGCCAAGGTGGGGCGGCAGTGGAACGGCCTCACCATCCGGGACGTCACCGCCCTGGAGGAGGAGCTGGCCCGCCAGCCGATCGACATGGCCGTGCTGGTGACCCCGGCAGAGGCGGCCCAGGCGGTGGCCGACCGGCTGGTGGCGCTCGGGGTCAAGGCCATCCTCAACTTCGCGCCGGTGCAGTTGGCGGTGCCGGACGACGTGGTCGTGAAGACGGTCAACCTGGCGCTCGAGCTCGAGACGCTCAGCTACGCGCTGGCGAACCGCTGACCCGGGGGTGCCGCCGCAGGACCGCACCATACCATCCGAGCGCGCCCCGCGACCCACTAGCCCGCGCCCGAACCTCCCGGATACCTTGCGCTTATGTCCGTCGAAGTCACCTCCGAGATCGGCCGGCTCGAGTCGGTCCTGGTCCACACGCCCGGCGCGGAGCTCGAGGCGGTGACGCCCGGGAACCGGGAGGATTTTCTCTACGACGACATCATCGATCTGGAGATCGCCCAACGGGAGCACCGGCAGTTCGTCTCGGTGCTGAAGCGCTTCGCCCGGGTGCATCAGGTGGGCGACCTGCTGGCCGAGATCCTGGCGGAGGACGAGGCGCGCGATTTCCTCGTCACCAAGACGATGGACGTCGTGCCCTCCGGCGAGCTGGCCCAGCAGCTCTCCACCATGCCCCCCGCGCAGATCGTCGAGATGCTGATCCAGGGGACGCGGGAGGAGAGCGGCCCCCTCACCCTGGCGCTCAACGAGGAGGGGTTCGCCCTGCCGCCCCTGCCCAACCTGTTCTTTCCCCGGGACATCGGCATGGTGATCGGCCGCCACGTGGTGGTCGGCTCCATGCGCTACGGGGTGCGCTGGACCGAGGAGCTGCTGATCAAGTCGCTCTTCCAGTTCCACCCCGAGCTCGGCAACGCCGGGCTCCTCTACGACGGCTCCGAGGAGCGGCGCAGCAACTACACTCTCGAGGGCGGCGACGTCCACTACCTGCGGCCGGACCTGCTGGTGGTGGGGTTCAGCGAGCGGACCTCGCCCGCGGCGCTCGACGCGCTCTGCGACACCGTGTTCGAGCGCGGGCTCGTCACCGACGTGCTGGTGGTCGTCATGCCGAAGGCGCCGACCGCCATCCACCTCGACATGATCTTCAGTCAGGTGGACCACGAGCTGTGCGTGGTCTACCCCCCGTTCTTCGTGGGGCCCGAGCGCCTGGCGGTGCTGCATCGGCGCAAGGGCAGGGAGGGGGTGCACGAGATGCCCGACTTCTTCGCCGCGCTGCGGGAGGTGGGGCTGCCGCTGCAGCCGGTCCTCGCCGGGGGCAGCTACCGCACCCGGCAGGACCGGGAGCAGTGGAGCTCGGCCTGCAACTTCCTGGCGGTCCGGCCGGGGACGGTGATCAGCTACCGGCGCAACGAGGCGACTCTCTGCGAGCTCCAGGCGGCCGGTTTCCGCCTGGTGCCGGCCATGAACTTCCTCGCCTTCGACGACTGGAGCGACGCGAAGCACCGCACCGCGATCACCATCGAGGGCTCCGAGCTCGCCCGCGGCGGCGGCGGCCCCCGCTGCATGTCGCTCCCGCTGCGCCGGGCGTCCGCGTGATCGGCACCTCCGCCCATCCCCAGAGCACGCTGGTCGAACGGGTGCTCCAGGTCCTCCGGTTCGGTCCCGCCGCCCCCACCATGCTGTGCCGCGAGGTGGTGGGGCTGCCGGGGGCGGCCGATGCGGTGTGCGACCGTGTGGCCATCGCGCTGCTCGGCGCCGATCCGCGGGTGCGCCGGCTGCCCGACGGGCGCTGGGGCCTCGTCCCTGAGGCGCAGGGCTCGCCGCTGCTCGAGGACTGCGCCTTCGCCGTGGTGGACGTGGAGACCACGGGGATGCGGGCGGCGGGCAACGACCGGATCACCGAGATCGCCATCGTGGTGGTGCACGGCGGGCGGCGGGAGGTGGTGTTCGATTCGCTGGTGAATCCCGGCCGCCCGATTCCGCCGGCGGTCTGCGCCATCACCAACATCACCAACGAGATGGTGAAGGACGCGCCCCCGTTCGCCCTGGTGGCGGATCAGGTGCTCGCGGCGCTCGCCGGGCGGATCTTCGTGGCGCACAACGCGCGCTTCGACTGGGGGTTCGTGACGGCGGAGCTGGGGCGCGCGCGCGATCTCGCGCTGGACGGGCCCCGGCTCTGCACCGTGCGTCTGGCCCGGCGGCTGGTGAGGGGGGTCGCCTCCTGCGGGCTCGACAGCCTGCAGCACTGGTTCGGGCTGGAGAACCTCGCGCGCCACCGCGCGGCCGGCGATGCGCTGGTGACCGCCGAGCTGCTCGCCCGTCTCCTGCGGCTGGCGCGGGACGAGGGGGCGCGGACGCTGCAGGACTTGGCCGCCATCGAGGCGCGGCGGCTGCGGTCGGCGCGCCGGGCGCGGCGCGCCATGCCGACCGAGCCCCGCGCGGACTCGCAGCCCGAGGTGTCCCTGTGACGCTGTCCCGGACCTTCCAGGTCGGCGGTCTGCGCTGCCACACCCTCGAGGGGGGCAGCCAGCGCCTGGACGGCGGCGCCATGTTCGGCGTGGTGCCCTATCCGCTGTGGAGCCGGCGCGTCTCCCACGACGAGCGGCACCGCATCTCCCTCGCGATGCGGTGTCTCCTCGTCGAGCATCCGGACGGGCTGGTGCTCATCGACACCGCCCTGGGCAACAAGGAGGACGCCAAGTTCCACGATATCTACGGCATCGAGAACCCCGGGCTGGAAGGCGCCACCCAGCTGGAGGACGCGCTGGCGACCGCCGGGTTCGTGCCCGGGGACGTGCGCTGGGTGATCAACACCCACCTCCATTTCGACCACGCCGGCGGCAACACCACCATGGACCCCGAGCTGGAGCACGACCCCCGGCGGCACGTGCGGCCCACCTATCCCAATGCGACCTATGTCGTGCAGCAGGGCGAGCTGGAGTTCGCGCGGCAGACCAACGAGCGCACTCGGGCGAGCTATCTGCCCCACAACTTCGAGCCCATCGCGGCGGCGGGACGGTGGCGCCTGCTGGAGGGCGATACGGACGTGCTGCCGGGCATCTCGGTGCGGCTTACCCCGGGCCACGTGCCCTTCCACCAGGCGGTGCTGGTGCGGGACCGCGGCGAGACGGCCGCCTTCGTTGCCGATCTGATCCCCACCACGGCACACCTGCCGCTGCCCTGGATCATGGGGTACGACCTGGAGCCGCTGCGGACCCTCGAGAGCAAGCGCCGGCTGCTGGATGACGCCGTGCGAGGCTCCTGGCGGCTCGTGTTCGAGCACGATCCGGCAATCGCGGCCGGCGTCCCGGTGCGGGAAGGGAAGGCGGTCGTGCTGCGGGAGCCGCTCGAGGCCCCCCAGCCGCGGCCGGACTCGACGCCGGCCACCGCTCCGTAGTTCGGCGGCTCCGCCCTGCCCCCACAAAACCACTTGCCAGGTTGACGCTTGGACGCTCTGCCGCTAGCTTGCCCCGTTCGAGAAGCGGGGAGCCGAGCTCCCCCACCCCACGCCTGTCGGCCTGAGCCGCAGCGCACCCGGGTCCTCAGCTTCCCCCCGACCGGCCCCAGCGGGCCGTGAGGGCGTGGACGTCGCGGGCATCCGGTCGTCGGGTGCCCGTTCTTCTTTTTCCGCTGGAGGCAACGCTCCTGTCCACGAACGAGCGCGAAAAGCGAGTCCGCGTCAATCGCATGATCCGGATCAGTCCGGTGCGCGTCATCGGTCCCGGAGGAGAGCAGTTGGGCGTGCTGCCGGTCGAGGAGGCCCTCGCCGCAGCTCAGGAGCGCGGGCTGGATCTCGTGGAGGTCGCGCCCACCGCGCGGCCGCCCGTCGTCAAGATCATGGACTACGGGAAGTTCAAGTTCGAAGAGGCCAAGGCGGCGAGGGCGGCCAAGAAGAAGCAGCACATCATCCAGCTCAAGGAAGTGAAGTACCGCCCCGGGATCGACGACCACGACTTCGAGTTCAAGACCCGCCACGCCCGGGAGTTCCTGGGTGACGGGAACAAGGTGAAGGTCACGATGATGTACCGGGGCCGGCAGATCGCGCACCTGGAGCTGGGCAAGGCGGTCCTCGACCGGGTGGCGGCGAGCCTGGCGGACATCGGCAAGGTCGAGATGGAAGCCAAGCTGGAAGGCCGGAACATGACGATGGTGCTGGCGCCGAAGTGAGGCGGTAAGGCGGACAGGCGGTAAGGCGGAAGGAATGCGGGGCGGGGAGGACTGGCCGCCCGGGGAGGGGCGGCGAAGGGCGGGGTACCGCCTTCCCGCCGGACAACAGCGGAGCGACCATGCCGAAGCAGAAAACCAAGCGGGCCGCGATGAAGCGCTTCACCCGGACGGGAACGGGAAAGCTCAAGCGCTTCCACGCGAACCACAGCCACATCCTGACCAAGAAGACGCGCAAGCGGAAGAACAAGCTCAAGAAGAGTGACCTCGTGAGCTCGGCGGACTTCCCGCGCGTGAACCGTCTCCTCCAGGCGTAAGGAGCGATCCATGCCTCGCGTCAAGAACGGCGTCGCGCACCACGCCCGGAAGAAGAAGATCATGGAGGCCGCCAAGGGCGCTCGCGGCGGACGCAGCAAGCTCTACAAGGCGGCCAAGGAGACGGCCGAGCGCGCCATGCGGTACGCGTACCGCGACCGGCGCAAGAAGAAGTCCGAGTTCCGCGCCCTGTGGATCACCCGGATCAACGCCGCCGCCCGGATCCATGGGCTCAGCTACAGCCGGCTGGTGGCGGGACTCAAGAAGGGCGGCGTCGAGATCAACCGCAAGGTGCTGGCCGACCTGGCCGTGCGCGACGCCGAGGCGTTCGGTCGCCTGGCCGAGGTCGCCAAGAGCAACCAGTAGACTCGAGTGCGGGCGCGGGCGCGCCCCCGTTTGACAGCCCGGTTGGGGCCGTTCGCGCTCGGCGGGCGGCCCCTTTTGCCTAGAGATCCTATCGTGACCACCAGTTCACCCGGCGTGTCCACCGGCTACCCCGATCTCGACGCGCTGCTGCCCCGGCTGGAGGCGATCCCCGCGCTCGGGGCCGCCGCCCTCGAGGCGGAGGAGATCGCCCTGCTCGGCCGGAAGAGCGGCGCGCTCACCGCCGCGCTCAAGCGGGTGGCCTCGCTCCCGCTGGACGAGCGCAAGCGCTACGGGGCGGCGGTCAACCAGCTCAAGGGGCGCTTCGAGGCCGCCTTCGCCGCCCGGCGCGAGACGCTCGAGCAGGAGCGCCGGCGCCGGGAGCGGGCCGGACTGGACCTCACCATGCCCGGCCGGGGCCGCTGGGTCGGGGCGGAGCACCCCGTCACCCGGGTCACCGGCGAGATCGTGGAGATCTTTCGCGGCATCGGCTTCACCGTGGCCGTGGGCCCCGAGGTCGAGACCGAGTGGTACAACTTCCTCGCGCTGAACTTCCCGCCGGACCATCCGGCGATGGACATGCACGACACCCTCTACCTCGACGCGCCGCCCGCCGCGGACGAGGAGGGAGGGCGGTTGCTGCTCCGCACCCACACCTCGCCGGTGCAGATCCGGACCATGCTGGCGGCACCGCCGCCGGTGCGGGTCGTGATCCCCGGTATGGTCTACCGGAGCGACGAGTTCGACGCCTCGCACTCCCCGGCCTTCTCCCAGATCGAGGGGCTGGCGGTGGACGAGGGCGTTTCCTTCGTGGACCTGAAGGCGACCCTGACCCACTTCGCCCACCGGTTCTTCTCGCCCACCACGAGGACCCGGTTCCGGCCCTCGTTCTTCCCGTTCACCGAGCCGTCGGCCGAAATGGACGTGGAGTGTCTGCTGTGCCACGGCAGCGGGTGCCCGGCCTGCAAGCAGACCGGCTGGATGGAGATCCTCGGCTGCGGGATGGTGCACCCGGCGGTGCTGGAGAACTGCAACGTGGACCCGGAGCGGTACACCGGGTGGGCCTTCGGCATGGGTCCCCACCGCATCGCCATGCTGCGTTACGGCATTCCGGACATCCGGCTGTTGCTCGAAGGCGATATGAGGTTTCTCGCGCAGCTCGCGGGACGAAGCCCGGGGCAGGGGTCCGAATGAACGTCTCCCGGCGCTGGCTCGAGGCCTTCCTCCGCCGCCCGCTCGACCCGCGCGACGTCGCCAATCGCCTGGGCATGCTGGGCGCCACGGTGGACGCCATCGAGCCGCTGCACGCCGAGCTCGGCGGGCTCGTGGTGGGCCTGGTGGAGGAGGTGCGCCAGCACCCGAACGCCGACCGTCTCCACGTCTGTCTGGTGAACGACGGCGGCGACCAGCGCCGCCACGTCGTCTGCGGGGCGCCCAACGTGACCGCCGGGCGGAAGTATCCCTTCGCGCCGGTCGGGGCCAGCGTGCCGCACGGCAAGGGCGGCGCGCCGATGCGGATCGAGAAGGCCAAGCTGCGGGGCGAGCTTTCGGAAGGGATGCTCTGCTCGGCCCGCGAGCTGGGCCTGGGCCAGGATCACGAGGGGATCCTGGAGCTCGACACCGAGGCCGCGCCGGGCACCCCCCTGCTCGAGGCGCTCCCCCTCGGCGATCACCGCCTGGTGGTGGACGTCACCCCGAACCGTCCCGACCTCCTGGGTCACAAGGGTGTGGCCCGTGAGCTCGCCGCGTCGTACGGCACGCCGTTCCGGCTACCGGTGATCCACGGAACCGAGTCGGTGAACGTGCCGCCGTCGCGCCGGGCCGGCGCGGCGGGGACCGCCGGCGGAATCTCGATCACGATCGAGGACCCCCAGTCGTGCCCCCGGTTCCACGGCGCGCTCATCCGGGGGGCCCGGATCGGCCCCTCGCCCGACTGGCTCCGGCGCCGGCTCGAGGCGGTCGCCGTGCGCTCCATCAACAACGTGGTGGACGCCACGAACTACGTGATGCTGGAGCTCAACCAGCCGATGCACGCCTACGACGCGGCCACGCTGCGGGGGGGCGCGCTCATCGTGCGCCGCGCCCGGACCGGTGAACGGCTGGTCACCCTGGACCACGTGGAGCGGGAGCTCGACGGCGAGATGATCGCGATCGCCGACGCCGAAGGGGTCATCGGTCTCGCGGGCGTCATGGGTGGAGCCAGCACCGAGGTGGGGCCGGAGACCCGCGACGTGCTGCTGGAAGGCGCCTACTGGGACCCCGCCCGGATCCGCCGGACCCGCCGGACGCTCGCGATGAGCAGCGAGGCCAGCTACCGCTTCGAGCGGGGCATCGACCGCTGGGGCGGTGGCGAGGCGATGCGGCGCTGCATCGAGCTGGTGCTCGCCACCGCCGGCGGCGAGCTGGCCGATCCGCCGGTGGATCTCTGGCCGGAGCCGTCGCACCCTCCGCGCATCTTTCTCCGGCCCGCCCGGGTCGCCCAGGTGCTGGGGATCGAGATCTCCTGGGAAGCGATCGAGCGCTACCTCGTGGCGATTGGGGCCACCGTCGTCTCCAAGCCGGCCGACGGCCGGATCGCGGTGGACGTGCCCGGCTGGCGGCCTGATCTGGTACGCGAGATCGACCTGGTGGAGGAGGTGGCCCGGCTGCACGGGTACGACGCGTTCCCCTCCGACCTCCGGCCGTTCCGTCTGGGCGCGCTGCCGGACTCGCCGGCCGAGCTCGCCGCCGCCGGGGTGCGCCGCGGCATGGTGGAGCAGGGGCTCTTCGAGGTCTCCCGGCTGCCGATGGGTGGGCCCGATGGCCCGGAGAGCGTGCGGCTCGCCAACCCGCTCTCCAGCGAGGAGGCCTGGCTGCGCCGGCGGCTCCTCCCTGGGCTGGTCCGGCTGGTGGAGGGAAACTGGGCCAACCAGGTCCCTGACGTCCGGCTGTTCGAGATCGGCACCGCCTGGAGCGCGGGGCCGGCGGGGCGCCGCCCGACGGAGGAGCTGAGGCTGGCGGCCGTCTTCACCGGCCGCCGAGAACCGGAGCACTGGACCGGCACGGGCGAGGCGCGGTTCGACCTGTGGGACCTCAAGGGGCGGTTCGAGGCGGCCGTCGCCCTGGCGATTCCGGGGGGCGTCGTACAAGTTGAGGGCGGCGGGTGGGTGGCCCGGGACGGCTCCGGTCGCGTGGTCGGCGAGGCCGTTCCGCTCGAGGCGGATGCGCCGCCCTGGGCCGATCCGCTGTTCGGCTTCGAGCTGGTGCTCGACCCATCGCCCCGGCAGCCTTCCAGGTACACAGCGCTCCCGACGACCCCCGCGGCAGAACGGGTCCTCGCGTTGCTCCTGCCGGACGGGGTCCGGGCGGGCGAGGTGGAGGCGGTGCTCCGCTCGGCCGGCGGAGCGCTGCTCGTGTCGGTGCAGGTAGAGAGCGACTACCGGGGTGCCGAGCTGCCGGCGGGGACTCGCAGCGTGGCCTTCCGGCTCACCTTTCGGGCGCCGGACCGAACCCTCCGCGACGCCGAAGTGGACGCCGCCGAGTCCCGGCTGCTGGCCGCCCTGGAGCGGGAGCTCGGGGTCCGCCGGCGCGATGCCGGAGGGTCCCGCGCGGGAGAGTGACCGTGGCATACACCTACGAGCGACCCGACCTCAAGGCGCTGAACGAGCTCGACCAGCTCCTCCGGCACATCACGGACGAGCTGGCAGGGTGGCGCCGCCGGACGCTCCGTGCCGAAGCGGAGCTGGCGGAGGCGCGCGCCAGCGGGGGGAAGCTGGCCGGGCCGGAGCTCAAGGACGCGCGCCGGCGGATCGTGGAGCTGGAGACGGAGAACCAGGCCTTGCGCCAGCGGATCGACGCGGCCAAGGAGCGCCTGCGGGTGCTCGCGGCCCGGCTCTCGTTCCTGGAGCAGCACGGGGGAGGGACCGCGGCGTGAGCGCGCCCAAGAACGCGGTGCGGGTCGTGATCGGCGGCGACGAGTTCACCGTGCGCTCCGAGCTTCCGCCCGAGTACACCCGCGAGGTGGCCGCCTACCTCGACGCGGCCCTCAAGCGGGTGCGGGACTCCATGCCGATGGTGGAGACCCACAAGGCGGCCATCCTGGCCGCGCTCGCCATCACCGACGAGCTGTTCCAGGCGCGCCGGGGCGACCGCGAGATCGCCGGCCGCCTGTCCGCCATGGCCGACGACCTCGCGCGGCTCCTCCCACCCGCCAAGCGGGGCAGCCGCGCCGCCGCGTCCTAACGGAGAACTTCGATGAGTCAGTCCCTGCTCCTCCCCGCCCTCGCGGGGGTAGCTGCCGGACTTGCCGTTGCCCTCGCCTTCTTCCTCCTCTACCTCCGCGGCCAGCGGCGGACGGCCGCCGGCGTTCTCGCCACCGCCAAGGCGGAGGCCGACCGGCTTCTGGCCGACGCGGCGCAGCGGGCCGAGGCCGCCCGCTCCGAGGCGGTGGTGGCGGCCAAGGTGGAAACGCTCAAGCTGCGGGAGGACCTGGAGCGCGAGATCCAGCGCCGCCGCGAGGAGTTCGATCGGCTGGAGCGGCGGGCCGAGGAACGCTCGCGGGCGCAGGACCGGAAGCTGGAGGAGATCGAGCTCCGGGAGCGCAGCTTCGGGAAGCGGGAGGAGACACTGGCGCAGCGGGAGCAGGCGCTCCGGGAGCGGGAAGGGGAGGCCGACCGCCTGGCGCAGGAGCAGCGGGTCAAGCTGGAGCGGATCGCGGGCCTCTCGGCGGAGGACGCGCGCCGGGAAATTCTCCAGCGGGTGGAAGACGAGGCCCGGACCCAGGCCGCGGCGCTGGTCCGCGACATCAAGGAGCAGGCCCGGAAGGGCGCCGACCGCGAGGCGCGGCGCATCATCTCCATCGCCATCCAGCGGCTCGCCGCGGAGCACACCGCCGAGAGCACGGTGGCCGCGGTGGCGCTGCCCAGCGACGAGATGAAGGGTCGGATCATCGGGCGCGAGGGCCGGAACATCCGCGCGTTCGAGACCGCCACCGGCGTGGACGTCATCATCGACGACACCCCCGACACGGTCATCATCTCCTGCTTCGACCCGATCCGCCGCGAGGTGGCCCGCCGGGCGCTGGAGGCCCTGATCCAGGACGGCCGGATCCACCCGGGGCGGATCGAAGAGGTGGTCACCAAGGTACAACAGGAGCTGGAAGGCCAGTTGGTGGACCTCGGGGAGCAGGCCGCCTACGACACCGGGCTGCACGGGCTGCACCCGGAGCTGATCAAGCTCATCGGCCGGATGCGGTACCGGACCTCCTACGGGCAGAACATCTACGACCACTCCAAGGAAGTGGCGTGGATCGCGGGCATGATGGCGGCCGAGCTGCACCTCGACGTACAGCTCGCCAAGCGGGGAGGGCTGCTGCACGACGTGGGTAAGGTGCTCACCCACGACTCCGAGGGCACCCACGTGGAGCTGGGCGTGGAGGTGGCCCGCCGCTTCGGCGAGAGCGCCGCGGTCATCAACTGCATCCAGGCGCACCACGACGACGTGCCGCACGAGACGGCGGAGTCGGTGCTGGTGCAGGCCGCGGACGCCATCAGCGGCTCCCGGCCGGGGGCCCGCCGCGAGGCGTTCGAGACCTACGTGAAGCGGCTCACCCGGCTGGAGGAGATCGCGGCGGGCTTTCCCGGGGTGGAGAAGTGCAACGTGATCCAGGCTGGCCGCGAGGTGCGGGTGGTGGTGACGCCGGAGCGGATCGACGACGGTGCCGCCGCGACGCTCTCCGAGACCATCGCGCGCAAGATCGAGAACGAGCTGCAGTATCCGGGGCAGATCAAAGTCGTCGTCATACGGGAGACTCGAGCAGTGGACTACGCACGATGACCGCGCGCATTCTCGACGGGGTGGCGCTGGCGAAGACGATACGCGCGGAGGTGGCCGCGGAGGTGAGCCGGCTCGCGGGGAACGGGCGGCCGCCGGGTCTGGCGGCGGTCCTGGTGGGGGAGGACCCGGCCAGCACCGTCTACGTCCGCTCCAAGGGGAAGGCCACCGAGGAGGCGGGGATGCACTCGGAGACCATCCGCCGGCCGGCGACGACGTCCGAGGCCGATCTGCTCGCGATCGTGGACCGCCTCAACGCCGATCCCCGGATCCACGGGATCCTGGTGCAGCTGCCCCTGCCCAAGCACATCGACAGCGAGAAGGTGCTCCGGCGGATCGACCCGGCCAAGGACGTGGACGGGTTCCACCCGATGAACGTGGGCAAGCTGGTCACCGGCGACCGCACCGCCTTCCGCCCGGCCACACCCTACGGGGTGCAGCAGATGCTGATCCGATCGGGGATCGAGACCAAGGGCGCGCATGCGGTGATCGTGGGCCGGTCCAACATCGTGGGCAAGCCGATGGCCAACCTGCTCATCCAGCAGGGGCCCGGCGGCGACGCCACGGTGACGGTCTGCCACTCCCGGACCCGCGACCTCCCGGCCGTCACGCGCACCGCCGACATCCTCGTCGCCGCCATCGGCAGGGCCGAGTTCGTCACGGCCGACATGGTCCGGCCCGGGGCGGTGGTGATCGACGTGGGCATCAACCGGGTGGACGACCCCTCGCAACCCAAGGGATACCGCCTGGTCGGCGACGTGGCGTACGCCCCGGTGGCGGAGATCGCTTCCGCCATCACCCCGGTCCCCGGCGGCGTGGGCCCCATGACCATCGCCATGCTGCTGCAGAACACGCTGCAGGCCTGGCAGCAGCTCGAGTCGCGGTGAGCGCGCCGCCCTCCATCGCGTCCTTCATGACCTGTTTGGTGAACGGCCGCAGGAACCCCCGCAAGCGCAGGAGCCCTTCCGAGAGATGGCCATCACCGCTCAGCTGAGCCTGATCGCCCCCACCGACGAGGTCTGGTCCGTCACCGAGCTGGTCGGCACCGCCAAGCGGATCATCGAGGGCGGGTTCCTGCCGATGTGGGTCAAGGGCGAAGTGATCCAGTGTAAGGCCGCGTCCAGCGGCCACTGGTACTTTACCCTCCGCGACTCGGTGAGCCAGGTGCGCTGCTGCATGTGGCGCACCCACGCGCTGCGCGCCGGGTCGCCGCCCCGGGACGGCACCGAGGTCTTCGTGCTCGGCCGGCCCGGGCTCTACGAGCAGAAGGGCGAGTTTCAGCTGCTCGTCTCCCGGATCCTTCCCACGGCCGCGATCGGCGCGGCGCAGCGCGAGCTCGAGCGGGTGAAGGAGGCGCTGCAGCGCGACGGCCTCTTCGACCCCGCGCGCAAGCGCCGTCTGCCCCGGCTCCCGTGCACCGTGGCCGTGGTCACCAGCGTCTCCGGCGCCGCGCTCCGCGACATCGTGACGGTGGTGCGCGCCCGCTGGCCGCTCTGCCGCCTGGTCGTGGTGGACACCCTGGTGCAGGGCGACGGGGCCGCCGCCGCCATCGCCGCGGCGCTGCGGACCGTGAACCGGATTCCCGAGGTGGAGCTGTGCATCGTGGGGCGCGGCGGCGGGGGCCGGGAGGATCTCGCGGCCTTCAACACCGAGGCGGTCTGCCGCGCGCTCGCCGCGGTGCGGGTGCCCACCATTTCGGCGGTGGGCCACGAGACCGACATCTCGCTCACCGACCTCGTGGCGGACATTCGCGCGGCGACCCCGTCCAACGCGGCCGAGCAGGCGGTGGCCGACCGGCGCGAGGTGGTGCGCCAGCTGGCCGACCTGGGCGCCCGGCTGGCCGCCGGGCTCACCAGCCGGACGCGGGTGGCGGGCGAACGGCTCGCCCGCACCGGTGACCGGCTCGAGGCCGGCGTGGATGCCGCCATCCGGCGCGAGCGGCACCGGGCGGAGCGGCTGGCCGGGCAGCTCGACGCGTTGAGTCCGCTCCGCATTCTGGACCGTGGGTACGCCGTGCCGGTGAGCCTCGAGGGCAGGGTGCTCAAGCGCCGGGCCGAATTCGCCGAGGGAGCCCGGTTCCGGCTGCGGGTGGCCGACGGCGACGTGCCGGCGCGGGTGGAGGAGTCATGAGCAGCATCGCCGAGGAGCTGGCCCGGCTGGAGGAGATCGTGCGCCGCCTGGAGGCGGAGGACGTCGAGCTCGACGCGGCCCTGGCCCTGTTCGAGGAGGGCGTGGCGCGGCTCCGCGCGGCGCGCGACCAGCTGAGTGCCGCGGAGCTCAAGGTGCAGGCCGTGCTGGAGGAGGCGGGCGGGGATCTTCGGTTCACCGATCTCGATGGCTGAAGCGGCCGCGCCTGCCGCCCTCGACCTGCTGGCCGAGGCGCGCGAGCGGACCGACGCGATCCTGGCCGCGTGGGCCGCACGGCTGCGGAGCGAGATCGGGGGTCGTGACGGCGAGGCGCTCGACTACGCGCTGCGGACTCCGGGCAAGCGGGTCCGGGCCGCCCTGCTGATGGCCGCCTATCGGGCCGTGGGAGGGACCTCCCCCGCCATCGCCGGGGTGGCCGCGGCCATCGAGACGGTGCACACCTACTCCCTGGTGCACGACGACCTCCCCTGCATGGACGACGACGACCTGCGGCGGGGGCGGCCGACCATCCACCGCCGGTTCGACGTGCCCACCGCCACCCGGGTGGGGTTCCTGCTGGTGCCGGTCGCCGGCCAGGTGCTGGCGTCGTCCGCCGCGGAGCTCGGCCTCCCGTCTGGGACGCTCGGCCGCATGGCCTGCGAGCTCTTCGAGGCGGGCGGAGTCGCGGGGATGGTCGGGGGGCAGTGGCTCGATCTCGAGGCGGAGCGCCGCACCCTGACGCTGGAGGAGCTGATCGAGGTGCATCGGGGCAAGACCGGCGCGCTCATCCGCGCCGCCTGCGCCGTCGGCGCCATCGCCGCGGAGAGCGGCGCCGCCGGGATCGCCGCGCTGACCGCCTACGGCGAGGAGATCGGGCTCGCCTTCCAGATCGCGGACGACGTGCTCGACGCCACCGCCACCAGCGAGGCGTTGGGCAAGACGGCCGGTCGCGACGCCCAGCTGGCCAAGTCCACCTACGTCAGCCTCATGGGTGTCGGGGCGGCCCGCGCCGAGGCGGAGCGGCTGGCGGCGCGCGCGGTCGGCCACCTGGAGCGGGCCGGGGTGCCGAGCGGGGCACTGGGTGCCCTGGCGGGGTATATTGTGACGAGGAATTCTTAGCACCGGCAACAGCACGGTGTCATCCCGAGGGCGCCCGGCGACCGAGGGATCTTGCCGGCGGGTTGGATGCCCGCCGAGAAGATCCCTCGCTGTGCTCGGGATGACTGACCCCAGCGCGCGAGTCACGATGAGCCTGCTCTCCGCCATCCATTCCCCCGCCGACCTCAAGCAGCTCCGCCGCGAGCAGCTCGCCCAGCTCGCCCAGGAAATCCGCGAGCGCCTGATCCAGTGCGTCTCCCAGACCGGCGGACACATCGGGGCCAGCCTGGGGGTGGTGGAGCTGAGCATCGCGCTGCTCTACGAGTTCGACTCGCCCAGCGACAAGATCGTCTGGGACGTGGGCCACCAGGCGTACGCCTGGAAGCTGCTCACCGGCAGGAACGAGCCGTTTCCCACCCTGCGGCAGCGGGACGGGATCTCCGGCTTCCTCAAGCGGAGCGAGAGCGAGCACGACCACTTCGGCGCGGGGCACGCCGGTACCGCCATGTCCGCCGCGCTGGGGATGGCCACGGCCCGCGACCTCCGGGGCGAGCACCACAAGGTCGTGGCGGTGGTGGGCGACGGGGCGCTCACCTGCGGCCTGTCGTACGAGGGGATGAACAATGCGGGGCACTCCGACCGCGACATCATTCTGATCGTGAACGACAACGGCATGTCCATCTCGCCCAACGTCGGCGCCATCAGCAAGACCCTGGGCCGGATCGTGGCGGACCCGCGCACCAACCGGGTGCGGGAGAAGATCAAGGGCATGACCTTCGCCCTGCGCGGAGTGTTCGGCGAGGGAGTGGTGGATTTCGCCAAGAACGTGGAGGAGAGCGTCAAGAACCTCTTCTCGCCCGGCATGCTCTTCGAGGAGCTGGGCTTCCGCTACTTCGGCCCGATCGACGGCCACGACCTGACCACCCTCTGCGACACCTTCGCCTTCGTGCGGGGTATGAGCGGTCCCCGGGTCATCCACGTGATGACCCAGAAGGGCAAGGGCTTCTCCTTCGCCGAGGACAACCAGGAGAAGTGGCACGGGCTCGCCGCCTACGATCCGGTCACCGGGGAGGCCCGCAAGAAGGCGAGCGGCCCG
>DASUSR010000248.1:0-9010 GCA_036375015.1 Gemmatimonadales bacterium
CTACCCGGGTGACGAGTGGTACCTGGAGTTCCACAAGATGCGGTGGCCGGGCGGGCTCCGGCTGTGGCGGGTGAGCGCCGCGGGCAGCGACCTCGGGGAGAAGCGGCCCTACGACCCCGCCAGGGCGGTGGACCGGTCCCGGAGCCACGCGGAGCACTTCAGCGGGCTGCTGGCGGAGGTCGCAGCCGGGGACGCGGGCGGACGCGGCGGGGTCATCGTGGCGCCCTTCGACACCGAGCTGTTCGGCCACTGGTGGTTCGAGGGCCCCGAGTTCCTCGGCAGCGTGTACCGCGAGCTCGCCCGCCGGGGCGATACGGTCCGCCCCGCCACGGCCGGGCAGCATCTGGAGGAGTTCCCGGCACGAGCCGGCCTGCGGCTTCCGGCGGGCTCCTGGGGGGCCAACGGGGACTTCAGCATGTGGCTCGGCCCCGCGACCGCGTGGACCTGGGAGCGCCTCTGGCCGCTGGAGGAGCGGTTCTGGGACGCCGCCCCGGCGGCGCTGCAAAGGCCGGAGGCACGGCCGGTCCTGGCGCAGGCCGCGCGCGAACTGCTGCTGGCGCAGTCCTCCGACTGGCAGTTCATCATCTCCACCGGCGCCGCGGCCGATTACGCCGAGCGCCGTTTCCGCGAGCACTGCGATGCCGCCGAGGCCCTGGTAAGCGCACTGGCGCCGGATGGCCATGACCGGCTGGAGTCGGCGCAGCACCTGGCCGAAACGCTGCTCGAGCGCGACGGACTCTTTCCCGAGGTGCTCCCGGCGGTCGCCGCGGCGCTGGGCGGATCCCGCTCGCTCGCCCGCGGCTGAGCCTAGCCCACCGGCGCCTTCGGACGGCCGGCCGGGATTTCCCCGTGGGCCCGTCCCCTCACGTACTTCCACACCGCGTCGATCTTCTCGGCGGTCATCAGCTCGGCGAACCCGGGCATCCCCTGAGCCGGACGCCCCTCCAGCACGACCGCCTTGAACGCCTCCTCGGTCGCCATGGGGCCGCCGGGAGCCGCGCTCTCCAGCAGGTTCGCCGTAACCGGGTTGCCGAGCACGTCCTGGCCGTGGCAGCGGGCGCAGTGCACGCTGTACTGCCGCCACCCCTCGTACACCTCGGCCGGGGTTGCACCCGGCCCCTGGGCCGCCACCCCCAGCCAGGGAAGCCCGAGCAGTGCGGTCAGGGTGGCGAGCGCGGGAGCACGCACCGGCTCAGCCCCCCTGCCTGAGTGCGGGTCGCCCGGGACCGATTTCGCCGTCGCTGCGGCCCTTCACGTAGCTGTAGATCTGCTCGATCTTCTCCATCTCCAGCCCCAGCGGGCACCACGCCGGCATCCCCAATTCGGGACGCCCCGCGCACACCACCTGCATGAACGATTCCTTGGTGTTGATGGGACCTTCCGGCTTCACCGACGTGATCAGGTGGGGCGCGATCGTGGTGCCCAGCACGTCCTCGCCGTGGCAGCGGGCGCAGTTCAGGTTGTACTGCTTCCACCCGTCGTACACCGCCTGCACCACGGTGTCCCGCGGGGCCTGGTGATACTCGTCCCGCAGCGGGGCGTCCTGGGCCGGCTCCTCGGCCTGGGGCTGGGCAGCGGTGGTCTCCTGCGGCGCAGCGGCGGGCTGAGTGTCCTGCTGCGGCGCCGCGGCGGGCTGGGTTTCAGCCGGCGGGGCGGCCGGCGCGGGAGCAGCGGCCTCAGCCTCGGCAGCGGGCTTCGGAGCGGGCTTGGGCGCCGGCTTCGGCGCGGGCGCGGCGGCGTTTCCGGTTCCCGCAGCGGCGGTATCGGTAGTGGACCGCCTGGCGACGGCCGAACCCGGGGTGGTGGTCGGCGCGGAGGTATCGGTCACGGCCGCCAGGTCGCGACTGGTGTCGGGCAATACCGCAGCCACCGTGTCCATGGGCGAGACGGCCGCGGCGGTATCGGCCGCGGGGGCGGTGTCGCCGCCAGTGGCCGCCGAGTCGGGCCGGCGGTCGCCACCGCACCCCGCAACCAACGCGAGCGCGAACAGTCCGGCGGTCCAGCCGCCGACGACGCGCACCCATCCCCTTCCGTTGGCAGAACCGTTCATGGTCGTCGTTCCTTTCGCATGGTGAGGCACCCCGGGCCGGATGCTCGACAAGGTATAAAAATGCCGACGGGCCGCCCATCCACCCGTGACGAGGGTCACCCTGGGAGCGGGCCCTGGGCCGCCGTGCCCGTTGTGGCACCGGCGGTTATCTTGCACGCCATGACGATCTCGACTGCCTCGAGCGTGACGCTCGGTCTGGTACAGATGCGCTGCGGCCCCGATCCCGAGGAGAACATGGGGAAGGCGCTGCAGGGGATCCGGGACGCGGCCGGCCGGGGTGCCCGGATCGTGTGCCTGCAGGAGCTCTTCCGGAGCCAGTACTTCTGCCAGACCGAGAATCACGACCACTTCGCGCTCGCGGAGCCGATCCCGGGACCGTCCACCGAGCGGCTGTGCACCCTGGCCTCGGAGCTCGGCGTGGTGGTGGTCGCCTCGCTGTTCGAGAAGCGCGCGGAGGGACTCTACCACAATACCGCCGCGGTCATCGACGCCGACGGGACGTACCTCGGCAAGTACCGGAAGATGCACATCCCGGACGATCCGCAGTACTACGAGAAATTCTACTTCACTCCCGGCGATCTCGGCTTCCGGGCCTGGGACACGCGCTACGGCCGCATCGGCGTCCTGGTGTGCTGGGACCAGTGGTATCCCGAGGCCGCCCGGCTCACCGCCCTGCACGGCGCGCAGATTCTGTTCTACCCCACAGCGATCGGCTGGCTCCCCGGCGAGAAGGCCGAGCACGGGGCCCAGCAGCAGGCCGCCTGGGAGACCATCCAGCGCAGCCACGCCATCGCCAACGGCGTGTACGTCTGCGCCGTCAACCGGGTCGGCCACGAGGGCGATGCCGCCGGCGGCATCGAGTTCTGGGGCGGCAGCTTCGTCGCCGATCCCGGCGGGCGGCTTCTGGTCAAGGGCGGGACCGGCGAAGAGATCCTCACCGCCACCTGCGACCTGGCCAAGGTGGACATAAGTCGCACCCACTGGCCCTTCCTCCGCGACCGGCGCATCGACGCGTATCAGGACCTCACGAAGAGGTACCTGGACTGAAACCGTGAAGGGTGAAGAGTGAAGGGTGAAGGGGCATCGGGCGGCTCCCTTTCACTCTTCACCCTTCACTCTTCACCGCCTCCGTCTCTCCCCTTCCCCCGATGCCCTCACCGCCTACTCCCGCTTCTCTTGGTTTCCGAATGCCCGCCGAGTGGGAGCCGCACCGCGGCACCTGGCTCAGCTGGCCGCACAAGGAGGCGTCGTGGCCCGGCAAGTTCGGGCGGGTCCCGGCCATCTTCGCGCGGATGGTCCGCGTCCTCGCCGACGGCGAGGAGGTGCACATCAACGTAGCGGGCCCCGCCATGGAGCAGGAGGTGCGCCGGCTGCTGAGCGACGAAGGCGCAGGAGCCGGCAACGTGTTCTTCCACCACCATCCCACCAACGACGCCTGGTGCCGCGACCACGGGCCCATCTTCATCGAGCGGGAGGAAGGGGGCCGCCGGGAGCAGGCCATCGTGGACTGGGGATTCAACGCCTGGGGCGGCAAGTACCCGCCGTACGACCTGGACGACGTCATCCCCGCCCGGATCGGGCGGGAGCTGGGCATCCCGGTCTTTTCGCCCGGCATCATCCTGGAAGGCGGCTCCATAGACGTGAACGGGCAGGGCACGCTCCTCACCACCGAGGCGTGCCTGCTCAACCCCAACCGCAATCCCCAGCTCGACCGGAGCGGGATCGAGGCCTACCTTCGCGCCTACCTCGGCGTCCGCCACATTCTCTGGCTGGGCGACGGGATCGCCGGCGACGACACCGACGGTCACGTGGACGACCTGACCCGCTTCGTGAACCCGACCACGGTGGTGACCGCGGTGGAGGAGGACCGCTCGGACGAAAACTACGAGCCGCTCCAGGAAAACCTGGAGCGGCTTCGAACCATGGCGGATCAGGACGGGCGCCCGCTCACCGTGCTGACGATCCCGATGCCGCGGCCGTTGTATCACGAAGGCCAGCGACTGCCCGCCAGCTACGCGAACTTCTACATCGCCAACCGGGTGGTGTTACTGCCCGCCTACGATCCGCCCCGCGATGCCGAAGCGGCCGCCCTGCTCGCCCGGGTCTTCCCCGATCGGGAGATCGTGCCGATCGACTGCACCGACCTGGTCTGGGGCCTGGGCGCCTTCCACTGCGTGACGCAGCAGTGGCCGGCGCTCGCCCCGGCCTAGCTCTTCGTCCAGGTGCCCACCAGCGCGGCCCGGCGCCCGCCGCAGTTGTCCAGCCCCACGCCCGCGATGTGCAGCTCGTCGTCGGTGCGGCTGATGACGTAGCGCGCATCCTGCGTCTGACAGGGGCTCACGGTCGTGTCGGCGCGGAAGACCAGCGTGTCCCCGGTGAACGCCGCCCGGCCCTTCATGTCCACCTCGGCCGGCCATCGGGGATCGGGGAGCATCAGCTCCATGTCGCCGTTGGCGGCCAAGTTCATCTTGACTTCCCCTTCGCCGTACAGCTCGCGCGTCCAGGAACCCGCATATTGCGAGGCCTCGCCCCCACACGCGGTGATCGACACGGCGGCGGCGAGCGCAGCGAGCAGACGAAGCTGGGTGATTCCAGTGGTGCCACGGATCATCGCGATGCCCTCCCAGGGTGAGCGGATGAACGATCAGACATAGCTGAGCCATGCGTCGCGCCGCCGGGCCTTCACCCCGGCGAACCAGCGGCAGGCGGGATAGAGGGCGAGCACCACGCCCGCCCACAGCAGGTAGACGACCGGCAGCGAGTAGCCCCAGCCCTCCGGCAGCCGGAGCCACACCGTGAGGAACGCGCTCGGTGGGAACCCCGCGAGCGTCCCGATGGCGAGGGCCGCCGCGTGGATGAGGTACAGGTGCAGCACGTAGTAGAACAGCGGCACGCGGCCGATCGTCCGGAAGAACCGGGCCACTGGCCCGGACAGCCCCTCCAGCAGCGGGAGCGCCATGATCGAGGGCCCCAGCGTCATGAGGAGGAAAAGGAGCGACGGCGGATACTTCGTCGTGTTGAGAAACGACAGCAGCGTGCGACCGGGCGAGCCCTGGTCCGTCCAGGGCGAGGGATCGCCGTACAGGTTGGTCGCACGCAGCACCACGAAGGCCAGGGTGAGCGCGCCCCCCAGCAGGAGCAGTCTGCGCCGGCGCTCAGCCGCGGGCACAGTGAGCAGGGCGCCGAAGGCGTAGCCCGCCGCCATCACCCCGATCCAGGGAAGCAACGGGTAGGCCACGAAGACCGCCCGCTGCGCCCCGATCGACACGGTGGTCTGAACGTGGAGCACGGCCCAGACCGGCCCCCAGGCGCCGAGGCTCGCCGGTGTCACTCCGTCCAGCGCGTTGTGCCCCGCGATCGTGGCGATGCCGACCGCCGCGATGGCCGGGAGCGGCAGCCAGATCAGGGCGGCCAGCACCATCATCGAGACCCCGATGGCCCAGATCACCTGCACGAACAGGAATTCGGTGGTGTAGTTCAGGTTGAACATCCAGGCCCAGCGCACCACCGTGAACTCCAGCACCACCAGCCAGAGCCCGCGGGTGAGCAGGAACCGGGCGAGCTCGCCGCGGCTTCTGTGCGCTCCGGCGAAGAACGCCGATGTCCCCGCCAGGAACACGAAGGCGGGAGCGCAGACATGGGTGATCCAGCGGGTGAGAAAGAGCGCGGTGCCGGCCTGGCTGAGATCGGTGGGATCGAACCTGACCTCGGTGAAATAGTCGCGCACGTGGTCCAGCGCCATGACCACCATGACGACGCCGCGCAGCATGTCCACCGAGCCGAGCCGGACCCGGCCGGCGCCTTCGACCGGCCTGTGGGCGACGGCAGCATCACCCGCGAGAGTGGTTGCCGGCATGCGCCTCCTCGAGCGGCCGTGCGGCCGCCCCGCTGGGAATGGACCCGGTGAAGATGCGGGCGGAGCCCCCGCGGCCGCCAGAGGGGGCTCGCCCGTTCGCTGCCTAACTCATTGACGCGGCAGCACTTCGTCGGTCGGGATCGGCAGGGTCGCGAACACCACGTCCGGCGGCACATCGGGACGGGTGGTCCGGTCGAGCGGGAGCGTGCCCAGCCGGCCGTAGCGCCGGGCGTCGATCCAGCGGTGCGCGCCCTCGAACATGAGGGAGTACAGCCGGTTGTAGAGCAGCTCGGTGACCGCCTGGTCGGGGGTGCCCAGGTCGACCAGCGCCGGAAGGTTGCCCGACCGGGTGCGCACCGTGTTGATGTCCCCCAGCGCCAGCGGCAGGTTACCCTGCCCGATGTGCGCCTCGGCCCGGAGGAGGATCAGCTCCTCGTTCTTGATGATCGGGATCGGCGTCCCGGGGGAGGGATACCGGATCCATCCGAGGTTGGAGGTGAGGTCGTCCGCGCTGCCGACCGGGCGCTGAATGATCTTGCTGGTGAATCGCTGGTCCGGCGTGACCCCGTCCACCTGGAGCTGCGCCCCGGTGGCCAGCGACGGGTGGGCGAAGTTCTCCCCCGCCACCGGATCGATCGCGAGCGGATTCGCCAGATCGCCCGCCCCGGTGCCGTAATCCATGTAGACGCCCCGCTCGAGCGGCCCCGCCGGGTCGATGAACGACTCCGCGAGCGCGTCGAGCACCCCCTGCCAGTCCTGCCGGTACGCCGCCACCCGCGCGCGGAGCGCCCGGTTGAACGGCACGAAGGTGGCGGGGGTGTTGAACCCGCTGAACCCGCCCGGCAACGCGAACGGGAACGCCGCGCCGCCCGCCTGGAGATCGGCGCGCCCCTGATCCAGCAGGCTGATCACGTGATCGAACGCCGCCGCGTTGGTCTGGAAGGGAGCGGGCGGGGCGGTGACCGACGTGTCGGTCACGATCGGGATGGAGTCCTGCGTATGGCTGTTGAGGATGATCAGGTAGTTGAGCGCCTGGATCGTCTTCACGTACCCCGCGGTGGCGCTCTGCTCCGCGGCGCTCAGGTCGCTCGCCGTAGGCACCACGGCCAGGATCAGGTTCCCCTGCCGGATCGCGGCGAACTGGTCGCCCCAGTGATCGCCGCCGAAAGCGTCGCCGCCCGGATCCAGCGGGCCGTGCAGCAGCTCGCTGGTGAACCGCGGGTCGGAGCCGTCGAACCGCAGGACCTCGCGTCCGATGATACCCATATCCAGCGCGAAATCGGCGAAGTCGGTGCGGAACGCGATCAGCATCCCGTTGGCCGCCACGCCCACCTGGATCCGCGAGGGGTTGGTCCCGATCGGGTCCGGGCTGTTGGGGTTGGTGCTCAGATCGAAGCTGCAGGCTCCCAGGGCCACGAGGCCAGCCAGGAGCGCCGGAGACCAGCGTGTCGTCGAGAGTCGCATGTCAGAACCCCAGGTCGACGGAGAAGAAGAAGCTGCGGCTCGGCGGGAACGGCGCCACGTCGATGTTCCTCACGATCGCCTGGTTGCCGAAGTTGCTCACCTCCGGGTCCAGCCCGCTGTACCCGGTGAAGCGGAGCAGGTTGCGCCCGCTCAGGGTCAGCCGGGCGTAGCGCACGCTGGAGCCGAAGATCCGCTGGGTGAAGCTCAGCGGCAGGTTGTAGGAGAGGTTCACCTCGCGCAGCTTCAGATAGGAGGCGTCCTGCACGTAGGCCGCCGTCTCGCCGTTGGCCCACCGGGCGAACCGGGCCTCACCCGCCTCCAGGTAATCCACCGAGTTCTGCCCGATGTCGTAGAGGAACTCGGTCAGGTTGACGACGTCGCCGCCCTGCTTCCAGTCCCACAGCATGCCGAAGGTGATCGGGCCCGCGTCCAGGTCGCTGGAGAAGCTCATCTGGAAGTCGGGGTTGGCGTCGCCCACCTTGCCCTCGGTGCCGAAGATCTGGGTCGCCGAGCTGTCCTCCTCGATCCGGAAGGCGCCGAGCGAGGTGCCGAACCCGCCGGTCTCGAACGCGGGCACGTCCAGCCGGGTGATCTTGCTGCGGTTGGAGAAGAAGGTGGTCCGGAGCAGCCAGTTCACCCGCTCGCTCTGGATCGGGCTCACCGTGAGCGCCACCTCCACCCCGCGGTTCCGCAGCTTGCTGTCGGAGCTGAAGATGCGGGACTCCTGCCCGCTGCTCGGCGCCAGGGTCTGCTCCAGCAGCAGGTTGCCGATCGTGCGCTGGTACACCGTGAAGTTGAGCTCGGCGCGGCCGCCGGCCAGCTGGGCGTCGAAGCCGCCCTCGAACTCGGTCTGCCGCTCCGGCTCGATGGTGGGGTCGCCGGCCCGGTTGCCCGGGAGCACGCCGAAGATCCCGCCGATGGTGCCGGTGGTGTCGGGCGAGAACTTGGCGCCGAAGAGCGGCTGGTTGCCGGTCTGCCCGAACGCGCCCCGCAGCTTCACCTCGTCCAGCCCGCCGAACGGGCGCAGGATCCGGTAGGAGACCGCGGCCTTGGGATAGAAGAAGAACTTGTCGGTGTCGCCGTTGCTGCTGCTCCGGTCGGCCCGGAGCCCGGCGGTGAGGAGCAGGCGCTGATCCATCAGGAGCAGCTCCTCCTGGCCGTAGACGCCCAGATCGCGCACCGGCCGGTCGTCCTGCAGCACGCTCACGCTGGTCGCCTGGTCCGGGTTCTCCTGGCCCGGCAGCAGCGTGCGCGCCAGGATCCGCGTCGCGTCGAGATCGCGGTCCTCGTACTGCACGCCCATGGAGGTGGTCGCCCGGTAGCGGCCCGACTCCGGGGTGTACGTATAGTTGCCGTTCAGCGCGAAGTTGAGGTTCAGATTGGACGCCTTCCCCAGCACCACGGTGCCCGGCTGCCCGTCGTTGGGCTCGAATTCGAGCTCCGGGGGCGAGACGAAATCGTTCTCCTGGTTGAAGTAGTCGGCCCCGCCGATGGCGATCAGCGTCAGGTTGTGCCGCGCGGTGGACTTGAGCGCCATCCGCGCGGTGAGCGTGCCGAGGGCCCGCCAGGTGTCCTCGTCGTTCTTGAGAAAATTGATCGTCTGAACCGGGTTGCTGCGCTCGAAGGGGTTCTCGGGGAAG
>DASUSR010000249.1:0-6134 GCA_036375015.1 Gemmatimonadales bacterium
TACTTTGCCGACATCGGCGACCGCCAGTCGATCGCCGCGAGCCTCTCCACGTTCAGCGCGCACGTCGCGATGCTCCGCCGGGTGCTCGACGAGGCCGATGCCGCGACGCTCGTCCTGCTGGACGAGGTGGGCAGCGGCACCGATCCGGCCGAGGGCGCGGCGCTCGCCGCGGCGACACTCGCGTCGCTCACCCAGCGGGGTACCCTCACGCTCGCCACGACGCACCTGGGCGCGCTGAAGGATCTGGCGAGCCACACCCCGGGGGTGGTGAACGCCTCCCTGCAATTCGACGCGGCGACGCTCACGCCGACCTATCGTTTCGTGAAGGGTGTCCCGGGACGCTCCTACGGGCTGGCGATCGCCCGCCGCCTCGGCGTGAAGCCGTCCATCCTGGCGGACGCCGAGGCGCGGGTTCCGGATGCGGAGCGCAACCTCGACACGCTGCTCGCGACGGTGGAGGAACGGGAGCGCGCACTGCGCGAATCGCAGGCGGGGGTGGAGGCCCGCACCCTCGAGCTGGAGGGACTCGCGGCACGGCTCTCGGCGCAGCAGGACGGCCAGGCGGCCCGCGAGGCCGAGCTCAAGCGGCGGGAGAAGGATGCCGAGCGCGCGGCCCGGCAGCAGGCGAGACTCTACCTGATGGAGGCGCGCCAGCGGGTCGAGGAGGCCCTAGGCTCCGCCCGCGCCGCCGGCGACGAAGCCGCCGCACGCGAGGCCCGGCGCCTGGTCGAGGAGGGGATCCGGGAGCAGCGGGAGAGGCTGGAGGAACAGGGCGACGGCGGCGCGCCGGGGCGGCGGGGCGGAGGGTCGGAAAGCCTCGAGCTCGGGTCGAGAGTACGGCTCGCCGGCGGCGGGGCGGGCGAGGTGCTGGACCTCCGCTCCGATGGGCGCGCGGTGGTGGCGATGGGCTCGATGAAGGTGGTGGTGGACGCGAGCACCCTCACCGTGCTTCCCGCCGCGGCCCGGCCGAGGGTGGCCGCCGACACCGCCCCCCAGCCCCCCGGCCCCGCGGCCCGGCAGTCGCTCGAGGTCGACCTGCGCGGCATGACCGGCGACGAGGCCGAGCAGGCGACCCTCGCCGCGGTGGACGCCGCGGTGCTGGCGGAGCAGCCCTTCCTCCGCATCATCCACGGCATGGGAACCGGCGTGGTCCGCGACCGGGTGCGTCAGGTGGTCTCGCGCGACCGCCGCGTGGCGCGCTTCGGCTTCGCGCCGCGCAATCAGGGTGGTACCGGCGTCACGATCGTGGAGTTCTCCGCATGAGCCTCATACCCGACGAGACGGTGGACCAGGTCCGGGAGAGCGCGGACATCGTCGGGATCATCGGGGAGTCCGTGGAGCTCAAGCGCACCGGCTCCGACTATCGCGGGCCCTGCCCGTTCCACGGCGGCACCCATCGCAACTTCGCCGTGATTCCGAAGAAGGGCCGCTACTACTGCTTCGTCTGCCACGAGTCGGGCGACGTCTTCACCTGGCTCATGAAGCGGGCGGGACTGGACTATCCGACCGCCATCCGGGAGGTCGCGCGGCGCACCGGGATCGTGATCCCGGAGCGGCCCGAGCGCGCCGGCCCGGACCCCCTCGAACCGCTCTTCTCCGCCGTGGCGGTGGCCCAGGACTGGTTCACCCGCAGGCTCCTGGAGTCGGACGACGCGCGCGGCGCACGCGAGTACCTGGCCGCCCGCGACGTGCCGCTGGAGACCGCCGCGCTGCACGGCCTGGGCTACGCACCCCCCGGCCGGGTGTTCCTCGAGGCCATGGCGGCGCTCGCGGTCAAGGACCAGGTGCTGCTCGACGCCGGCCTCACCGCCGCACGGGACGACGGCAGCGTGATCCCCCGGTTCCGCGCCCGACTGCTGTTCCCGATCCACGACCTGCGGGGCCGTGTGGCGGGCTTCGGCGGGAGACTGCTCGGACCAGGGGAGCCCAAGTACCTCAACTCCCCGGAGAGCGCGATCTTCCACAAGGGGAAGCAGCTCTACAACCTCCACCTGGCCAAGGGTGCGATCCGCAAGGAGGAGTCGGTCATCCTGGTGGAGGGCTACTTCGACGTGCTCCGCCTGGTCCTCGCGGGGGTGGAGCAGGTGGTGGCGCCGCTCGGCACGTCGCTCACCTCGGACCAGGCGGCGTTGCTGCGCCGCTACGCTCCCTCGGCCACGCTGCTCTACGACAGCGACCAGGCGGGGTTGCGCGCCACCTTCCGGGCCGGCGACGAGCTGCTGCGGCACGGGATGCGGGTCCGGGTCGCTACGCTGCCGCCGGGCGAGGATCCCGACACGCTGGTCAAGACCGGCGGCGCGGCCGCGATCGCGCCGATTCTGCGGGATGCCGTGGATCTGCTGGAGCGCAAGATCCAGCTGCTCGAGCGGAAGGGCTGGTTCGCCGGAGTGGAGCATCAGCGGGAAGCGCTCGACCGGCTGCTGCCGACGATCCGGGCGGCCAGCGACCCGATCACCCGCGACCTGTACGTGAAGGCGGTGTCGGACCGCACCGGCGTGAGCCGGGAGGTACTCCTGCACGAGCTGGAGAGCCGTGCCCCGGCCCCGGCGCGGGCCGGGCCCACGTCGGCGGCGGCCGCTCCCGTACGCCTCGCCGCGCGCCGGGCGCGGCGCCCCACCGACGTGGAGTTCGCCGCGGAGGGGATGCTGCTGCGGGTGCTGGCGCGGGACCCCACCTGGGTGCCGCGGGCCGCGGCGGAGGTGCCCTCCGACTGGTTCGAAACACCCGCGCTCCGCGAGGTGTACGAGGCGATGCAGCGCAGTCCCGAAAACGTCGGGGCTCCGGTATTCTTGGAGCAGCTCTCGCCCGCGGCCACGCGCGCCTGGGCCTGGCTCGGCAGTATCGAGCGGAAATACGGCTCGCCCGATCCGGACCAGAGCTACGTGGACGCCTGCCGCACCCTCGAGGCGCGGCCGCTGCGCCGCCGGCTCGAGGAGGTCGCCCGGCGCAAGCGCGAAGTGACGGCGGAGGAATATGAGGCGCTGATCCAGGAGGAGCACCGTCTCAAGCGGGAGCTGGCCACCATCTTTCCGGAGGGGTTGTTGAAGCGCTACATGCGGCGGGGTCGGCGCGATGCACGCTGACCTGGTGCAGCTGCTCGAGCTGCAGGCGAAGGACGGGGCGGTGGCCGAGGTCGAGCGGTTGCTGGGCGAAGTGGGGGTGGAGGTGGGGGCGCTGGACCAGGCGCTCGCCAGAGTGAAGGAGGGACTCGAATCGGCCCGGCGGGCCGTGGCGGAGGGGGTCCGCCGGCGTGACGAGCTCGAAGGCAAGATCGAGAGCTACCGGGTGCTCGAGGAGCGGCGACGCCTCCGGCTGGAGCACGTGCGCAACCCCAAGGAAGCATCGACGCTCATGGCCGAGCTGGACCTGACCCGCTCGGTCATGGCCAAGGAAGAGAGCGAGTGGGTGCGGAGCGCCGAGGCGGTAAGCGGGCTGGAGCGGAGGGTGGAGGAGGAGGAGCGGAGCGTCGCCGCCTTCGAGGAGAGTCAGGCGCCGGCCCGGCGCGCGCTGGAGGAGCGCCGCGCCGCCCTGCTGGAGCGGCAGCAGGCCGCCCTCGGCGAGCGGGAGGCCACAGCGGCGCAGATGGACCGCCAGCTCCGGATTCGCTACGAGCGACTGCGGCGCGCCCGCTCGGCCGACGTGGTCGTGCCCCTGCTGAACGGGGGCTGCGGCGCCTGCCATACCGCGGTGCCGCTCAACCGGCGCAGCCTCATCCGGAGCGGCGCCGTGGTGGACGGGTGCGAGGCCTGCGGTGCGATCCTGTACCCGCCTGAGCTGGCGGGGTCCCCGGAATGACCGGCGAGGGCGGCACACTTCCGTGGTGAGCGTCTTCCAGGCCCCCATCCTGCGCTGGGTGGTGGCGCCCCGGCCCGAGCGTGCCGCGGTGCTCGCGCTCGCCGAGCGGCTGAGCCTTCCGGAGCCGCTCGCCGCGCTCCTGATCCAGCGCGGCCAGGCCGATCCGGAGTCCGCCCGCCACTATCTCCGCCCCTCCCTCGGCTCCCTCGGCGATCCCTTCGATCTGCTCGGCATGCAGCAGGCCGTGGAGGCCATCGCCGCCACGGTCCGGGCCCGCGGCACCATCCTGGTGCACGGCGACTACGACGTGGACGGCCAGTGCGCCACCGCCCTGCTCACCCGCGCGCTCCGCGCCGCGGGCGCCGACGTAGTGCCGTTCCTGCCCCACCGGCTTCGCGACGGGTACGACTTCGGGCCCGCGGGTCTCCAGGCGGCCCGCGACGCCGGTGCCTCGCTCATCGTCACCTGCGACTGCGGCATCACCGCGGTGGAGGCGGTGCGGGCCGCGCGCGCCGAGGGCATCGGCGTGGTGGTCACCGATCACCATCTGCCGGGCCCCGAGCTCCCGCCGGCGCTGGCGGTGGTCGATCCGCAGCAGCCGGGAGACCTCTCCGGCGCCACCGCCCTCTGCGGCACCGGCGTCGCCTTCAAGCTGGTGCAGGCGCTGGTGCCCGCGCTGGAGCTGCCGCCCAACCTGCCCTACTACCTGCTCGACCTCGTGGCCCTCGCCACCGTCGCCGACGTGGTGCCGCTCCAGGGCGAGAACCGCATTCTGGTGAAGCACGGCCTCCGCCTGCTGGGCGACAGCACCTGGCCCGGCGTGCGTGCGCTGCTCGAGGCCACCGGGCTCGCCGGGCGGGAGGTTCGTGCCGGACACCTGGGCTTCATCCTCGGCCCCCGGCTCAACGCGGCCGGGCGGATCGGCGAGGCCACCGACGGTCTGCGGCTGCTCCTCACCGACGATCCGGACGAGGCGATCCGGCTCGCCCGACGGCTCGAAGGGCTCAACGTGGAGCGGCAGGCACTCGACCAGCGCATCCTCGACGAGGCCCTGAGCCAGGTGGAGCGCACCGCCGACCCGGACCGGGACGCCGGCTTCGTGATCGCCGGGGACGGTTGGCATCCCGGGGTGGTCGGCATCGTGGCGTCCCGGGTGGTCGAGCGGTACGGGCGCCCGGCCTTCCTCATCGCGTTCGACGGCGAGATCGGCAAGGGTTCGGGCCGGAGCATCTCACGCTTCGATCTGCATGCGGCGCTGCTCGCCTGCGGCGACCTGCTGGAGCGGTACGGCGGGCACCACATGGCGGCGGGGCTCACCATCCGGCGAGACAACCTGGACGCTTTCCGCGAGCGCTTCGCCGGGCTGGCCCGCGAGACGCTGACGCCCGAGGACCTGGGGCCGGAGCAGCGGGTGGACCTCGAGGTGGGGCTGCCCGAGATCACCAGCGAGCTGGAGCGGCTCATGCGGCATCTCGAGCCCTGCGGGACCGGCAACTCGAGCCCGGTGTTCGGAGTGCGCGGCATCCGCTTCGCCGGCCGGTCCCGGGTAGGGCAGGGGCACCTCAAGGGCACCCTCGACGACGGGAGCTCCCGCCTCCCCGCCATCGGGTTCCAGTGGGCCGACCGCGTCCCCTGGCTCACGGATGCGCCGGTGGACGCGGCGTTCCGCATCGAATGCAACGAGTGGAACGGCCAGACCATTCTGCAGGCGCGCCTCTGCGCGCTCTCGCCCCACGGCGGCGCGGCCGCGTGAACGGCGCGGGATCGCGGGGTGCGGCCGCTCGCCCCGAAAGCGCCGGGAGCTGAGGAGCCTCGGGGCTTGCGCATCGTCGGAGGCAGCTTCGGGGGCCGGCGGCTGGCCGTCCCGAAGGCCGGCCGGGTCCGCCCCACCGCCGATCGGGTGCGCGAGGCCTGGATGAGCATCCTGGGCCGGGAGCTCGACGGCGCGCGGGTGCTCGATCTGTATGCCGGCAGCGGGGCCCTCGGGCTGGAGGCCCTGTCGCGCGGGGCAAGCACGGCGGACTTCGTCGAGCTCCACCCGGCCTCCCTCGAGGCCCTGCGCGCCAACATCGCGGCGCTCGGCGTGGCGGACCGCACCCGGGTGCACCGGGGCGACGCGCTGCGGTTCGCCGAGCGCCTGGATCCCGGCGCGTTCGACCTCGCCCTGGCCGACCCCCCCTACGCCCACGACGCCGCCCAGCGCCTCGCCGCGCTCTTCCGGCGCACCCCGTTCGCGCGCATTCTTTCCGTGGAACACCGCGCCGACGATCGGATCGACGGCGACGAGAGCCGGCGCTACGGCGATACCGCCCTCACCTTCCTCCGCCGCCCATGACCCG
>DASUSR010000250.1:0-12298 GCA_036375015.1 Gemmatimonadales bacterium
GGCGATGTCGAGGCGATACTGCCGCTCCATCGCCTCGGCGAGGGCGGGATCCTCGATCAGAACGTCCAGCTCGTAGTTGCCCACCAGGCTCGAGGGATTGAGGTTGCTCGAGCCGATCCGGACCCAGCGCCCGTCGGCCACGATGCTCTTGGCGTGCAGCATCGGCCCGTCCCACTCGTAGATCCGCACCCCGCTCCGCAGCAGGTCGCGGTAGCCGATGCGGGAGAGATTGCGGATCAGCGGCAGGTCGCTCGAGCCGGGCACCAGCATGCGCACGTCCACGCCGTCGCGGGCCGCGTCGCGCAGCGCCTGGAACAGGCGCGGCGGCGCCACCAGGTACGCGTCGGTGAACCAGATGCGGTTGATGCTGCCGGCCGCCAGCAGCTCGATCACCCGGAAGGCCCGCTCCCGCCCGGGCTCGCCGCTGATCACCCGGACTTCCGCCTCGCCCATCGGGGTGACCCGCCCGGCCACGTCCTCGTCGGGGATCCGGCCGCCGGCCACCTCCCAGGTGCGGGCGAAGGCCTGATCGAGCACGGCGGCCGCCGGACCGGCGATCTCGACCGCCGTGTCCCGCCATGGCTGCCCGCCCGCGATCGCGTCGCCGGTCCATTCGCCGCCGATGCAGAGACCGCCGATGACGGCACGGCACCCGTCGCCGACGACGAGCTTGCGGTGGTTCCGGGAGAAGTTGGTGACCAGATCGAGCGGGCGGAGCGGATGGAAGGGGCGCACCTCCACGCCGTGCTCCCGGAGGTGCCGCCAGAACCGGCGCGAGGTGTTGATGCAGCCGATCCAGTCGTAGAGCACCCGGACGTGCAGCCCCTCGCGGGCGCGGGCCGCGAGCCGCTCGCCGAAGCGCCAGCCGGCCGCGTCGCTCCGGATGATGTAGTTCTCGAAGTGAATCCAGCGGGAGGCGCCCGCGATCACCTCGAGCATCGCGTCGTAGGCGTGCGGGCCGTCGATGAGCAGCCCCACCCTGTTGCCGGGGACCGGCCGGCCTCCGGCCGCCCGGTTGATGGCGCTCGTGACCGACTGCTCAGCGGTCCCGAGCGGGACGCCGCTCATGCCGTGCCGAGGCCCAGCCGCTGCTCGTGCGGCCGGAGCGCGCCGAGCACGAAGGCGATGTGCTCGTCGAGCGGCACGCCGATCTCGGCGGCGCCCTGGATCACATCGTCGCGGCTCACTCCCCGGGCGAAGGCCTTGTCCTTGAGCTTCTTCTTCACGCTGGACACCTCGAGGTCCCGCAGGCTGCGCGAGGGCCGCACCAGCGCGCAGGCGACGAGGAATCCGCAGAGCTCGTCCACGGCGAAGAGCGCCTTCGCCATGTCGCTGTCGCGCGGGACCCCGGTGTAGCTCGCGTGGCCCAGGATGGCCCGACAGGACGAGTCGGGCAGCCCCAGCTCCGCCAGCACCCGCACACCCTCCGCCGGGTGCTCCTCGGTCGGCGAATGCGCCGCGTTGGGGTACCGCTCGTAGTCGAAGTCGTGCAGCAGCCCCACGATCCCCCACTCGTCGGGGTCGGCCCCGGCCCGCTCCGCCATCGCCCGCATGGCGATCTCGACGGCGTACATGTGCTTGCGGAGGGCGTCGGAGAGGGTCCACTCGTGCATGAGGGCGAGGGCGGAGTCGCGGGTCATGGCGGGAGTGGTCATTGTTGCGCAAACGCCGCCGTCAGCCCCACCCTCCCCGCCAGCTCGCCGTCCAGCGTGATCTCGAAGGCGTAGGGCCCGGGGCGGGGCAGGGGGATGTCGAACACCAGGACCGCCCCGGCCTCGACGTCCACCACGCCGGCGGGGGGCTCCCCGAACTGCACGGTGCCCTCGCCTCCGAGGAGCTCGTTGCCGCCCTCGTCCACGAACCGGATCCGGATGGTGTGGATCCCGATCTCGGTGCGGCGTCCGCGCACCCGGAGCACGAGATGAGTGCGGGGACAGACGGCCGGGAAGCTGGTGAGCCACACGTGCTGGAAGATCCCGAGCACGCTCAGCTTGCCCTGCTGGTCGATCAGCGCGTAATCGGCGACCAGGGCGAAGTCGAGATGCAGCTCAGGAGACCCGGATGGAGGTGACTACGTCGTTCTGCCGGATGCTGTTCACCACGTCCATCCCCTGCCGCACCTGGCCGAAGACCGTGTGCACGCGGTCGAGATGCGGCTGCGGCGCGTGGCAGATGAAGAACTGGCTGCCGCCGGTGTCCTTGCCGGCGTGGGCCATGGAGAGGGTGCCGGCCTCGTGCTTGTGGGTGTTGAGATGGGTCTCGCACTTGATCTTGTACCCGGGGCCTCCGGTGCCCACGCGGGGATTGCCGGGTTCCTTCGACAAGGGGTCGCCCCCCTGGATCATGAAATTGGAGATGACCCGGTGAAAGCGGGTGCCGTCGTAGAACTCGCTATTGGCCAGCTTCTCGAAGTTGGCCACGGTGCCGGGCACCTCGGTGTCGAACAGGTCGGCCACGATGGTGCCTTTGCTGGTCTCGATCGTCGCGGTCTTTGCCACGTCGCGTCCTCGTCTTCGGTGAGCGGGTGAGCCTAATCTAACACGCGCGGCTGCTCCAGAGCCGCGAGGGTCTCGCGCCATTCCTCGAGGCTCTCGGCGGGCCGGCGGCAGGAGGTGCCGGTGCAGGCGTAGCCGCGCGCGCCGCCGCCGACGGCGAGCATGCCGGCAAGCGCGGCGGGCAGCGCGGCCGAGCTCGCGTCCTCCGGGGTCAGGCGTTGGACGACGCACCGGGGCACGAAGGCCGCGAGCGCGGCCCGGTGCATCGCCTCCGCCACTGGATCCTCGAGCGGGCCCACCACGGCGAGATGGGTGCGCTCGCCGCGGTGCCAGTCCACCGCGAGCAGGTAGGTGGCGGCATGCAGACCCAGCTCACCGGCCCGACCCGCGAACGCCTCGATCTGCTCTTCGCCGCGGCCCCGCCACCGCTCGTCGCCGGTGAGCTCGTGGAGCCTGGCCACGACGATGCCGGCCACCCCGTTGGGCGACGGCGTCGGCGAGTCCTGCACCGGCTTGGCCCGGGCCGGGAGGAGGCCGAGCTCGCCCTCGCGACCGCGCGCGGTGTCGAAGAGGCCGCCGCCGGGATCGTCCCGGTAGTCGCGCCACACGCGCTCCATCAGGGCGACGGCCCAGTCGAGCCAGCGGCGCTCACCGGTGAACTCGAAGGCGTCGAGCGCGGCGGCGGCGGTCTGCACCTGGTCGTCCAGGAGACCGGTGACTCCGCCGGGGGTGTGAGCGACGGAGTCGGCCTCGGCCGCCTCGGACCGAAGCCGCGCCATGGTGAGGAGCGCGTGGCGCGAGGCCCAGTCGTCACCCAGCACGGCGCCGGCCCGGAGCATCGCGGCGGCCATCATCGCGTTCCAGCCGGTGTACCGGGTCCGGTCTACGAACGGGGCCTGCCGGCGCGATCGAGCCTCCAGCAGCTTCGCTCTCGCCGACTCGAGCAGGGCCGCGACCGCTTGCTCCGACATCCCGCGGAGCTGCGCGATGGCGGGCACGGTGCTGGAGACGAAGAGCACGTTCTTGCCCGGATTGTGGTGCATCTCGCCGGCGGTGCCGATGTCGTAGTAGGCGGCGGCGATCTCGAGCTCCTCGGGACTCAGCACCGCGGCGGCCTCGTCGCGGGTCCAGGTGAAGTAGTCGCCGTCGTCGTCGGGGCCCACGTCGGCGTCCTGGCTGGCCGCGTAGCCGCCTTCCGGGTCCGAGGCGACTTCCCGCACCCACCGGACGATCCCACGGGCCACCCCGGCATACTCCTCGGTGCCGAAGAGGGCGTAGGCGTCGAGATAGGCCCGCAGGAGCTCGGAGTTGTCGTAGCTCATCTTCTCGAAGTGGGGGACGATCCACTCCGCGTCCACGCTGTAGCGGTGGAACCCGCCGCCGAGCTGGTCGTACACGCCCCCGCGGCCCATGCCTTGGAGGGTGCGATCCACGATGGTGCGCACCTCGTCGGTGGGGTGGTCCCACCAGCGATGCAGCAGCAGCTCGATGGCGCCGGGATGGGGGAACTTGGGCTGGCTGCCGAAGCCCCCGTTCTTGCGGTCGAACACGCCGGCGATCTGGCGCACGGCCGCGTCGAGCACCTCGGGTCCCACATCGCCGCGGGCGCCCTCGTCGAGCTGGCCGTCCACCACCCGGCTGATGGCGGTGGCCTGGGCGGTCACCTGATCGCGCCGGTCCTGGTAGGCCTCGAGCACCGCGCCGAGTACGGTGCGGAAGCCGGGTCGGCCAAACTTCCCGTCGGGGGGGAAGTAGGTGCCGCCGTAGAAGACCTCGCCCTCCGGGGTCAGGAACGCGGTGAGCGGCCACCCTCCCTGCCCGGACAGCACCTGCACGGCTCGCTGGTACCGCGCATCCACGTCGGGCCGCTCGTCCCGGTCCACCTTGATGCAGACGAAGTTCTCGTTCAGGTAGCGGGCGATCTCGGGGTCCTCGTACGACTCACCGTCCATCACGTGGCACCAGTGGCACCACACGGCGCCGATATCGAGCAGGACCGGCTTGTCCGCGGCCCTCGCCGCGGCGAAGGCCTCGGCGCCCCAGGGATACCAGTGGACCGGCTGGTGGGCCGCGGAGTGGAGGTAGGCCGACGCGGCGCCGGCCAGGTGGTTCGTGCTCATGCCGGGAAGTTACCCCGGGGCCGGGGAAAATCACGGTGACGCCCGACCCCGGAACGGCGAGAGGGGCGCACGGCGTGCGCCCCTCGGGTGATTCGACCGGCCGGGCCGGCTACTTGTGGCTCAGCGAGTACACGTAGGCGGCCACCGCCTTCACGTCCTCGTCGCTGATGCTGCTGCCCCCCTTGGGCGGCATCGCGATCCCGCTCTTGGCCTTCTCCTTGGGAACCCCGGCGGTCACGGTCGCTACGATCATGTCGTAGGAGCCGTCGCCGTGAAGCCACTCGGCATCGGTCAAGCTGGGGCCCACCGTGCCCTCGCCGTTGGCACCGTGGCAGGCGTAGCAGAGCCCGGTCTTGTGGAAAATGGTGTCGCCCTTGGCCACGGCGGCCGGGGTGACCTCGGCCGGCGCCGCGTCCTGCGCGGCGGCGCCTTCGGCCCGGCCGGCCAGAAGGACCAGAACGAGACCGGCGACGAGGCCCAAGCGGGTCCGCAGTTCCATCGTGTACTCCTGTCCTGAACTTGAGAGCATGGGGGCGCCGGTAGCCTCGCCCGCCGGCTGAAAACGAGAAGGCAGTATTCTCGGGTCTGCCCGGAAATTCCGCAAGGAGCAAGGATCACGCCCTGGGGCGGCGGAAGCCAAGTCGCTGCCGGGACACTGTTTACGTGGCGGCTTTCGGGCGGGGTCCGGCCGGGCCGACCTCGTCCGAGGTCAGCCCTTGTCCGCCGGAGGGTTACGGCGTCGCGGCGGCCGGTGCGTCGGAGAGGCCTACGGCGGCGGGCTCCGGCCGGAAGATGGCCGGATCGTAGGCGCTCCGCGGGTTCCACAGCACCCACGACTTGAGACCCAACTCCTCGGCAGCCCGGATCTGCTCCCGCACGTGGCCGGGCGTATAGCGCGGGGGGCCCAGGGTGAAGGCCTGGAGGTAGGGCCGGATCTCGGCGGTCTTGCCCAGCGGGGCGGAGCGCCGGATGGCATCCTGCATGGCCCGCCGGATCACCAAGTAGGGCTCGCTGTTGGGGTGCCTGAGATTGTAGACGCCGCGCATGTAGTGGCTGGGGTAGACCATCGGCAGCACCACGTCGGCCGTGGTCACCAGGTCCTCCCACATCTGGCCGATACCCATGTCGCTCGGGGCGCTGGTGGTGAGCCCGAAGACGTCGATGGTGAACGGCACCCCCAGCTTCCGAGTGCGCTCCCCGAGGAGCTTGAGGTTGCGCGCCACGCCCTGGCGCTTGGTCTCGCCCGCGCGGCGGCCGGGGAAGAGCGCGCTCGCCAGCCGGCTCTCCGGCTCGTCGGGGAACCGCACGTAGTCGTACTGGACCTCGGCGAACCCGATGCGCACCGCCTCCGCGGCGAGCTGCGCGGCGTAGACCCACACCGAGTCGTTGAACGCGTCCACCCAGGCGAAGTCGAGCCGGTCGCGCCAGAGGCCGCCGTCCACGTGACGCACCGCCCAGTCCGGCTTCTCGGCCGCGAGCAGCGGGTCCTTCGCCACGACGATCCGGGCGATCGGGTAGATCCCCCGCTCCCGCATGATCCGAAGCCGCTCCCGCACGTCGCGCGCACGGAGCTGGCTGTTGGCGCCGATCCGAACGGCGGTGGGGACCTCGGAACGGTAGGTGAGATACCCGGTGTCGTCCTTCACGTCGACCACGAACGCGTTGAGCTCGCTCCGCTCGGCCAGGCGAACCAGATCGTGGAATCGCTTTCCCCCGAAGGCCCATGCGTTCACGTACACCGCGCGCACGGCCTCGGGCGGGCGGCTGAGCGGCGGCGCGGGCCAGCGGAGGGAGAGATCGATGCGGGGGACGGCGAGAAGGGTGTCGGGGAGCGCGGGCGCCGGCGGGAGCTCATCGCCCCATGCCGGCTGCTGGGCCTCGAGCGAGGCAATGTGCAGCAGAACCGCCAGAATACCGAAGGCGAATGGACGGCGCATGCGGCCCTGGGGCTGGAGTAGACGGAGCGGCGGGCGTGGTGCCCGCCGCTCCGTCCCTCAACTGCAAATCAGGGGCCTGCTTGCATGGGCCGTATCTCCACGCGGCGGTTGGCCGCGCGACCCCGGGGGGTGGTGTCCATGGTGAGCGGAACGGTCGCGCCGTAGCCGCGCGGCACTACCTGCTGGAAGGGCACGCCCTTGGTCACCAGATAGTTCCTCACCGCCTCCGCCTGCAGGTTCGTGAGGTGCAGGTTTTCGGCGGCGGTTCCGGTGTTGTCGGTGTGGGCGGAGACCTCCACTCGGAGGCTGGGGTTGGCCAGCAGCACCCGAACGATCGAGTCGAGGGCCACGTAGCTCCCCGGGCTGAGCCGGGCGGTGCCCGCGGCGAAGCTCACCCCCGAGATGACGCCGGGGCTGATCGTTCCCGGCACCGGGGGCGGTGCCGTGTCCGCGGCTGCCGGCTCAGGCTGGGCCGCCGGCGGCTGGGCGGGCGCCGCCCGCTGCGTGGGCCGCTGGGCGGGGGCGGGTGTCGGGGGCTGCCCGGTCGGGGCGGCGCGGCCGGGCTCCTGCCCCGCGGCGCACCCGGTGGGCGCCACGCGGGCCCCCACGGCGGTGCGCGGGCAGCGGTCGAGGCCGTCCAGCACGCCGTCGCCGTCTTCGTCGCCGGGGCAGCCCAGGGCGTCCACGGTGGCCCCGCGGGGCGTCTCCGAGCAGCGGTCGATGCCATCGGGGATCGAGTCGCCGTCGCTGTCCCGCGGGCAGCCGGTGGGATCCACGAGCACGCCGGCCTGGGTGTCGGGGCACTTGTCGAGCCCGTCGGCGATGTTGTCGCCGTCGGAGTCTCGGGTGCAACCCGTGGAATCGACCGTGGCGCCGGCCACCGTGGTGGGGCAGCGGTCGATGCCGTTCGGGACCCCGTCGTTGTCGCTGTCCGAGGGGCAGCCGCTGCCGTCCACCTGGGCGCCCGCCGGGGTGTTGGCGCAGCGGTCGCGGTTGTCCAGGATGCCGTCGCCGTCCGCGTCCTGGATGGGCCTGCTGCCCAGCATGAGACTCATGCCGAGATTGAGCCCGAAGTTCGAGAGGCTGCGGGAATCCGTGCTGTAGCGCTGGAGGAGCCCCTCGCCGCGGACCATGAGCGTGGGGCTCACCCCGACACGCACCCCGGCGCCGCCGATGAAGGCCCCGGCGCTCCCGCAGATGGGCGAGAGCGCGGTGCTGATCGCGGGGCAGTCGCCGTAGCTGGTGGATCCGCCGCCGGCCTTGAAGTACAGGAAGCTCGACGTACCGATCTGAATGTTGTAGAGCGCGGCGAGGCTGAACGAGTTCACGTTGACGTCCACCTCGGTCACGTCCGCGCTCGAGCTGAGGAAGGCCCCTTCGGCCTCGACCGAGAAGTTGGCCGGCAGCCAGAGCCCGATGCGCGCGAGGCCCCCGGTCCCGCCCCCGAGATTGGTGAGGTCGTCGAAGGACTGGTAGACCCCCGCCGCACCGAGCTCGACCAGGTACTTGCGCTGTTGGGCGGCGGCGGGCAGGGCGCACGCCACCAGAAGAACCAGGCTGCCCAGGAGCGAGAGCCCCCGAGCCCGGCCCCGGGACGGGTCGTGGTAGGTTCGCATGGATCAAATAGATACGCCGTCACTGGACGATCAGCAAGGAGCGCCGTCACAGCCGGGTGACCACACTTGGTTTCTCCCCGCGGGCGGGCTACGATTCGCGGCGTTGCCGCACGGGGAGCGGCGAACAACGAACGAGGAGCGCGCGTGCAGGTCACGATCCAGTACTGCGTCGTCTGAAACTACGAGCCAAGAGCCGTCGGTCTGGCGGCTGAGATTCGTGAGGCGTTCCCCGGGGCCGACGTCAGTCTGGTGCCGTCCTCGGGGGGTGTGTTCGAGGTGATGGCGGACGGCAGCCTGGTGTTCTCCAAGAAGGCCGTGAGGCGGCACGCCCAGCCCGGCGAGGTCGTCGAGGCCATCCGGCGGACCCGGTGAGAATCGCGATCTCGACCGGCGGGGGGGACGCGCCCGGGCTCAACGCCGTGATCCGGGCGGTCGTGCTGTCCGCCCACACCCGCGGCTGGCGGAGCTACGGCATTCAGCGCGGCTACGAGGGGCTGCTGTCGTTCAACGGGGTCGTGCCGCTGGGTCCGGCGCAGGTGCGTGGCATCACCCATCTGGGCGGCACCATTCTCGGCACCACCAACCGGGGCAATCCCTTCCGGTACGTCTCCCGGGACGCCGACGGCAACGAGCACGAGACCGACCGCAGCGACGACCTCGTGGCCGCGTTCCAGGCCAGCGGCTTCGACGCCCTCGTGTCGATCGGGGGCGACGGCAGTCTCCTGATCTCCCACCAGCTCTGGCGCAAGGGGCTGCCGGTGGTCTGCGTGCCCAAGACGATCGACAACGACGTGTTCGGGACCCAGCGCACCTTCGGCTTCGACACCGCGGTCAGCACCGCCACCGAGGCGATCGATCGACTGCACTCCACAGCGGAAAGTCATGAGCGCGTCATGGTGGTGGAGCTGATGGGCCGGTACGCCGGCTGGATCGCGCTCTACAGCGGGCTCTCCGGGAGCGCGGACGTGATCCTCCTCCCCGAGATCCCGTTCGACATGGAAAAGGTGTGCGAGAAGATCCGCAGCCGAGAGGCGGCGGGCCGCCGGTTCAGCATCGTGGTGGTGGCGGAGGGGGCTCGCCCCCGGGACGGGTCGGTGGAGCTGGTGGAGCGGCGCGGAGTGGGGACGGTGGACCGGCTGGGCGGCATCGGCAGCAAGGTGGCGCGCTACATCGAGCACCGAACGGGAAAGGAGACCCGGACGCTGGTGCTGGGTCATCTGCAGCGCGGCGGCACACCCACCACCTACGATCGCCTGCTCGCCCTGCGGTTCGGCTCGGCCGCCGTGCGGGCCATCGCGGACGGCGCGTTCGGCACCATGGTGGGACTCAACGGTCCCGACATCACCCGGGTGCCGCTCGACGAGGTGGTCGGCAAGGCCAAGAACGTACCGCTCGACAGCGACACCATCTGCACGGCGCGGGAGCTGGGGATCAGCCTCGGGGACTAGCAGCCGGGCAGCCATCCTTTTACGGGACCACTCGTGCCGCCGACCTACCCCCCGACTCGCACCGCCGCCGACGAGGACGTCCTCCACGGCGAGACCGTCCCGGACCCCTACCGCTGGCTGGAGGACGGTGAGAGCGCGGAGACCCGGGAGTGGACCGACCGGCAGAACGCGCTCACCGAAGCTTACCTGGCGGCCGTGCCCGCGCGGGAGGCGATCCGACGCCGGCTGGGCGAGCTGCTCGCCATCGGCGCGCTGGGCGTGCCCGCCCCGGTGCGCGGGCGGTACTTCTACCAGCGGCGCGACGGCCGCCAGAACCAGCCGGTGCTCTACCTCCGGCACGGGGCGGACGGCGAGGACCGGGTGGTGATCGACCCCAACCGGCTCGACGCCGCCGGCACGACCGCGCTCGACTGGTACTACCCGAGCGAGGACGGCCGGCTGCTGGCCTACGGGCTCTCCGAGGGCGGCAGCGAGCAGAGCGTGCTGCATCTGCTGGACGTGGACCGCGGCACGCAGCTTCCCGACCGGATCCCCGGGACCCGCGCCGCCGATCTCGCCTGGCTGCCGGACGCGAGCGGGTTCTACTACACGCGGTATCCCGCGGCGGGCCAGGTGCCCGAGGGCGAGGAGCACTACCACCGCGCGGTCTATTTCCATCCCCTTGGCGCCGACCCGGCCGCGGACCCGCTGGTGTTCAAGCCGGAGCAGAAGGAGCACTGGCCCGGGGTGGACCTGTCGCCGGACGGGCGCTGGCTGCTCATCTCGGTGGCCCGCACCTTCGATCAGACCGACGTGTATCTGCTGGACCGGGTCTCCGGTGGAGGGCCGGTGCCCGTGGCCAAGGACCTGCCCGCCTCGTTCGAGGGCGAGCTGGCGCACGGACGGCTGTTCCTGCGCACCAACCTCGACGCCCCGACGTTTCGACTCTACGCGGTGGATCCCGAGCGGCCCGCGCAGGACGCGTGGCGGGAGATCGTGCCCCCCTCGCCCGACTCCGTGCTGGAGGGCGTGACGGTCACGGCGAACACGCTGGCCCTCAGCTATCTGGAGCATGCCTCGTCCCGGCTCCGCCTGGTCGCGCTCCAGGGCGGGCCCACGCGGGAGGTCCCCCTCCCTACGCTGGGCAGCCTGTTCGGCACGGGGGCGGAGTGGAACGGCCGCGAGCTCTTCTTCGGCTTCTCCTCGTACACGGTTCCCCCGAGCGTCTACCGGATGGACCTCGCGACCGGCGAGACCAGCCTGTGGCGGCGGGTCGAGGCCGACGTGGAGCCGGACCGGTTCAGCGTGTCGCAGGTGGCGGTGCGGTCGCGCGACGGCACGTCGGTGACGATGTTCCTGGTCCACCGTGCCGGGCTCGAGCGCACCGGCGATCATCCCGTCTACCTCACCGGTTACGGCGGGTTCAACATCAGCATGACGCCGGCGTTCTCGCGCTCGCTGCTGCTCTGGCTGGAGCGCGGCGGGGTGGTCGCGGTGCCCAACATCCGCGGCGGCGGCGAGTACGGCGAGGAGTGGCACCAGCAGGGGATGCTGGGCCACAAGCAGAACAGCTTCGACGACTTCATCGCGGCGGCCGAGTGGCTCGTGGCCGAGGGCTACACCCGGCCGGATCGGCTGGCCGTGGCCGGCGGATCCAACGGCGGGCTGCTGATGGGCGCGGTGCTGACCCAGCGCCCCGATCTCTTCCGGGCGGTGGTGGTGCAGGTGCCGCTGCTCGACATGCTGCGCTACCACCGGTTCCTGATCGCCAGGCTGTGGATTCCGGAGTACGGCTCGGCCGACGACCCGGAGCAGTTCCAGTGGCTCCGGGCATACAGCCCCTACCATCACGTCTGCGACGGGGTTGTATATCCGGCCGTGCTGCTCGCCACGGCCGAGGGGGACAGCCGGGTGGACCCGCTGCACGCCCGCAAGATGGCCGCGCGGCTCCAGGCGGCGAGCAGCTCGGGGCGCCCGGTGCTGCTCCGCCTCGAATCCCGGGCGGGGCACGGTGCCGGCAAGCCGCTGGCCAAGATCCTCGACGAGCTGACGGACACGTGGACGTTTGTGTTTTCGGAGCTTGGGGTGGAGTATTAGGAGGTCGATCGAGAGTCGAGAGTCGAGAGTTCAGGTCGAGAGTCTAGGGTCGAGAGTCGAGCTGCCGTTCGGACTCCCGATCCTAGACTCTCGAGTCTTGATCGGACAGCGTCAGTCACCCGCAGGACGGAGCGCCATGAACATGACGTATCGCCCCCGCTCGCCCGTGACGATGGACTACCCCGCGCGGTGGCTGGCCGTGCTGCGCATCGCGGTCGGACTCTACTTCGTGAAGTCGCTGTGGACGAAGATGTCCATCGTGCTGGTGGGCGGGTTCCTGCCGGTCCCCGCCGTCTCGGCGCGATGGATCGACGTGATGCCCAAGATCGTGGCGAAGCAGGCCTCGGAGAACCCGCTTCAGTTCTACAAGCAGTTTCTCGAGGGCACCGTGCTGACCCACCCCGAGCTGTTCGCCCAGCTCACCGCGTGGGGGGAGACCGCCGTGGGGATCGGGCTCACGCTCGGACTCCTCACCGGCATCTCCTCGCTGATCGGGCTCAGCATGGTGACGGCCTACGGCCTGGCTACCCAGTGGATGTCGCCGGGGCAGCAGGGTTTTCACCTGATCCTGTTCGTGCTGATGCTGGCGTTCTTCTTCGCGCGGGC